>FR893619.1:0-2193 GCA_000435395.1 Firmicutes bacterium CAG:94
GTGCTGATTAAAAAGCTGTATGAAACCTATGCCATGGGCAAATTGGAGGAAAAACGGTTTGAGCTGCTGTGTGCGGAATATGAAAAAGAACAGGCGGAGCTGGAACAGCTGCTTGCCTCCGAGCAGGCACAGCTGGATCAGTTCCTTGAGGACACGGACCGTGCCAGCCACTTTCTGGCGCTGGCGCAGAAATATACGGATTTCACCGAGCTGACCGCCCCCATGATCCATGAATTTGTGGAGAAAATTCTGATCCATGCCCCGGACAGAAGCACCGGGGAACGGGTGCAGGAAATTAAGATTTATCTGAACTTTATCGGGAAATTTGAAGTGCCCATGCCCGAACCCACCGAGGAAGAACTGGCTGCGGAGGAAAAGTGCCGCCAAATTTGGCGCAGCAGATCAAGGAGAAAAGCAGGGAGCGCAAAACTGTGAAAGCCGAGAAAAAGTCTCTGCCCGCATGGCAGGTGTTCAAGCACAAAGAACTGGCCGCTAAGATTGCGGCGTTGACTGAAGATTTGGAGGAACTGCGCTCTGAAAAGGCGTTGCTGTTGCAGCAGTTTGACTATGCCGAGGACGCCGGGGCTGAAACCTTCCGCAAAGACATCGCCGTACTGGAATCCAACCTGGAAAAATTGGACGAGCAGGAGCAGAAATATTCCGTCGAACTGGAAACCGCGCTGCATGAGTACGCCGAGGCAAAATCGAAGACCGCCGGCCTTGACCCGGTGGAACTGTACGAGGCCCGGCAGTCCATCCGGCCCGGACAGGAAGCAGCCGCCAACGAAAAGCTGGAGCAGGTGTTTGGCGAGAAATATTCGCCGCTGCGGTGGATGGACGCCAAACGGGCGCAAATGCGCCTGACCAACGATTCGGTGGAAGAATACGCAGCCCGCCAACTGGCGAAGCAAAAATGCAAATCTATGTTGCAGCCTGCCCGCAGACGGGAACAAGAACATGCGCTGTAACAAAAAGGCGGTGCGACCTGTTGGTTGCGTTGCCTTTTCCTTTTCATGTGACCTGAAAAATTGTGAACCAAAAGCAATAAAACAGCCGGGGACACCAACTGCTTGTTCCAACGTATTTTGTAAGAAGTTTCAGAGCTCATCCAACTCGAAGCCCCGACACAGTCCCTCGTCGGCTGGATCACCGCCGGGCAGTGCTTTCTGATGGAAGCCAACGGCCGCCCCGGGGCCTGGTTCGTTTTGCAGCTCTACGCTCCGGACGCCCTATCCTGCCGCTAGCAAACGAAAAGGCGGCGCGAAGACAGCGGCCTCCACGCCGTTACCCCGCGCCACCATGCGGGGGCCTATACTGATCCCCATTTTGCAGGTGCCTCCGGGCACATGCTGGCTTTCTGCAAAGTCTGCTGCCCGCGGCTGTCCATCGAGGCGCCGCTGGATGATTCCCTCAGCCGATTCCACCTGTCTAACTGGCTGGACCAGGGCTTTGTGCCGGAGGCACGGGTGGCGGGCGGCAAAGCGGTTTTCCTTGTCTTACGCAATCGACGCATTTGGTTCTCCACCCCAGTCACGGATTGTGCTATAATGTGGCTAACAGATGGCAGGTAGCGCCACTCCAGCGTGGAAAACCAGTCAGGGAGGTGGAGAACCATGAGCTACAAGGATGAATGGTTGATGATTGAGGCAAACGACGACATCGACGAGGACTTCCACCGGGAGCCGACCGAGGAATTTTTGTTTTACCGGGCGGTGGCCAACGGCGATGTGGAGACAGTGCGCCGCAACTGTGAGCAGGCCCGGTTTGAAGATCAGGAGGGGGTGGGCGTTTTGTCCCGCAACCCGGTGACCAACATGAAATACCACTTTGTGGTCACCACCGCGATGATCACCCGGATGTGCCGGCAATACGGCATGGAGCTGGAGCAGGCTTTCCGGCTCAGCGATTTTTATATCCGGCAGCTGGACGATATCCATACCGAGTCGGAGGTCTGCCGCCTGCACGACGAGATGGTGATGGACTACACCGAAAGGATGCGCAAATACCGGCACAGCAACGCCAATTCCAAACATATCAACGCCTGCAGGGAGTATATCTATTCCCACATCAAGGAGCGCATCACCATCGAGGACCTGGCCGACGCCCTGGGCGTTTCGGCCAGTTACCTGTCCCGCCTGTTCAAGAAGGAAACCGGGGTTTCGGTCAGCGCCTACATCCGGGATCGGAAGATCG
>FR893619.1:2277-5128 GCA_000435395.1 Firmicutes bacterium CAG:94
TCCGGCTGGCCTTTTCTTCCCAGAGCCATTTTATCCAGCAATTCAAGGAATCGGTGGGCATGACCCCCAAAAAATACCGGGACAAATACTATATGGTGGAGTGGAACATCGAGTCGGAACCCGACGCCCCGACGCAGGACGGATGCGGCAAGCCGCCCGCCGGGCCGGATAAGCCCTGACGGGCGCTGTTCCCACAACCGATAGAAAAACGCACAGCGGGAGGCATGAAAATATGCCTCCCGCTGTGGTTGTAAGGAGAAAAGCGTTCGTTAAAAATGGACGGGGCGCAGGCCAATCCAGCGCGGGCGCCTACTGCGAGTCACAGAATCAGGCAAACCTCGGTTTCGCGGGTCAGCAGCGCGGCCGGGATGTAGGCGTCGGGCAGCTCCCGGCCGTTGACAGTCAGGCTGGTAAAGCCGCTTTCGCGGTGGTGGGGATTCTCCACCCGGATGTGCAGCCGGCAGCCGCGGAAATCCTTGTCCATTGTAAAGCCCGTCCATTCGCGGGGGATGGCCGGTACCAGGCGCAGCCCATCCAGGTCAGGGCGCAGCCCCAGGATGCCCTCGACGCAGCCCACCATGACGGTGGAGGCTGTGCCGGTCAGCCAGTGCACCTGGGAGCGGCCAAAATGTTTGCTGGCCGGCCCTTCGGTGAACTGGCCGTAGCAGTAGGGTTCGAGGTGGCGCACCTTGGCGCGGTCGTTCTGGGCGGCGGGGGCGTTCTCGGCAAAGTAGGTGTAGGCGCGCTGGCCTTGGCCGCGCAGCGCTTCGGCAAGAATCAGCCACCCCTGCGTCTGCGAGAAGATGCCGGCGTTTTCCTTGGTGCCGGGGTTGTAGATGACGGCCAGCGCGCCGTCAAAGGCGTGGGCATGGTAGGGCGGGTCCATAAGCACCGCGCCGTAGGGGGTGTTCAGGCGGGTGTAGACCTGGTCCATCGCGCCCTCGGCCTGGTTCGCATCGGCCAGGCCGCTGATGACCGCCCAGCTCTGCGGGTTGAGCCAGAGGTTGGCTTCCGGGTCGGCGGCGGCGCCGATGCGTTCGCCCGCCTCGGTGAAGCCGCGGATGTACCGGTCGCCGTCCCAGCAGAGGGCCTGGATCTTGCCGCGGTATTCCGCCAGCAGGCCGTCCAGCCAAGCGTTGTCCTCCGTCTGGCCCAGCTTGCCGGCAAACCGGCGCAAAATCGACAGGGCGTAATAGAACTGCATCGCCACAAAACTGGACTCGCCGTTGGCGCCCAGGCGCAGGCAGTCGTTCCAGTCGGCATACAGCCCGGCGGGCAACCCGTGCGGGCCGAGATGATCCAGTGAAAACTGGATTGCCCGCTTGAGATGTTCGTACACCGTGGCGCTGCCCCGGTTGGCGTAGGGGATGACCTCCTGCAAAAAGTCGAGGTTGCCGGTTTCGGCCACATATTTATAGACGGTGGGGAACAGCCACAGTGCGTCATCGGCGCGGTAGGCCGGGTGGCCGGTTTCCTTCACATAGGAAGGGTCGTCGGGGGTGTCCTCATGGCCGGGGTTGTGGGTGAACTTGACCAGCGGCAGCCCGCCGCCGTTGTCCACCTGGGCCGAAAGCATAAAGCGGATCTTTTCGCAGGCCATCTCGGGTTCCAGGTGGATGATGCCCTGGATGTCCTGCACGGTATCCCGGTAGCCGTACCCGTTGCGCAGCCCGCAGTAGATCAGCGAGGCCGCCCGCGACCACACAAAGGTGATGAAGCAGTTGTAGGCGTTCCAGGTGTTGACCATCGTGTCAAAGGCCGGATCGGGCGTGTGGACCTGCAGGTGGTCGAACCGGGCGTACTACATCTGGCGCAGCGCTTCCACCTCCTGGCGGACCCGGGGTTCGGGGTCGCGGTAGGCTGCCAGGATCTGCGCCGCCTCGGCCGAGGGGCGCATGCCCAGCACAAACACCACGGTGCGGCTCTCGCCGGGCTGCAGCGTCACCGCACAGGACAGCGCGCCGCAGGTGTTCTCGTTGTAGCCGTCCACGTTGCCCAGGTCCCCGGCGGCCACCCCCTGCGGGTCGCCGTAGCTGTGGTAGCGCCCCAGGAAAGCCTGTTTGTCACCGCAGTAGCTGGCCACCGGCGCGCCGGCCAGGCCGAAGAACCGCTCGGTGACCTGTTTGTCGTCCACATCCTCGCCAGCGGCCAGGGCGTCCAGGTTGCCGTGGATCTGCTGGGTCAGCCGGTTGCCGGCGAACACCGTGCGGCTGATAAACAGCGAATATTGCAGGTTGACCTGGTCCTGCTCGTAGTTGCTGTGGTTGGTGAACTCGGCATAGCCGGTCAGGGTCAGGCGGCGGGGGGTGGGGCCGGTGTTGGTCACCCGCAGCGCCCACACCTCATAGGCGCAGCCGTCCGGCACATAGTAAGTAGCCTCGGACGAGATACCGGCGTAGTCGGCCATCATGCGGGTGTAGCCCATGCCGTGGCAGCAGCGGCTGCGGTAGTGCGCGAGGTCCTTGCCCACCGGCTGCCAGGAGGCGGACCAGAAATCGCCGCTGTCGTCGTCCCGCAGGTAGAGATAGCGCCCCGGCTGGTCGAACTGGTTGAACACATAGCGCAGGATGCGTCCGTTGGCGCCCGACCGCGCAAAGCTGTACCCGCCCGCATTGTTCGAGATGATGGCCCCGTATTCCGGCGAGCCGAGATAGTTTACCCAGGGGGCGGGGGTGTCCGGGCGGGTGATGACGTACTCCCGGGCCCGGTCGTCAAAATGGCCGTATTGCACAGGTTGTCGCTCTTTTCAGTTTTTACTGCGCGGCGCGCAGGGTCACGGTGATGCGGTGGGGCGCGCCGGCGTTCAGCGCTTCGATGGTCACACGGGGGATCAGGACCGATGCCCTGCCGT
>FR893620.1:0-6963 GCA_000435395.1 Firmicutes bacterium CAG:94
TTCCACCCTGTACCAGAAACCCCAGCGGCGGCCGGGGAAACCTCCCAAGCCCCCGCGGAAGAAGGGGAGGTGATAACAAAGCGGGACTCCTTTGATAAGAGTCCCGCATGGTTTTGTACTGCTGATTACTTTGGGGTAAAAGAACCGCCTTGCATCGGTGATTTGCTAACCTTCTTGTAATTGGTATATTTGCTTTCCGAAGGTGTTGAAGCAGGCGCTAGTTTCAAGGTGCCTTGCATTTCGCCCTTCAGTTTTTCGATTTTGGCGTCCAGTTTTGGGGTAGGCTGACCGTTTCGTTTGGCCCTTGCTCTTTTCTGTGTCAGTATTTGCAATTGTTGTTTTAAGGAGAGATTATTTTGGCTTTTCATCAGGAACCTCCGCATAAAGACATACAGTCGGATAGACGTAAAACCATTTCTAGAATGAATCTGACCGTACCTTGATTATAGCATACTGAGAGAAAAAGTAAATACGTAGACAGGGGGTGAAGCCGAATGTCGGAACCCGATAAACAGCAATTCGGCGATGGCGGAGACCAATGGGGAGAAGCCGCCCGAAATGTGGTCAACGCGGCCAAGGAGCTGGGAAAGGAGGGGGTAAAATTAGCGGCATCCGGCACCGCTGCGGGTGTGGCAAATTCCTCCTCCGCCTTGGTACAGGTCGGGGTGGAAGGCGGCAAGGCCGTTTCCGAGATTGCCGCGGGCACCGCCGCAGGCGGGCCCTGGGGAGCGGTGCTCTCCACCGCATGGTCTTTACGGCATACTCTGTATAAGATTTTGGTGTGCATCTGCCTGTTTTTCCTCATCTTGATCGTGCTCCTCACATCCCTGCCCACCATAGTGACCAACCAAGTTTTTGGCCTGAATGGCGCGGACATGGCGAATCCCCTCACCCTGTCCCAATCTATGACAAGGCTGTCCGGGGTAGTGGCAGACACACTGGAGGCGGCCCATCAGGCGGCTCTGGAGAGGGTCAACGACCTCATCGCCGAAGGCGGCTACGACCAGGAGCTCTCCCTGGAAGCCTTGGACGACCAGGCGGGGGATTCCTCTTACGATGTGGCTTACGTCTTGTGCTCCTACTCCGTCTCTATGGAGCAGCTGGGTACCAGCCAGGAGGATATGGTAAGGAAGCTCTCCAACCTGGTGGACAAGCTGTTCCCCGTCACTTATGAGGTGAAGACAGCCGAGGTACAGGTGGAGCAGGATACAAGCTCTGAGGGCGAGAATAGTGATTCCAGCAGCCCACAGACTCAATCCGTTTCTTATTTGGCTGCGACTATCCACCCTCTGAACCAGGATGCCATTCTGGAAGCCTTCCAGTTGGATCCGGAAGCCATGTACGGTGACTTCACCATCACCTGTGGGGAGGCTATCACCAACATGGCCGCCGCGTTAAAGCTGACTTTGTATGGCTCCATGTTGGGAGGAATCGGCGGAGGCACTGGTACCCGCCAAGGCGGGGAAGAGGTGGCAGCCATCGCCCTGTCCCAGGTGGGGCAGGTGGGCGGCTACCCTTACTGGAGTTGGTACGGCTTTTCCAGCCGGGTGGAGTGGTGCGCCTGTTTTGTCTCCTGGTGCTATGCCCAGGTGGGGCTTTCCGAACCCCGGTTTTCCGGCTGCACCTCGGGCGGCATGGCCTGGTTCCAATCTCACGGCCAGTGGGGGGACCGAAACTGCGCCGATATCGCTCCCGGGGATGCCATCTTCTTCGACTGGGATGGTTCCGGCAACGCCGACCATGTGGGCATTGTGGTGGGTGTGGACGAAAGCCGCGTCTACACTGTGGAGGGCAACTCCGGCAACGATGCCTGCAACTATAAGAGCTACCTCCGGGGCAGTTCCGTGATTCGCGGCTATGGCTTGATGCTGTGGCCATGAACCTTTCCAAGCATAACCATGCTGAACTGGGCCATCCTATTGACATTATATCGGTATACCGATATAATCATGATGGAGGGATAGTTATGACGCTCAACAGTTTACTCACACAGAAAAAAATGACAAAATACCAGCTTTCCAAGAAGAGCGGGGTGCCCCAAACCACGGTTATCGACATCTGCAGCGGCAAGACCCGTTTGGAAAAGTGCGCGGCGGGAACTGTGTACCGCATTGCGCAGGCATTGGGTGTTTCTATGGAAAGCCTGCTCCAAGATCAGATGGAGAAGACCATAGAGCGGCGCAGTTCCTTTGAGGTATTTAAAAGCAATGTGTGCCATCTGGTGAAGGATATGGGCGACATTAACTTTCTCATTCAAACCTTGGAAAGCGACGAAATTCGCCGCCTGTACAAAAAGCGGTGGTATCCGGAGACGCTATACCTGCTGGCAATGGTAGACTACCTTTCCCGCGTGAATGGGCTGCCCCTCTGCGAACAATACAGCGATTTGCGCGGCGCCAAGTTGAAACAGGTTCTTTACCCATCCAGCCTGGTGCTGGAGGCGAAAGTAACGAAAAACCCCGCACTCCTACAGCAGAGCGAACGGGAATCTATCCCGGAATTTATGAGCCACAACATTGTGGAACGAGAGGTGCGCGATGTCGTCTGACTTTATCTTTACAAAAGAGAACTTGGATATTTGCTTACGAGAACTGGGAAAAGAGTTTCGCAAGCTCAATGGAACCGCCATGAAGGCAGAGCTCACCTTAATTGGTGGAGCGGCCATTTTGGTAAATTATTGGTTTCGAGACAGCACCTATGACGTGGACGCTATTATTCAGTCATCCTCCGCTATGAAGGACGCTGTTAACCGAGTAGGTGACAAATTTGGACTTCCCAACGGTTGGCTCAACACAGACTTTACCAGGACTTCTTCCTATTCCCCTAAGCTAGCTGCCTTTTCCACCTATTACAAGACTTTCTCCAATGTGCTGACAGTGCGCACGATTTCCGGCGCCTATCTAGTTGCCATGAAGCTTATGGCAGGAAGGCAGTACAAAAACGACATTTCCGATATTGTGGGAATTTTGCAGGAACAGGAAAACCGTGGTCAGCCATTGACCATGGGGCAAATCACCCAAGCTGTGGAAGATCTCTATGGTGGCTGGGAAAAGCTTCCGCAGGGCTCACAAGCCTTACTGGAGCAAATTTTGGAGGATAGCAAAACAGGAGAACTTTATCAGGTTTACCGAGAGCAAGAGCGGTTGGCGAAAGAATCCCTGCTGGAGTTTGAGCAGCAATATCCGGGAGCCACAAAAGAGGAAAATGTAGAAAACATTTTGCGTGCTTTGAAAGAGAAAAAGGAACAAGAGAAGTAAGCAATCCTAGGGGACGTCCTAATGAAGGGCGTCTTTTTTCTTGCCTACATCAGAGGAGGTGCAACCTTGGAAGAAAAAGAAATCAGCAATATCTATGCCATCCCGGCAAACTACACCGATTCCGGCAAGCTGCTGGGGGGCATGGTGGAGCCCAGGAACGCGGTGGAGACCGGGTTCCTGTTGTTTTTGGTGGGAGCGCCGGAGCTGTTGTGGATCCCCACGTCCGGCACCATCCGGGTGGTGGTCATGACCGTCACTCTGCTGCCCCTGGGGGTGGTGTCCCTCATGGGGGTGGACGGCGGCTCCCTGTTCCAGTACCTGGGGCACATCCTGCGGTTCTGGACCCACCGGCGAAAACTCCACTTTAGGAGGGTAAGCAGCTATGGCAAAGAAAAGCGCAAAGCAAAGAAGAAAGGAGGCTAAAGGGGAATCCGCCCAATCCTTCCTGCCCATCCGGGACATCCGCGACGGCATGGTGGAGGCCACCGACGGCCGCTACCTAAAGATTCTTGAAATTGAGCCCATCAACTTTGCCCTCCGTTCCTCGGAGGAGCAGTTCAACATCATCTCCAGCTTTGCCAGCTGGCTGAAGATCTCCCCCATCCGCCTGCAGTGCAAGACCATCACCCGCCGGGCGGATTCGGATAAGCACATCTCTTTGGTGAAGGAGGAGCTGGCCCGGGAGGAAAATCCTCAGTGCCGGGCCTTGGGAGAGGACTACCTGCGGCTCATCCAGGATGTGGGCAGCCGGGAGGCTCTGACCCGCCGGTTCTTTCTCATCTTCCAGTATGAAGCGGTGGGCCGGGACGATGGGGACTATTCCAAAATATACGGCGCTCTCCAGGGGGCGGAGCAGACCGCCCGGGCCTACTTCCTCCAGTGTGGCAACGGCATTGTCCAGCCCGCGAATCCGGATGAGGCCACGGCAGAGATCCTCTACCAAATCTTCAACCGCCGCTCCTGCCAGACCGAGCCGTTCCAAACCCGAGTGGACCGGGTGGTGCTGGACACCATGGCATCCCAAGGCCTGACCTTGGGCCTGGACCCGGTGCCGGAGATCCCCGTGGTGGAGTTTTTGGCGCCCCGAGGTATTGATTTCACCCACTACAACCACATCATCATGGATGGGCGGTACTACACCATTCTCTACATCCGGGGAAACGGTTACCCCAGCCGAGTGCGTGCCGGATGGATGTCCGCCCTGATCAACGCCGGCGAGGGCATCGACATCGACATCCACTTGCGCCGGGAGAACCGCAGCCGGGCAATCGACAAAGTGGCACAGCGCATCCGCCTCAACCGCACCAAGCTCAAGGGGATGCAGGACACCAGCACCGACTACGAGGAGCTGGCAAATTCCATCCAGGCAGGCTATTTCATCAAAAACGGCATCGCCAATTACAACGAGGACCTGTTCTATCTTAGTGTCTTCATCACCGTGTCCGCGCAGACCTATGAAGAACTGTTGTGGAGGAAACGGCAGATGACCGATATGCTCAAATCCATGGATATGCAGGTGAGTGAGTGCCACTTCCAGCAGGAGGCTGCCCTTCGCTCGGTGCTGCCCTTTTTGCAGGTAGACCCCGGGTTGGAGAAGAAATCCCGGCGGAACGTGCTCACCAGCGGCGCTGCCTCCACCTACCCTTTCTGCAGTTTCGAGATGTCGGACGACAACGGGGTGCTGTTGGGGGTCAACCGGAACAACAACTCCCTGTGCATTGTGGATTTGTTCAACAGCAAGGTCCACAAGAACGCCAACTTGGTGCTCCTGGGCACCTCCGGGGCGGGGAAGACCTTTACCATGCAGCTGCTGGCCCTGCGGATGCGGATGCGCGGCATCCAAAGCTTTATTGTGGCGCCCATCAAGGGCCACGAGTTCCGCCGGGCCTGCAACCACATCGGCGGGGAGTTCATCAAGATCGCACCCGGCTCGCCTCACTGCATCAACGTCATGGAGATCCGCCATGTGACCTCCCCGGAGATGGAGCTCATCGACGAAATTGCCTACGGGGAGATGGATTCCCTGCTGGCCCGGAAAATCCAGCAGCTCATGACGTTCTTCGGGCTGCTCATCCCGGACATGACCAACGAGGAGGAGCAGATGTTGGACGAGGCCCTTATCAAGACCTACCGGGACTTCGGCATTACCCACGACAACGACTCGGTGTATGAGGACAAGTCTCACTTCCCACCCAAGATGAAGAGGATGCCTGTGCTGGGAGACCTGCACAAGCACCTGCTGGAAAACCCCATGACCCAGCGTCTGGCAGCCATTGTCAGCCGGTTTGTCACCGGGTCGGCCCAATCCTTCAACCGGCAGACCAACGTGGACTTGAGCAACAAGTATATCGTGCTGGACCTGAGCGAGTTGAAAGGTAAGCTGCTCCCCGTGGGCATGTTCATCGCTTTGGACTATGTGTGGGACCAGATCAAAGCCGATCGAACCCGGAAAAAGGCTATCTTCATCGATGAGATTTGGCAGCTGATAGGCGCCAGCTCCACCCGCATGGCGGCGGAGTTCTGCCTGGAGATTTTCAAGGTGATCCGGGGTTTTGGCGGGGCGGCCGTGGCAGCCACCCAGGACCTGTCCGACTTCTTCGGTTTGGAGGACGGCAAGTACGGCCGGGCCATCATCAACAACTCTAAAAACAAAATCATCTTGAACCTGGAGCCGGACGAGGCACGTACGGTGCAGGAGACCTTAAAGCTCACCCGCAGCGAGGTGCGCGCCATCACCCAGTTTGAGCGGGGCGAGGCCCTGATCTGTTCCAACTCCAACAAGGTGCCGGTGGTTATCAAGGCGTCTCAAACGGAGCTGGAGATGATCACCACCGACCGGGCGGAGCTGGAGGCTCTTCTGCTGGAGAGAAAGAAAACGCGCAAGGAGGGAAAAGCGCGCAAAATAGAAAAAACGCAGAGGGAGGAGGTAGAAACATCACCGTCAAGTTTGCCCAAATATAGGTCTGATTCCAAGAAAGGAAGAACGTGACTATGAAAACAAAAAAAAGAATACTCGCAATGCTATTGGCAGTGGTGCTGTGCTTCAGCGCGCTGCCTTTTTCTGTTTCCGCCGATGAGGTATCCAGTGAACCTCCTACGGAAAGCACCGTAGAGAGCCAGCCGGAGGAATCTCAGGCAGAGGATTCCGCTCCCAGTGGAGGGGAATCCTTAGAAAACTCCCCATCTGAAAACGGCAGTATCATCATCTCGGACAGCTCCGGGGATGTGCCGGTGCTTTACGCGCAGGACCCCTTCAATACGGTGAAATCCGAGGTAGAGGGCGGCACGAACTACATGACCAGTGTGGGCGTCACCCGGGAAAGCATCGTCCGGGAACTGGAGGCCCACGAGGATGACAACTACTACTTGGGCACCCCCTACGTTGGCGGCGACGCCCAATCTCCCAACGGCGACACGAGCTACAACAGCGGCACCGTGGGAATGAACTGCGCCGGCTTTATCAGCTACGTCCTCCGGAAAGCCGGCCTGGACGCGGAAACCACCATGGAGATCATGCACCGCACTCCTGTGAACCAGTACGGCTCCGGCTTGCCTTACGATTGGTTGGCAGGGGCCTCCAACTACAAAAACCTCATCGAAAACGGCAATATCAGCGCTTACGCCTTTCGCACCAAGCAGGAGCTGCTTTCCAGTGGCTTGGCCGAGAAAGGTGACATCATCTTGATGTGGTGGAGCAACTCCCCTG
>FR893620.1:6974-7132 GCA_000435395.1 Firmicutes bacterium CAG:94
CATGTGGTGGAGCAACTCCCCTGGCGCGGACGGGGCCGACAATCACATTGGATTTTTCTGGGGCGAAGCCAGCGACGATGACGTCATGTGGCACAGCGGGACAGAACCCAGCTCCGGCAACCAGATTTCCGAAATCACCCCCAAGACGCCAGGCAGCT
>FR893621.1 GCA_000435395.1 Firmicutes bacterium CAG:94
GTCCTCTCCAAGAAAGAGGTGTCCCCGTGGCCCGCCAGCTCCGCCACAGTCTGCTTGTCCACCCCTTCATGGAGCATGGCGGAGACGAAATAGTGGCGCAGGGTATGCAGATGGAAAGAAGAGGGGAAGCCCAATTCCTGGAAAAGTTTCCGTAGGTGCTTGGTAAAAGTGTCCGGGTGAATCGGACTTCCCTGGGCGTTGGCGAACAGGTAGGGGTTGACCTTCCGGTGGTTCTCCCTGGCCATGCGCTTCTGGAAGTCGTACAGGCTCCACAGCGTGCTGACTACGTAGTAGGAGATGGTCATGGACCGGCTGCAGCCATTCTTGGTGGGGCCTTCCACCACCCCTTTCCCCGGCACCACGCTGCGGGAGCGGGACACCACAAGATTCCAGGTGTAGTGATCCGCAAAGGAGAAGTCGCTCCACCGCAAGGCGCACAGCTCTCCCCGGCGGCAGCCGGTGTAAATCGCCAGGACGTAGAAAGCGTGGTAGAGGATATGCTCCTCGGACAAGGCGTTGAGGAAGTACTGTGCCTGCTCATCCGTGGGGATGAACTGCTGCCGGTGCTCCGTATCTGGCAGATCGATCATCCGGGCGGGGTTGCGCTGGATGATTTCATTTCGCTTGGCATCGCTGAGGACGGCGGAGACAACAGTCAGATATTTCTGCACGGTGGCCTCCTGGATGGGCTTGCCCTGGTGGGTGCGTTTGCGCAGCTCTACCTCTTGAAGCAGCGACAGCTCCCACTCCTCGCAGTTTCGAAAAAAGAAGAGCGATTTCCGGGAAGGCTCCCAGGGGATGTGGGGCAGCTGATCGGCCAGCAAATAGTCGGCGGATACCTGCAGCACATTGGCGATGTGGACCAATGTTTCCAGGCTGGCCCCTCTCTTTCCGGTCTCTATGGTGCTGACAGCGGACGGGGATTTTCCAATGGCTTCGGCCAGCTGCTCTTGGGAAAGGCCCGTCTCCCTCCTGGCGGATTGAATGCGTTTCCCTAGCTTTTTGTAGTTGATTTCCATAAACAAAACCTCCAATTGTGAAATTGTAGGTTCATTATAGAGGGCGGGGATTTCTGGAACACGAGATAGACACGATTGCAAATTCAAGGGCAAGGGAAGATTGCAGTTTGCCAACTCAAGTTGGCAACTAGTTGGCAAACCCTGCAATACAGTTGTCAAACTTCGCGTTTTGTTGTCAAACTGAGCATAGTGGTTGGCAAGCTGGTAACAGAAAATATCTTTCAGACAGGTGAGTCTCGTATAAATCTCGTTATTAAAACGCCGTTTTTGAAAAAAATTTTCAAAAACCTCAATTTAATCTTGCATATTTGAAGATTTCAGAGTATCCTAATAGCGGGGAAGGAGTGAAAGTACCATGTTACTGCAGTTCAAGGCGATAAACTTTCAATCCATCAAAGAAGAGGCTATTTTGAGCATGGTTCCCTCTTCTGATAAATCTCATCCAGAGAATCTTGCCCATATGGGAAAAAGAGACGCACTTAAATCAGCTGCCATTTACGGCGCAAACGCCGCAGGCAAAAGTGCGGTGATCCGGGCCTTTGTTGCGGCTATTATGGCGGTGCGCACCTCAGACACTAGAAATATCACGCAGAAGATCCCCGGAATGGTTCCGTTCAAATTCGCCGAGGAAACTGTGAAGGGCCCCTGCTCTTTCGAGTTCTACTTTGTTACCCAGAATGGGGTTCCCTACCGCTATGGGTTTACAGCCGATGCGGACCACGTCCATGAGGAGTATCTGTATTACTATGCCAGTGCCCGTCCCTCCCGTGTTTTCGAGCGGACAGGGGAGAAATTCATGTATAATCAAACGGACGAGGGCGCTTTTTCAAAATACGAGGAAAAGAATACGCCGAACAAGCTTTTCCTGGCTACAGCTACCAACTGGGGGAACACGAAGACTGCCCCAGCATACCAGTGGTTGGCTAACGCCATTGATGTCTACAATCCCGAATTGGCCATGCAGCCCACCGCACTGCAAGCCTTTGAGCAGGATGAGCAGGGAGAGTTAAAGCAGTTCACTCTTTCCCTGCTTCGACAGGCAGATATCAACATTGATGATATCCAAGTGGATATTACCCCTTTAGGGAACCAGACAAAAGAGATCGTCTTTACAGACCCAGCGGGAAATCCTGTTCCACAAGGGCAAGTAAAAGCGGTTCACATTCACGCGGGACATTATGTGCAGTCCCAAAGTGGTGAGGGGTCACAATTCTTCCTGGACCTCAATGAAGAGTCTCTGGGTACTAAACAGCTTTTTTGGCTTTCTCCCATTCTGAAAGAGGTCTTTGGGAAAGGAAAAACCATGGTCATCGATGAACTGGACCGAAGTCTACACCCATTTTTGGTACAATTTCTGGTAGAGCTATTCCACACGCCGGAAATTAACCAAACCAATGCCCAGTTAATTTTTACCACCCACGACACCACGCTTCTCTCTCTCGATACGTTCCGCCGGGATCAGATTTATTTTGTGGAGAAAGACCCTCATACTGCAGCCACGGAACTCTACTCTTTAGATGAATTCTCCGTGCGAAAAAACGAGAATATCGAGAAAGGGTACTTGCTTGGCCGGTATGGAGCCATTCCCTATCTGCGTCCGGAAGGAGGGCTCTGAGATGGCCAAAGAAAGTGGGCGGCATTTTCGGGATAAGAGCCGCGGGAAACCGCAGAGAAAGAGGAAACCGGTGGTGCTTCTCATTGCAGAAGGGCAGAACAAGACCGAAAAACTTTACTTCTGGCATTTCAGTACGCCCGAGAGCAAATATGCGGTGAAAGTGGTTTCCAGAGGAGAAACCGGTCCCCAGGGGATGCTGGAGACCTTGAAAGGCGAGTGCTTGAAAGACGACGTTTCTGCTGGGGACGATATCGCCGGCATCATCTTGGATCTTGACTGCAATGAAAGTAGAACTAAGCAGGTATATGACCTCTTGCAAGTTGAGGAAAATTGCCAATACAAGGTATTTGCTTCCAACCCCTGCTTTGAAGTTTGGTTTATGGCCCATTTTCATGCGTTCGTGGCACATACTCGGGGTCTGGCCAGGTGCTGGAGGATTTGAAACGCCAACTCCCCGACTATGACAAGGGCCGGGATTGCTATCGGAAACTGAAAGATCACACGCAGGAAGCCATTGAGAGATGCAGGGCGAAAGAGAGGCAGTACTGAAAAAATGACTTATGCCACAATCTGCGAAGCCTTGATTCGGGATACCCTACGTAATAAACTAATTGTACAGGATACCGCTGACCTGTTGGCCCAGGGGCACACGCCACTGGTGTTGACTGTCCCCTTCCCGCCAAAATAGACAGGA
>FR893622.1 GCA_000435395.1 Firmicutes bacterium CAG:94
CATTTCCTACTCCCTACTGTGCCGGTGGCTCCGGGCGGCGGTGCTGCCGCTGGACAAGGAACTGGAAACGGCCCTGTTCCACCGCCTGGACGCCAAGCGGTGCGCCGTCTGCGGGGCGCTGTTCACCCCCGGCTCCAACCGGGCCAAATACTGCCCGGAATGTGCTGTTCAGGTAAAGCCGGAGGACGAGTACACGGTGTACGAGGTGGAAGAAACGGACACGGACGAAGAAGCTGACCTCCTAAACTTTGACGATCTGGACAGAGACGAGTTCGTGTGACCGCGGGCCACATTGGCCCGAAGTGACGCCGCCATCATGGGCGGCTTTTTGTATGTAGAAAACCACTCGCTAGCCTGCGGCCGCACTTCATTGCCAAATCATTCCGCACACTAACGAAAAAGCCAGGCACCGCAAAAGCGATACCTGACTATTTTGGAAGTGGCAAAAGGGCTTGGTCTCGGCTGCCGGCTGGGGTGCTGCTCCCCAGTGGGGAGCGCCCAGCACCGACCGAGGCGGGAGCCGAGACCGGTTCGCAGCAGAGCGCCACTGGCGCTCGCTCACCCCTCGGCACGCGGTTTTGGAGTGGATGTGGGAGAAAGCACCAGGGAGCGGGGGAGGGGCGGTGTTGGACGGTTCCTGCTGCAAGTCACAAAACGGGCGGTGCTAGGTTGGTGCTGCGAGGAAATTTCGGGCCCAAAAGGGAGGGAAAACCCCGGAAAAGCAGGAAATACGTTGACGAGAATCGACAAAGACCGTATAATAAAAGTGCCGGGATTACTCCCGGCGGGGCGTCTGTTGCAGACAGGCGGTTAGCCACTCCCTTTTTACTCCATGCAGAAAGGGGGTGATGCGGATGGGAAACAACCGCGGGACGAAAGCCCTGCGCTTTACAATTTGCTTGGTCATCGTTTTGGCGGTGGCCATAGCATTAGCCCCAAAAGCGTGCTAGCCGCTGGCGGCAACCAGCGGCTAGCATTTGTCCGAAAATGTTAACCAGTTGGGGCTAACCGTCACAAGTTTGCAACAGCGCCCTTTCTGTCTTTATTATACCCGGCAGGCGGGGCATTGTCAACAGCTAAGCGCCCCAGGTAGCTTAAATTCCGTAAACGGTTAAAATTACTGTTAGGTGTACGCTTTAGGGAAGCGGTTAGTCTTTTCGAAATAGTTCCATCAGCTTCTCTCCCAGGGAGGATTCCTCTTTTTCTGGAACTTGTGGAGAGTCCGTCTGTTCGATCTCGATAGCCTCAGTCTGAATCACAAACTGCACCGAATCTACATGGGTATTCTTTTTCGAGACAAAAGAAACTGGATTGTCCATGTTACCGCCGATGGAATCCAGCAGGCTGTCGATTTCCTCGTCAATTTGAGAGTCCATGTCCGCTGTTTCGGCGCGGAATTCCCCTGTGCCGTCGGCCATCTCCTGGGCGCCGTCACACAGGGATGCCACCCCATCGTACAATTCCACGGTGCCATCGTACAGCTCCCCGGAGCCGGATACCAGCTCCTTGCTGCCCTGGGCCAGGGAGGACACGCCGCCCATCACCAGGCTGTACCCGGCCACGATCTGAGCCACTCCCTGGGTGTATGCGCCAAGCCCAGCGTCCAGCTCCTCATAGCTGGCCACCAGCTGGTTGATACCGCCCGCCAGGGCCGAGAGGTTCCCGGTCATGTTCCCCAACAGGTTGACCAGCTGGGTGATGGAGGCGTCAAACTCCTCGTATTGGGTTTTCAGCTCCCCCAGCCCCTCGGTCAAGGCCGGCAGTTGGGCGGAGACCCCGTCCAGATAACTCTCCATCCCACCGATGGCGGCGCTGTTGGTGTTGAGCAACCCAATCACCTGCTCGGCAGTGCCCAGCACTCCGGACTTGTACTGCGCCACCAGCCCCTCCAACCCGGGTATGCCGCTGACCTGCTCCAGCAAGGCTTCGTACTGGCGGATGGTTTCCACTGCCTGGGCGTTGCCCGCCAGCAGTGCGTCAATGTCCAGGCCGTTCTGGGCCATCAGCGCCTTGTATTGGGCATACCCCAGATTTGCCTGCAAGCCGGCCGCGCCATCGTACAGGTCGCTGATGGCCTGTTTAATTTGGCCGGAGGCCTCTGCCAGCATGGTCAAATCCTCATTGCTTACGGAAATGGAGTTGACCGCTGTCTGTATGGTCAGCAGCGCAGTTTTGAATTCCGAAGAACCGGCGGTCAAGGTTCCTGACTGGGCGTTTAAGGTGTCCAGGCCGCTCTGCACTGTGGTAAGCCCATTTTGCAGCGTGACCACGCCCTCATCCAAAGAGGCGACTCCGCTTTGCAGAGAAGATGCCCCGTCCTTCAATTCAGAACTGCCATCCAACAGTTCTGCAGAACCGTCGGAAAGTTCCACCGCGCCATCGTCCAGTTGCTCCACCGCATCAATCAGTTCATTCACTTTATCTTTTAACTCGGCGTCATCCACCTCCACATTCAGGTTGAGATGAATACCATTAATAGAAACAGCGCTCATCTCAAAATCAGTTACATCTGCGGTAATGGTGGTATCAATTCCTTCGCCGGGCAAGACCGTGTAGGTCAGCTGTTTGTCGCTGCCAACATTGGCAATCGTGGCGTCCGGGGCAGAGATATTACTGCATTGTTCCGTGTCCAAAGTGAAGGAAGCCTGCAGGGCGTAATCCTCAAAAAATGTGCCGTCACAAGCGGTGTTCTCTGTGATCTGGAAACGAATCTCCAATTCTCCGCTTTTTCCCGCAATCTCATCCGCAGAGTATTCCTTCCCGTCCAGGTAATAGTGCAGGGAAATGTTCCAGGGGATTTCCACATCCGTCAATTCTCCCTGGTAATAGGCTTTCTGAGCAGATGTGGAAAAAGTAATGGTATCCCCATTCTGTTCAATAGGATCGCTGGTATTCAGCATTTTCACGGAAGCATAGTCGCCGTAGTCGGTAATGTTCCCGCCGGAAAAGCTGTTGACCACATAACTGTTTTTCAGCTTCCCATCGGCATCCAGTGTAATGTATATAACTTCTTCTTTTTCTGAAGGCGCTTCACGTGATGTTTCGGCAGCCAAAGCCGGAACTGCTGAATTCAGGATCAGCAGGCTCGCAAGCGCCACAGGCAAAGTGCGTTTTAAGATTTTCATGTTACTTTTCCTCCTTGGATACTTTATAGAAATGCAGATTTAAGGTGGTATGCTGGATAACGCCATCCAGCAGATATAACAGTCCGGGCAGTACAAACAAAACGATGAAAAGGGACAGTAGGCTGCCGATTCCTAAGAAGAACCCAAGCTGCGACAAAATGCCGTGGCTTGACACATACCCCAGCAAAAAGCCGACCACCGCCAGCACGGTACCAGAGGTCATAACGGATGGCGTTACCGCCGCTACCGTCTCCACTACCGCCTGTTTTTTGCACATCCGGGTTCTAAATTCCGTATACCGTTCGGTGAATAAAATGGCGTAATCCACTGTAGCTCCCAACTGAATGGAGCTGATGATTAAGTAAGAGATATAGAAAACGGTGTTGCCTTGGAAATAAGGAATCGCTACGTTAATCCAAACAGCCGTCTCAATCGCCAGCACCAAAATCACGGGCAGAGAGATGGATTTCATCGTCAGCAGAAGCACAAGGAATACCGCGCCAATGGCGATCAGGTTGACCTTTACCGTATCTGCTGTAATGGTATCCATCAGGTCATAGGTGCTCACGCCGCTGCCAGCCAGGTAATAGGAATCCGGGTAGTAAGTGTTGACGGTGTTTCGAATGTTTTCTACCAGCTCAAAGGTTTCTTCGCCTTCGTAATCGGCGTCCACCGTAATGACGAACCGGCTGTAGTTTTCAGAAACAAGCTGGGAAAGGGTGTCCTCGTCCAGATATTCCATGGGAATTTCCGCACCCACGGTGTCCACATAGGAGAGGATGCTTTTCACCTGCGGAATGTCATGGAGGGCGTCGGACAGCTCTTGTTCAGTTGCCAGATCTCCGCGGGGCACCATCGCCACATAGGTGTCGCTCTTTCCATACATTTCCTCAATAGTGGCTGTATCTTGCCCAAGCCGGGTGTCTGCACCGTAAATTTGAGATGAGCCATAGTAAAAATCGTTGGCGTTGGAAGCCAGATAGCTCGGCACGATCAATACCACGAATACACAAACCAAAGGAACCATGACCCGGTAGACAACCCGTCCAAACCCCTTGAAGCCGGGTAAAAAGCTGCGGTGCTGGGATTTTTGCAACCATTTCTGCGCCGCCAGAATCAGTACAGGCATAAAGGTAAACACCGTAATCAGGCTGATGGCGACGCCCTTTGCCAGTGCAAGCCCCAGGTCCGGACCAATTTTGAACTGCATGAATGCCAGGGCCAGGAACCCGATGACGGTGGTAAGTCCGCTGGATAAGATGGAGCTGGTAGACTTGCACAAGGCGTCCACCATCGCTTCCTTGGGATTCGGATTTTCCTTCAAGCATTCTTCAAACCGATGGATTAAGAAAACCGAATAATCCAGCGATACGGCTATCTGTAAAATGGCCCCCGCCGCATTCGTAACAAAGGAGATTTCTCCGAATATCAAGTTGCTGCCGTTGTTGATTAAAACAGCAATGCCAAGCCCCAGCATTACCAAAACCGGCTCTACCCAGGAGGTGGTCGTAATAATCAGCACCACAAACACAAACAGGATAGCGACAATGGCGATGATATTGATTTCATTTACTGTCCCGGTCGTGGCGTCCGCCGTAGAAACGGCGTCGCCGGTGAGGGCATTATCCTCGCCGATGATGTTTCGGATTGCGTCTATGGCCTCTACCTGCTTTCCATCCTCAATGGTCACGGTAAAAAGAGCGGAATTGTCTTTGTAATAGGTCTCCACCGTATCCGTATCCATCGTTTCGATGGGCTGCAGAATGTTGGCGGCGTCATCCAACCACATAACATCTGTAACCCCTTCGCAGCTTAGGATTTTCTCCTTGTATTCCAGCGCCTCCGGAATCGTAACATTCTTCACTGCCACACGGGCGTTGGGGATGCCACCCTTAAATTCTTCCTCCATGACATCCAGGGAAACGGTAGAGGCAGTGCCATCCGGGAGGTAATCCTTTATATCATAGTTGACCCCGACCATTCCTGAAAGGACAGCGCCGATAGCTGCTAACAACAGAAAACAAGCTAATATCTTTTTGGGGTTGTTTACAATCGTCTGATAAAATTTTTTCATGCGGTACCCTCCCGCTCTTCAGGCAGAGCAGAAGCTCCTGCTCTGCCCGAAAGAACAAAGGATTCTTTTTTTCCCCGCAGCAGCAGGCACAGGGCCTCTTGGGTGACATTTCCTGTTCCCTGGTAGGGGATAGAGCGGAACAAGCTGGTCAGTTCACCGCAGATGCTGCATTCCCCTGTTTCGCTGATGGTGCCGCTAAAGGGGTTTGCCTGCTTTAGAACATCCAATGTCCCGCAGATCTGATGCTCCTGTACACTGACCGTCATATGCCCTTGCCGGGTACCTATTGGTGTTTGCAGGGCGACATTATATTTTTGAAACCACATTGACTAACGCTCCTTTCTGCAATACGGCCACCAGTATACCGCTGGGCTAGAAGAAAGAAAATGGTCAATCAGGGGTCAGATGGGAGATATGGGACATTCTCGCACAATGTGTGAGGGAAAGATACCGGACAAGTGAGGCGAGGCTGTCCCTTGAATCAGATATGGGACATCTGTATAATAAAAGCTGATACCAAAAGGGGGAGTCATATGACAAACGAGGAGCTGTCCTTTCGGACGAAACAGGCCTTGGCAGCGGCCTTGAAAACTGCGTTGGAACGAAAGAAGCTTTCCAAAATCACGGTGAGCGAGCTGGCAGAGGCCTGTCAGGTCAACCGCAAGACATTTTATTATCATTTCCAAGATGTATACGCTTTGTTCCGGTGGATGCTGGAGCAGGAGGCCATTGACGTAGTAAAGAATTTTGACCTGGTGGTGGACACGGAGGAGGCCCTCCGCTTTGTAATGGAGTATGTGGATGAAAACAAGCACCTCATCAACGGTGCATTTGACTCTATGGGTTACGAAGAAATTAAGCGTTTTTTCTACAATGACCTTTTTTCTGTACTGGATGGAGCTATCAGTCAAGGAGAAACAGAGTTGGGTGTTCGGCTTGATCCAGGCTTCAAAAAATATCTGGCCACCTTTTATACGGAGGCCTCGGCAGGCCTTTTGATGGAGTGGATCAAAAGCCGGGATGCCTATGACAAAGAGACAGTTTTAGAAAACCTCTTGTCTATTTTCAAAATTTCCATGATGGCAATAATATCCCAAAAGGGTTGTTCCGAAAAGTGAAGCAGCCTACAATAAAAGATTTTGCGCGAACCAGGATTCTTTCGCCGGAAGCTGCACTGTGATACTACTTGCAGCGGCTGGGATAAAGAAAAAAGGCCTACCATGCGGACAGCAGCATTCCGGCGAACATAGAGGACTGGCTGGATCAG
>FR893623.1 GCA_000435395.1 Firmicutes bacterium CAG:94
TGAAAGATTCCCACATGCTCCTGTTGAATAGCCTGCGCCGCCTTCCCCTCTTGGGAATACAGCCCGGTAGAGTGCCTGTTCACCGCCCAAGAGGAGAATGGCTGTTACGGCGCCGAAGCTTTGGACGTGTCGAAACTGCAAGGCAAGCGGCTGATCAGCTTAGATGGCTGCGAGGACACCAACACCTATGTATCCAGTTTCCGCAGCGACCTTGTCAAGTGCGAAAAGACCCTACGCTGGGAGTCCGCCTCCGGCGCGGCAGTCCAAGTAGAGGTGCGGGATGTTTCCACCAACGTGTATCAAGGCGTCCCTCACCAGGAGCAGGGCAACGCGGTGAAACTATTGGCCCGGCTGTTGCGGGCTGTCTCTGAAGCTGGAGCCACCCTTCGCCTGTTCGCCTTGGAGGGCGGCGTGGCGGAAAACATCGTACCGGAAACCGCCGCTGTCCGCTTCTGCTATGAGGGCTGCTCCCCGGAAAAGCTGCGCGCTCTTCTCCAGGAGACGTTCTCTCAGCTCACCCAAGAGCTGGAAAATCCCGCTCAGGCGGGAACTCTGCGCATTACAGAGGT
>FR893624.1:0-633 GCA_000435395.1 Firmicutes bacterium CAG:94
TGGGTTTTTAGCCATTGTGTCTCATTTTCTCATCTTCGGCCCTAGGGCAACTGCGTGCGAGCCGCTGGCCGCTTGCCCTCTCCGTCATGCCTCTGGCATGACACCTCCCCCAAAGGGGGAGGCGAGACTTGGCTTTGTGCAAGCTTTTGGCAGCGCACCTACTTTGCTCTCCCTTCGGGAGAGCTGGCACGGCGGCAGCCGTGACTGAGAGGGCAAGGCGCTACCGGCCGGGAAAGGCGCTTCGCTGTTTCCCTAGTTTTTTCTCATGCGCTGCGCGCCTAGTAAGAGCAAGACCGTGGGGCGCTGCCCCACACCCCGCAGCTTTTGAAAAAGCTGGCAAAACTTTTACGCTCGCTTCGCTCGGCCTACCCGGGCACTGGTTCCCCTTATTTTTTCAACCCTTGGATGCGCTCCATGGCCTCCACGGTCTTCTGGGCGTCGCCAAAGGCGGTCAGGCGGAAGTAGCCCTCGCCGTTCTTGCCAAAGCCCTCGCCGGGGGTGCCCACAATCTCCGCGTTGTGCAGCAGGTAGTCAAAGTACTCCCAGCTGCCCATGCCGTCCGGGCACTTCAGCCAGATATAGGGGGAGTTGGTGCCGCCGGTGAACCACACGCCCATCTTGGTAAAGGCGTCC
>FR893624.1:688-6811 GCA_000435395.1 Firmicutes bacterium CAG:94
GTAGGCGATGGTCTCCCGAATCTGCTTCTGGCCCTCTGCGGTGAACACCGCGGCGGCGGCCCGCTGGGTGATGTAGCTGGTGCCGTTGAACTTGCAGCCCTGGCGGCGCTGCCACAGCTTGGAGACCTGCACGCCGTCCATCACCAGCTCCTTGCGGATGACGGTGTAGCCGCAGCGCATGCCGGTAAAGCCGGCGGTCTTGGAGAAGGAGCAGAACTCAATGGCGCACTTCTCCGCCCCGGGGATTTCAAAGATGCTGTGGGGCAGGCCCGGCTGGGTGATAAAGGCCTCGTAGGCGGCGTCAAAGAGGATGACGGCCTTCTGCTCCAGGGCGTAGTCCACCCAGGCCTGCAGCTGCTCCTTGTTGTAGGTGGCGCCGGTGGGGTTGTTGGGGGAGCACAGGTAGATGATGTCCGCCTGCACGCTCTCGTCGGGCAGGGGCAAAAAGCCGTTTTGCTCGTTGGCGTCCATGTAGGCGATGTTCCGGCCGGAGATGATGTTGGTGTCCACATACACAGGGTACACCGGGTCGGGCACCAGCACGGTGTTGTCCACATCGAACAAATCCACAATGTTGCCCACGTCGCTCTTGGCGCCGTCGCCCACAAACACCTCGGAGGGGTCCATGTCCACGCCGAAGTTCTTGTAGTAGTTGGCGATGGCCTCCCGCAGGAAGGGGTAGCCGTCGCTGTCGGGGGAGTAGCCGTGGAAGGTCTCCTTGTGGGCCTGCTCCTCGGTGGCCTGGTGCATGGCCTCAATGACGGCGGGGGCCAGGGGCATGGTCACGTCGCCAATGCCCATTTTGATAATCTTGTTGTCGGGGTGCTCCTGGGTGTAGGCGGCCACCTTCTTGGCGATGGTGACAAACAGGTAGGTCTGCTGCAGGTTCTGGAAATTGCCGTTCAGCTTCATCTTTTCTCGTTCCTTTCCCTTAGGATAGTTGGTTCTCCTGGTGTGCCAGGTTTATTATTTCTCCCGGTTTTCCCGGTAGGCCACGGCGGCGCCGATAAAACCTTTAAACAGGGGATGGGCGCGGTTGGGCCGGGACTTGAACTCGGGGTGGAACTGCCCCGCCACGAAGAAGCTGTTCTGGGGCAGCTCTACCGTTTCCACAATGCGGCCGTCGGGGCTGGTGCCGCTGATGACCATGCCCGCAGCTTCCACCGTCTCCCGGTAGTCGTTGTTGAACTCGTAGCGGTGGCGGTGGCGCTCGTGGATCAAGTCCTTGCCGTAGCACGCCATCATCCTGGTGCCGGGCTTGATTTGGCAGGGGTAGCTGCCCAGGCGCAGGGTGCCGCCCTTGTTGATGTTCTTGTTCTGGTCGGGCATAAAGTCGATGACCTTGTGCAGGCCGTACTCGTCAAACTCGCCGGAGTTGGCGTCCTTGATGCCGCAGACATTCCGGCAGAACTCGATGACGGCGATCTGCATCCCCAGGCAGATGCCCAGGTAGGGCACGTTGCTCTCCCGGGCGTACTTGGCGGCCAGCACCATGCCCTCGATGCCCCGGTTGCCAAAGCCGCCGGGGATGATGACGCCGTCGGCGTCCCCCAGGCGGGAGGCCACGTTCTCCTCGGTGAGGGTCTCGGAGTCCACCCAGTCTATCTCCACCCGGGCGCTGTGGTCGTAGCCCGCGTGGCGCAGGGCCTCCATCACGGAGAGGTAGGCGTCGTGGAGCTTCACGTACTTGCCCACCAAGGCGATGCGCACCAGCTTCTTCCGGCTGCGGATCTTGTCCACCATGTGGAGCCACTCGCTCATGTCCGGCTCGGGGGTTTCCAGGCACAGCTCCCGGCAGACAATCTCGGAGAAGTGGCTTTTCTCCAGCATGATGGGCGCCTCGTACAGCACGGGGATGGTCAGGTTCTCAATGACGCAGTCGGGCCGCACGTTGCAGAACAGGGCGATCTTGTGGAAGATGCTGGGGTCGGTGATGGGCTCGTCGGTGCGCAGCACGATGATGTCCGGCTTGATGCCCATGCTCTGCAGCTCCTTGACCGAGTGCTGGGTGGGCTTGGACTTGTGCTCCCCGGAGCTTTTCAAATAGGGCACCAGCGTGACGTGGATGAACAGGGAATTTTCCTCCCCCACCTCTTGGGCCACCTGGCGGATGGCCTCCAGGAAGGGCTGGCTCTCAATGTCGCCGGCGGTGCCGCCGATTTCCGTGATGACCACGTCAGCGTTGGACTTCTGCCCCACGCTGTAGATAAAGCTCTTGATCTCCGAGGTGATGTGGGGGATGACCTGGATGGTCTCTCCCAAATACTCGCCCCGGCGCTCCTTGTTCAGCACGTTCCAGTAGACCTTGCCGGTGGTCAGGTTGGAGAACTTGTTCAAATCCTCGTCGATGAACCGCTCGTAGTGGCCCAAATCCAGGTCGGTCTCCAGGCCGTCCTCGGTGACGTACACCTCCCCGTGCTGATAGGGGCTCATGGTGCCGGGGTCCACGTTGATGTAGGGGTCCAGCTTTTGGGCGGCCACCTTCAGGCCCCGGGCCTTGAGCAGGCGGCCCAGGCTGGCGGCGGTGATGCCCTTCCCCAAGCCGGAGACAACGCCCCCGGTGACAAAAATAAACTTAGCCAATTCCAATTCCCTCCTTGTATCCTTTATACGTTTACCGTGCCCTCAAACACGGTGACGGCTTCGCCGGTCATCCACACGCGGCTGCCCTCCACGCGGATGGTCAAATCCCCGCCGCGCAGCTTTACCACAATGTCCTCCCCTTCTTTGCAGCGGCCGCAGAGGATGGCCGCCACCGCGCTGGCGCAGGCGCCGGTGCCGCAGGCCATGGTCTCGCCGCTGCCACGCTCCCACACCCGCATCTTCAAGGTGCGGCTGTCCAGCACCTGGATGAACTCGGTGTTCACCCCCTGGGGGAACAGGGGGTCGTGCTCAAACAGGGGGCCGATTTCCGGCAGGTCCAGCCCGTCGGGATCCTCGCCGAAGATGACGCAGTGGGGGTTTCCCATGGAAACGCAGGTGATTTCGTAAATCCCCCCGGCCACCTCCACGTTCTGGCCCACCACCCGCTCCCCGGGCAGCGCCACCGGGATTTCCCCCGGGGTGAGGATGGCGTCGCCCATGTCCACGGTGATAGACACAGCCTGGCCGTTTTCCGCGTGGACGCGGCAGGTCTTTATGCCGCTGAGGGTTTCGATGCGCAGCTCCTCCTTGTGGGCGATGCGGTGGTCAAAGACGTACTTTGCCACGCAGCGGATGCCGTTGCCGCACATTTTGCCCTCGCTGCCGTCCAGGTTGAACATGCGCATTTTGGCGTCGGCCACGCCGCTGGGGCAGATGAGGATCACCCCGTCGCCCCCAATGCCCTTGTGCCGGTCGGAGAGGCGGACAGCCAAAGCCGCCGGGTCCTCCACCTGCTCCTCAAAGCAGTTGATATAGATGTAGTCGTTGCCGCAGCCGTGCATTTTGGTAAAGCGCAAATTGCCCATAGCGTTCCCCTTTCCTTGGTGTCATGTTGATAAATCCACAAAGGACTTTCCAAGGCGCGGGAAAGTCCTTTGTGCTGTTGCATTTTACGGGAGGGTTACACCTCTACCACGCCGTCGTAGACCTTCTCGGCCTTGCCGGTCATCAGGACGCGCTCGTCGGTGTAGTGGATTTTCAGCTCGCCGCCCTTGAGGATGACGCGGATATCCTTGCCCTTCTCGCAGTAGCCGTTGAGGGTGGCGGCCACCACGGCGGCGCAGGTGCCTGTGCCGCAGGCCATGGTCTCGCCGCTGCCGCGCTCCCAGATGCGGGCCTTTAAGGTGTGCTGGTCAATGACCTCCACAAACTCCACGTTGACCCGGTCGGGGAACATGGGGTCGTGCTCGAACTTGGGCCCCAAATCCTCCAAATCCAGCTTGTCCACAGAGGGCACAAACACGGTGCAGTGGGGGTTGCCCATGGAGCAGCAGGTGATGCGGTACACGTTGCCGCCAATGGAGATAGGCTTGTTGACCACCTTCTCCCCTTCCAGCCGGACGGGGACCTTCTCCGGGGCCAGCTCGGCCTTGCCCATGTCCACCGTGACCTTGGAGACCAGGCCGTTCTTGGTGATGACGGTGCACTCCTTCGCGCCGGACTTGGTGTCGATGTGGAGGACATGCCGGCCCTCGCCCACCTTTTGGCCCTTGGCGATGCCGTTGTCAAAGAGGTACTTGGCCACGCAGCGGATGCCGTTGCCGCACATCATGCCCTCGCTGCCGTCCAGGTTGAACATGCGCATCTGGGCGTCGGCCACGTCGCTGGGGCAGATGAGGATGACGCCGTCGCCGCCCACGCCGTTGTGCCGGTCCGAGAGGAAGATGGACAGGAACTCGGGGGAGGACACGGTGTTCTCCTTGTCGAAGAGGTTGATATAGATATAGTCGTTGGAGCAGGCGGACATCTTGGTGAACTTCAGCTTCTGCTTGCGCTCCTTCAAGTTGTTGATGTCGATAATCTCCGTGTTCTCCGGGGTGTAGCGGCTCATCAGGGAGTCGGCCAGAGCGTTGGCCGTGTCCAAAGCCGTCAGGCAGGGGATGCCCAGCAGGCTTGCCTTGCGGCGGATCTTCACGCTGTCCCGGGCGGGGTTGCGGCCCTTGGCGGAGGTGGAGATGACATAGTTGACCTTGCCGCTTTCCAGCAAGGTGATGGTGTTGACGGAGCTCTCGTGGATCTTGTCCACAATCTTCACGGAGAGGCCCACCTTGGCCAGCACCATGGCGGTGCCGGTGGTGGCGTAGATGGCAAAGCCCATCTTGTCGAACTTCTTGGCGATCTCGCCGATTTCCGGCTTGTCCTGGTCCCGCACGGTGATGAACACGCCGCCGCCCTTGGTCATCTTGTGGCCGGAGGCGATCAGGCCCTTGTACAGGGCTTCTTCCAGGTTGTTGCCAATGCCCAGCACCTCGCCGGTGGACTTCATCTCCGGCCCCAGGTGGGTGTCCACGTCGGTGAGCTTCTCAAAGGAGAACACCGGCACCTTCACCGCCACATAGGGGGAGGGCTTGTACAGGCCCGTGCCAAAGCCCAGGTCTACCAGCTTGTAGCCCAGGCTCACCTTGGTGGCCAGGTCGCACATGGGCACGCCGGTCACCTTGCTGATGTAGGGCACGGTGCGGGAGGCCCGGGGGTTCACCTCGATGACGTAGATCTCCCCATCCATGAGGATGTACTGGAGGTTGATGAGCCCCAGGGCGTTGAGCTCCCGGCAGAGGGTCTCGGTGGTGGCCACGATCTTGGCGCTCATGTCGTCGTCGATGTCCGAGGCGGGGTACACGGCGATGCTGTCGCCGGAGTGGATGCCCGTGCGCTCCACGTGCTCCATAATGCCGGGGATGAGGATGTTCTCGCCGTCGCAGATGGCGTCCACCTCAATCTCCATGCCGGAGAGGTACTTGTCGATGAGCACCGGGTTATCCTGCTTGTGGGAGAGGATGATGGCCATGTACTCCTCGATGTCCTCGTCGCAGTAGGCGATAATCATGTTCTGGCCGCCCAACACGTAGCTGGGGCGCATGAGCACGGGGTAGCCCAGCTCCCGGGCGGCGGTGAGGGCCTCCTCGGTGGTCATGATGGTGTGGCCCTTGGGCCGCTTGATGCCGGAGCGCTCCAGCAGCGCGTCAAACCGCTCCCGGTCCTCGGCCATGTCGATGGTGTCAGCGGAGGAGCCCAGAATGGGGATGTTGTGCTGGGCCAGGGTCTTGGTCAGCTTGATGGCCGTCTGGCCGCCAAAAGCCACCACCACGCCGATGGGCTTCTCGATGTTGATGATGTCCAGCACGTCCTCGGGGGACAGGGGCTCAAAGTACAGCCGGTCGCCGGTGTCGAAGTCGGTGGACACGGTCTCCGGGTTGTTGTTGATGATGACCACCTCGTACCCCAGCTGCCGCAGGGACATGACGCAGTGAACGCTGGCGTAGTCGAACTCGATGCCCTGGCCGATGCGGATGGGGCCGGAGCCCAGTACGATGACGGTCTGCTTCTCCCGGTTTTCGCCGATGAACTCCAAAGCCTCGTCCTCGCCGCCGGCTTCCTCGGTGTCGTAGGTGGCGTAGAAGTAGGGGGTGTGGGCGGCGAACTCGCCGGCGCAGGTGTCCACCATCTTGAAGGTGGGCTTGCGCTCAAAGGTCACCTCGC
>FR893625.1 GCA_000435395.1 Firmicutes bacterium CAG:94
AGGCCTGGTACAGGCACGCCACCGCGGCGCCCAGGCCGCCCGCCCTTTGGAACTGAAACACAAGGGGCTGCGCCGGCCGTTTCAATCGCACGTGCAGCACCTCGCTTCCTGGGTTTTACTCCATTGTATGGCAAGGGCTTGGCTTTGGTGTTTACACCGGCTCGCCGCGCAGCTGCTGGATGGCCTGCTCCGGGTCCTTGGCGGTGAACACCGCAGTGCCGGCAATGAGCACGTCGGTGCCCGCCTCCCGCACGATGTGGGCGTTCTCCAGGTTGATGCCGCCGTCCACCTCGATAAGCAGGTTGGGGAAGTGCGCCTTGAGGGTGCGCACCTTCTTCAAGGGCCACTCCTGGAGCTTCTGGCCGCCGAAACCGGGCTCCACGGTCATCACCGTCACGTGGTGCAGCTGCTCCCCAAAGGGGAAGAGCTCCTCCACCGGGGTGCCGGGCTTGATGGCGATGCCGGGCTTCGCGCCGCTGGCTTCAATGGAGGCCAGCACAGTACGGGGGTCGTCGTCGCACTCGATGTGGAAGGTAATCCAATCGGCGCCGGCCTCCCGAAACATGGACACGTACTGCAGGGGGTGGCGGAGCATCAGGTGCAGGTCGAACTCCTGGTCCGTCTTGCCCCGCAGCGCCTTTACCACCTGGGGCCCCATGGTCAAATTGGGCACGAAGTTGCCGTCCATAATGTCGATATGAAGAATCTCCGCTTCCCGCACTTTTTTCAGCTCCGCGCCCAGGGCGGAGAAGTCCGCCGCCAGCAGCGAAGGCGCCACGTAAGTCATTTGCGCTACCATCCTTTCCCATACCGTCTTTTTCCCTATTGTACACGATAGAGCCCGCTTTTTCAACGGGTACCGCCCAGAAAGATAAAAAGGCCCGCCGCCCACCGGGCAGCGCGCCTTTTCCTATACTAATACAATATGTTGCATAGCCCCTGTGCCAAGATGGTCATCAGTGGTATACTAATTATAGAAAGCACCGTGCTTACCGCCACCGTTTTCGAGGCCAGGGCGGAGTCCCTTTTATACTGCACGGAGAACAGCACCGTGTTGGCGGCCACCGGGCAGGCGGCCTGGATAACGCTGGTGACAAACAGCTCCTGGGAGGGGCGGATGAACAGCAGGCACACCACAAACAGCGCCGGGGCCACCAGCAGCCGCAGGGCCGCCATCTTGTACACCGCAAAATCCGAGACGAAGGAGTGCAAATCCACCTTGGCCACATAGCTGCCGATAATCAGCATGGCCAGGGGCGTGTTCAAGTCCGCGAAGAAGCCCACCGGCTCGGTGATGACCGCGGGCAGATGCAAATCCAAAAAGTAGATGGGCAGGCCAAACAGCAGGCCGATGATGCCTGGGTTGAACAGCAGCACCTTCAGGCTCATCTTCTGGCCGCCGCTCATCATGCTGTAGCCGTAGGTCCAGCAGAAGATATTGAACACCACAATGAAGAAGGAGCCGTACATCACGCCCTTGCTGCCCACAATGCCCTCCACCAAGGGCAGGCCCATAAAGCCGGCGTTGCTAAAGCTGACGGCAAAGCGCAGCACCTTTTTGCGGCCCTCGGGCTCCTTGCGGAAGAAAAGCAGGCTCAGGCCGATGCTCAAGGCGATGGCCAGGGCCGAGGTGCCCACGGAGAGCAGCAGTTCCCCCGCGCTGAGGCTGTCCTCTGAGGTGAGAAAGGAATTGACAATCAGGCAGGGGGTGACGATTTGGATGAGCAGCGTGGTGATTTCCGAGGCGCCCCGCTCGGTGAGCATCCCCTTTTTCGTCACCAGGTAGCCCACCACAATGAGGATGAGCATCACCGCCACCTTGCTTATCACTGTCAATACCGCTTCCATGCAGTTCCCTCTCTTTCCCGCGTTTTCCCTGCCAGCTTAGAAAAGCCCCTCTGGGTCGTCTGTGTCGTCCTTTTCCTGGGCGGGAAGCTCCTCGGCCTCCTGCCCCCGGGCGGACTTCCGGTTCTTCCGGTACTCCTTGACAAACACCACGGCCAGCACCACCAGCACCGCGGCGGTGAGCACCCGGAAGGCAATGCCCCAGCCCCCTGCAAAGGCGCCCGCGTCGGGATAGATGCGGTCCACCAGCAGCCAGGCGCCCAGCACCAGGAAGTAGCCTCCCGCCAGGAAAAACACCTTGTTTTCCTTGGAGAGGGAGAAAATCAAAATGAGCCCAGCCGCCAAAATGACAATGGGGAACATGAATTCCATAAAAGCCGCTCCTTTCCAGGCCGTTACTCTCTGCCTATTATACTGGAAACCGCCCCAAATTACAAGGGCGGGCCGCCCCTGCCCCACAGGCAGAAAAAAAGGCCGCCGCTTTCGCGACAGCCCTTTGGCTTTCTTCCTTTAAGAGAGGATATAGATATTCATGGTGCGGCGGCCAATCTGGCTGCACTCCTCAATGGTGTTGTAGCACAGGTCCGCAAGGATATCTCCGGCCATGGCCGCGCCGCCGGTGTCACCGGCCACGCCGTAGCCGTAGACCACGCTGCCGTCGGGGGAGGTGATGTACATCTTCGTCCCGTAGGGGATGATGTTGGGGTTCACCGCCACCACGCCGTACACGGCGTCCCAGCCCAGCGAGGTGGTGCCCCCGGGCACGGAGTAGGCTGTGCAGGTACCGCTCATCATGGAGCTGTAGGAAACGGTGTTGCCGTACATATCCACAAAGGTGCCGGCCACGTTCCCGGTGCCGTTGCCCCCGCTGACGTCCACGCCGCCGGAGGCTTCCTCCTTCTGGGAGGTGCCCCGCAGCACCACTTCGGCCACGGGCTCCTTGGTCACCTTTTCAGAGGCCGCTTCCCGGCTCTCCTCCTCGCCGTCCACGTAGGTCACCTTGTAGGTGACTTCCTTCTCGCCGGGGACGCCTTCGGTCTTCACCTGGGTTTCGCCCTCGTAGAGGGAGGCGGTGTCCTGGTACTCGGTCTCGTAGGCGACCTCCTCGGTCTGGACCTCCTCCTTCACTTCCACACGGCGGACGGTGATTTCCATGCCGTCCTTCACCTTCTCGGTGAGGGCGGGCTCCACGCGGTCCTCCTCGCCCAGCTGGACGCCGCACTTCTCCAGGGCGTCCTCCACGGTCTGGGCGGAAGTCTCATAGGCCTTGGTCTCCCCGTCGGCGGTGATTTGCACATCCATCACCCGGGTGACCCGGATGTGCATCTTGTCAAACAAGGGCTTGTCCGTTTCATAATTGAGGGAATCCCTCTCCCCCACGGTGACCCCGGCCTCGTCCAGGGCGTCCTGCACCGTGCCGCCAATGCGGGTGACGGTGCGGCTCTCGCCGTCGGCGATAACCACCACCTGGCACGCCCGGCGGATTTCCACCTGGGTGTCGCCCGCAATCACCGTGTCGCGGCTGGGGCTCACCTCGTCCTCGTCCTTTAGGACAATGCTGTTGTCCAGCAGGGCCTGCTCCACGGTGTCGCCCACGTAGGCCACCAGCTGGCTTTCCTCGCCAGCCTCGGAAACAGCCAGCTCCACGCCCCGGCGGACCACCACCGTGGTGGTGCCCTCCACGCGCTCAGCCACGTCCAAGGGGCCCAGGGGCTCCATGCCCCGCTCTTCCGCCTGGGCCAGGATGTCCTCCAGGCTGGTGCTGCTCATGTTGAAGGTGTAGGACTGGTCCCCGTCGATGACGTTGGCGGAGACCGTGTTCGCCATCACCGTGGCGAAGGGGAATATACTAAGGGCCAGGACCAGGATTAGCGCCGCCGCTCCCCGGATGGCGAGAAGCCTGGGCGCCTTCTTCATGTGTCTGCCGTACATAGCAATAACTCCTTTCGCCGCCCCCTTTGGGCGGTTCCAGGGGGTAGTATAGTAAAAAAGCGACGAGGTGTCAAACTTCTTTTTCGGGTTCTTTTGTGCAGTACGCCCAAATCCGAATGGAATATTCCTTGACATAACCCTTTGAAACCTGCAAATTTCCCCCGTATCCCCGGAAATTTTTCAAATTATGGAAACCGCGGCCTGTGCAAAATGTATCAAAAACGGAACCAGCCCCGGCGGGAGGGGGCTCAAAAATGAAATTTTTCTGGATTTTTATTCATTTATCTCCCGTAACTTTCCAGGTATCTTCGGAATATTTTGTAAACTAGGTGCATAAACCTTAAGAACGCATACAAAATGGACAGACCCTGAAAACGCCCAAACTCCGGGGATTTCCCCCACCCCACCCCCAGCGCGGGCTTTGGCGCCAGGCAGTTGCGTTTTCATTGCGAACGTGCGTTCTAATTTTTGCATGAACATGCAGCCCACAGCCCGTGATTTGCCAAATTTTTTTTGAAAAAGCAGCTTGTTCCCTATTTCCCCGGGGAAAAACCCGCCCCGGTGGGGGATAGATAGCAAAATGGGCCTGGGAAACCCCTGTTGTGGGTGCGGGGCCCAAATGTGCGAGTTCATCCACTTGAAACACAACAGCGGCAACTCAGAAGGACAAGATAAACTGGATTCGGTTTGGTCAAATCCTGACAAATCAGGACATCCCCTTCAAAAGAAAAACCGTTCACAAAGGCCGTCAT
>FR893626.1 GCA_000435395.1 Firmicutes bacterium CAG:94
TGGCGGTTCGATGAGCACGAGCGATAGCGAGCTGCCAGGGGCGCGAATTGTCCCGCGCGGCCACGCGCCGCGAATTGCCTGGGGTGCAACCCCCGCGAATCGAGAGCCCAGGCACTGGGCAAACTTTACGTTGGTTCTCCTTTTTCTTGTTCGGTAAACTTACGGGGACAGCCCACCGGCTGCCCCCGCTTTTTTTACGCCGCCCCCTCCAACAGGGCGCCGGGATAGTAATGGGCCAAAATCTCCTGGTAGCTTGCCCCCTGGTTTGCCAGAAAGGCCGCCCCGGCCTGGCTCATGCCCACCCCGTGGCCCCAACCCTTGACGGTGAACTGGAACTCCCCGCCGCTGGTGTCCAAGGTGAAGCAGGCGCTGCGCAGGCCAAAGGCCTCCCGCAGCTCCTCGCCGGTGCACAGGCGTCCCCCCACGGTGGCCGAGGTCACGTACCCCGCGGGGGTGGCGGCAATGTCCGTGAACCACTGCTCCCGGGGGAGGCTGAAATCCACCCCGTCCCCCCAGGCGGCCTCCCCGGCGGCTTGGAGCTGCTGGGCTGTCAGCGTCACCGTGGAGAGGTACCCGCTGGCAAAGCAGTCCCCGGGGCTGGCCACGGACTGGAGGTAGGGGAACTCCTGCCCCCACACGTTGGCGGAGGACGCTGTGGCGCCCCCGGAGATGGCGAAAAACGCCGCGCAGATGGGCTCCCCCTCCCAGGTGAGGCGCTGGCCCTTCACCGCGGCCACCGCCTGCTGGAGCGTCTCGTAGTAGGCGGGGAAGTCCTCCCCCCAGCGCTCCTCCAGGGCGGACTGGGGCACGTACACCAGCCAGTTGGCGGTGTCGCAGGCGAAGTGGGCGGCCTCCCCCTGGTGCTGGGCCCGCTGGTAGGAGTAGAAGGTGTACAGCGCCACCGCCTGGGCCTTGAGGGCCTCCTCGGGGGCGGAGAGGTCCATCTCGCAGGCCAAGGCCGCCGGGAGGAACTCCTCCGCCGTCACGGTGAAGGTCTCCCCGGTGGCGGTGTCGTACAGCGTGAAGGAATCCTCTTGGGGCGCCGGGGTGGCGGCGGGCAGGTGGCCCTCTAAAAAGCCGGGCGCCGCCGTGGCCGTGGGCTGTGCCGCGGCAGGGGAGGGGCTGGCCTCCTGGGCGGGCGGGGGGCTTTCCTGGGCCCGGTACAGGGCGTATACCCCGCCGGGCAGCAATGTGAATGCGGCGTACAGCGCCAGGAACAGCGCCAGCAGGGAGCGGGCTCTTTTGCGTGTCTGTGGAGACATGGTACCACCTTCCTTTTTGCATTTTTGCAGTTTGAAAAATTCATTTTGGAGCGGTTCTCTCTGGAGAATGCGGGGAAAAATAAAATTTTCGCCGTCCTTTCTTGCAAGAGCATTGACTTTCCCCGCCCTGGGGAGTACAATCAAACAATCATCGGATTGTTGGAAAGGGGAAGGGACTATGGAACGGCTGAACCACGAGCTGCCGGACAGCACCACCATCCGGGGGCTGTGCGAGGAATACAAGCGCAACAACGTCATCACCAAGGAGGAGTACGAGCACAACCGGGTAAAGCGGGGCCTGCGCAACGCCGACGGCACCGGCGTGATGGCCGGGCTGACCCACGTGTGCAACGTACACGGCTACCTCATCGCCGACGGCGACAAAATCCCGGACAAGGGCGAGCTGACCTACCGGGGCATCAACATTGAGGACATCGTCCGGGGCTGCGACGCGGAGGACCGCTTCGGCTTTGAGGAGGTGGCCTGGCTGCTGATTTTCGGCCACCTGCCCACCCGCAGCCAGTACGAGGGCTTCAGCCGCCTGCTCTTTGAAAACCGGGAGCTGCCCGAGTACTTCCCAGAGGACATGATTATCAAGGCGCCCTCCAAGAATATTATGAACAAGCTGGCCCGGTCCGTGCTGGCGCTGTACTCCTACGACGACAGCCCCGACGACCTGTCCCTGGAAAATAATATGCGGCAGAGCATCTCTTTAATCGCCCGGATGCCCTCCATCATGTCCTACGCCTACCAGGTAAAGCGCCGGCACTTTGACAGGGAGAGCATGTTCTTCCACCCCTACGAGCCGGACCACGCCACCGCCGAGGCCATTTTAAACGCCCTGCGGCCCGATAGGAGGTTCACCCACCAAGAGGCAAAGCTGCTGGATTTGCTCATGGTGCTCCACGCCGAGCACGGCGGCGGCAACAACTCCACCTTTACCACCCGGGTGCTCACCAGTGCGGGCACGGATATGTACTCGGCCATCGGCGCGGCGGTGGGCTCCTTAAAGGGCTTTAAGCACGGCGGCGCCAACCACCAGGTGCGCATGATGATGGACGACCTGATGGCCCACGTGGACCGCTGGGACGACGAGGACGAGGTGGAGGCCTACCTGGAGAAAATCCTGCGGGGAGAGGCCGCCGACGGCAGCGGGCTCATCTACGGCATGGGCCACGCCATCTACACGCTGTCGGACCCCCGGGCGGTCATCTTGAAAGAGCGGGCCCAGGGCCTGGCGGAGGAGAAGGGCTTTGGGGAGAAGCTGCGGCTTTACGAAACGGTGGAGCGGCTGTCCCCGGCGGCGTTCCGCAAGGTGACGGGCAAGGACAAGGTCATCTCGGCCAATGTGGATTTCTATTCCGGGCTGGTGTACGAGATGCTGGGCATCCCGGAGGATTTGTTCACACCCATGTTCGCGGTGAGCCGCATCGCGGGCTGGTGCGCCCACCGCATCGAGGAGCTGACCACGGGCGGGCGGATTATGCGCCCGGCGTACCGGGCCTTGCCGGTGGACCAGAAGTATGTGCCGCTGGACGAAAGGTGAGGGAAAAAACCAAGGGCACAAGGGCAAGCAAACATAAAGTTTTTGCTCAAGCTTTTTTCAAAAAGCTTGCAGGGTGTGGGACAGCGTCCCACGACCTTGCCCTTGCCCTTAGTGGGCGGCAGCCTGAAAAAAGCTAGGGAAACAGGGGCCTTTGGCCCCGCCTTTCCCGGACGGCGGCGCAGTTGCCCTCTCAGTCACGGCTACGCCGTGCCAGCTCCCCCAAGGGGGGAGCCGAGTAAGCAGCCCACCAGAGGTTTGCAGAAAGCCAAGTCTCGCCTCCCCCTTTGGGGGAGGTGCCCCCGCAGGGGGCGGAGAGGGCAACCCGCCCCCGGCGCGCACGTGCGCTATTCTCTTGATGAGCACGAGCGGAGCGAGCTGCCCAAGGCGCGAATTGCCTGGGGTGCAACCCCCGCGACTTGAGAGCCCAGGCACTGGGCCCCCAGGGCCGAAGATGGGAAAATGAGCACCTTATCAAAAAAGGTTTATCTACTACTTAGAGAAAGTAGCCGATTCCTTGGCGGGGCGGCTACTTTTTCATGCTTTTGAACAGTTCCACCATAAGATGGGAAAATGAGCACCTTATCAAAAAAGCCAGGTTTTATGCGGGTTCTATAAGATGCTCAGGTGAGCATCTTAAGGGGCGGCGTTTTGTTAAGGTGCTCATGTGAGCATCTTATGAAAGCCGCATGTTTCCTAGCTTTTTTCTTTAGATGCTCATTTTTTCATCTCAAGTCATAGGGGGCAGCTGCCCCAGGGCCGGAGAGAGAAAAGTGAACGAATGAGCCTAAAACCCAGTGTTTCTGCGGCTCTTTTCAC
>FR893627.1 GCA_000435395.1 Firmicutes bacterium CAG:94
GTGAAAAGAGCCGCAGAAACACTGGGTTTTTGGCTCATTCGTTCACTTTTCTATCTTCGGCCGGGGGGCAACTGCCCCTATGACTTGAAATGGAAAAGTGAGCATCTAAAGAAAAAAGCTAGGAAACATGCGGCTTTCATAAGATGCTCACATGAGCACCTTAACAAAACGCCGCCCCTTAAGATGCTCACCTGAGCATCTTATAGAACCCGCATAAAACCTGGTTTTTTTGATAAGGTGCTCATTTTCCTATCTTCGGCCCTGGGGCAACTGCGTGCGGGCCAATGGCCGCTTGCCCTCTCAGTCGCCTAGCGGCGACAGCTCCCCCGAAGGGGGAGCCAAGTCTCGCCTCCCCCTTTGGGGGGCGCTGGTGCCCAGTGGGCACCGTTCAGCGCTTGACCGAGCCGGCAGGCGAGAGTGGCATGCCAAAGGCATGGCGGAGAGGGCAACCCGCCCCCGGCGCGCACGTGCGCTAGCGGGTCGCACAAGCGTGAGCGTAGCTCACCGCCCCTAAGCGCGAATTGCCCGGGGTGCAACCCCCGCGGATTGAGAACCCAGGCACTGGGCGCTGCTGCCTGCCAGCTTACCGGTGGCAAAGGCTATCTGCAAATTGTAGCCGCCGGTGTAGGCGTCGGCGTCCAGCAGCTCCCCGGCCACGTACAAGCCCCCCACCAGCTTGGACTCCATGGTCTTGGGGGAAATCTCCCGCAGGCTCACCCCGCCGCTGGTGACGATGGCCTCCGCCAAGGGCCGGAAGCCCTCCACCTCCACGGGGAAGTCCTTGAGCAGCCCCAGCAAGGCCCGGCGCTGCTCCTTGGTGACCGAGTGGCACCGGGTCTCCCCGGGAATGCCGCTGCGCTCCACCGCCACGGGGATGAGCTTTTGGGGCAGCAGCTCCTCTAAAGAGTTGGCGAAAATCTTGTTTTTATGCGCCTCCAGCTCCCGCAGCAGCCGGGCGTCCAGCTGCTGCTCGCTCAGGGCGGGCTTTAGGTCGATGTGGATGGTGTACTTCCCTGGCTCCATGGGGTGCAGGTGGGCCGAGGCGCTTAAGATGGTAGGCCCCGAAAGCCCAAAGTGGGTGAACAGCAGCTCGCCGAAATCCTCATAGACGGGCTTCTTCTTGCCCCGCTGGGTCACCTTTACCCCGCAGTTGCGCAGGGAGAGGCCCATCAGCTGGCGGCACCAGGGGCCCCGCTCCACCAAAGGCACCAAAGAGGGCGTGGGCGTTACGATGGTGTGGCCCACAGCCGCGGCCAGCTTGTAGCCGTCCCCGTTGGAGCCTGTCCCCGGGTAGGAGGCGCCCCCGCAGCAGAGGATGACGCTGCCGCCCCGGTACGTCCCGGCGGCGGTGCGCACCCCCACGGCCCGTCCCTTTTCCACCAGGACGGCCGTCACAGCCTCCCGGATGACGGTGGCCCCGGCGGCGTACCGCTCCAGGGCGCCTGCGATGTCGTGGGCATTGTCCGACACAGGGAACACCCGCCGGCCCCGCTCCGTCTTCAGGGGGACGCCCAGGCCCTCGAAAAAGGCCATGGTGTCCTGGGGGGAAAAGGCCGAGAGCGCCCCGTAGAGGAACTTCCCGCCCCGGGGGCAGGCGGCCACCACCTCCTCCGCCGGGCAGTTGTTGGTCACGTTGCAGCGGCCCTTGCCGGTGATGCGCACCTTGCGCCCCAGCTGCCGGTTCTTGTCAAACAGGCACACCGAAAGGCCCCGCTCCAGGGCGGCGCCCGCGGCCATCAGCCCGGCGGCGCCGCCCCCCACTACTAAAACGTCGTACGTATTCAAAGTCAGCTGCCCTTCTCGTCCACTTTCTCGTAGACGCCATACTCATCCCAAATCTCCTCGATCTTCCGCAGGGTGTCCGCCACTTCGCTTTTTTTGCGGATGGCCACGGTGACGATCAAGGCGTTGAGTATGCTCAAGGGCCCCACCAGCGAGTCCACAAAGGACACCATATCGCTGCGGGCCAGCAGCACGTGGGAGGCGTACTGGGCCAGGGGCGACAGGGGGCTGTCGGTGATGGCCACGGTGGTGGCCTTCTGGGAGGAGGCGTACTTCATGGTCTTCACGGCCTTTTTGGAGTACCGGGGGAAGCTGATGGCGATAACGGCGTCCCCCTCCCCCACGTGGACCATCTGCTGCAAAATGGTGGCCTCGCTGGTGGCCTCCACCAGGTGGACCGTTTCAAACACCAGGCGCAGGTAGTGGGCCATAAAGGTGGCCAGGGCCAGGCTGCTGCCCGCCCCCAGCACGTAGACCTTTTTGGCGTTTACCAAGGCGTCGGCGGCCCGGTAAAAGGCCTCCCTGTCCACGTTCTCCTTGGTGCGCTTTAAGATGTCGATGTCCTGGTCCAGCACCTCGTCCAGCAGGCGGTCCATGGGGATGGTGGTAGAGGTGCGCTCCAGCCGCTGCACGCTGGTCATCTTGCTGCGAATCATCTCCTGCATGGCCTGCTGCAGCGCCGGGTAGCCGGAGTAGCCGATCTCCGTGGCAAAGCGCACCACGGTGGACTCGCTGACGCCCACCGTCTGCCCCAGGCGGGAGGCCGTCATAAACGCCACCTGCTCGGAGTGTTCTTCAATGTACCGGGCAATCATCCGCTGGCCCTTGGAAAAATTGGCGCTGTGCAGGCGGATGCGCTCGGAAAGCTGGCTGTTCATTTCTTTCCTTCCCTTCTCTCCTCTGGCCCAACCCCTCCTGGCGGGCCACTGATGTCCCATTCATTTTACGGCTTTCCCCTGCAAAAAGCAAGGGAAAACCTGATTTTTCTGGAACATCCTCCCCATTTTTGCAAGATTTTTTTCGGGATATTCATATCCCAGGGCGCAAAAAAGGCAGGCCAGCGCCTGCCCGTGTGTTTTATTTGCCCCGCAGGATTTTGGCCATCCGGGGGTGGAGCCTGTGCAAATACTGGACAATCAAGCCTTCCAAAGCCCTGTCGAAGACGATGAACACCACGTTGGCCAGCACCGCCAGCAGCACCGGGCCCAGGGGGCCCAGAATGGCGAAGCTCTCAAAGGGGATGCCCAGCAGGTACACCGAAAGCAGCACCTCCAGGGCCATGGCGGCGTTGAACACCAGCAGCTTTGCCACGTACCGCAGCGCCTTAGCGCGAATCCGCCCCAGCACCGCGAACAGCGCCGGGTAGTGCCCGAAAAACAGCACGTAAAACAGCAGCGCCTGCCTATCCGGCGCCAGGAACACCCCCAGCACGCTGCACACGCCGTACACGCCAAAAGCCCAGGGCAGGCCCACCTCCACCACCACGGGGATAAGCAGGCAGCCGGCAATGGCCGGCAGGGCCAGCGTGGCCACAGGGGCCGCCCCCGTTAAGAACAGCAGCACCGTGGAGAGGGCCGCCATCACCCCGCAAAGGGCCAGCTTCATGGAATTTTTCACAGGCCTCTTACTCCTTTCCCAGCAGAACCCCGCCTTAGCAGCAGGAAATCAAATCGCCGCCCATACATTCGCAGCAGCAGTCGGCGCAGATAAGGGAGGAGCACATATCGCAGGAGTTGCAGCCCCCCGCGTTCATATTGGCATTGGGCCGGTAGCCGCCATAGACGCCGCTGCCCTGGTTCATGGCCTGGTTCAGGGCGGCGCTGTACTCCGGGTTGCCGGGGTCCATCTGGCAGGCCCGGGAGAAGTGGTCCTTGGCCTCCTCCAGCCAGCCCCGGCGGTAGAGCACCGAGCCCTTTAGGAAATACCACTCGGCGTTGCGCCGCTGGGGGGGCACGCCGTTGAGGATTTGCTCGGCGTCGGCAATGCGGCCGGACATAATCAGGCTGCGCACGTCGTTAAAGCCAGAGCTGCCGCCTGCCCCCACGTTGTTGTAGGCGCCGTTGTACCCCTGGCCGCCGCCGGCCTTCCGCTGGGCGGTGATGGCGTCGTAGGCCTCGTTGATTTCCTTCATCTTCTCGTCGGCCAGGTCCTTCAAGGGGCTGTCGGCGTACTGGTCGGGATGGTACTTTTTGGCCAGCTTGCGGTAGGCGTCCTTTACTTCCTCGTCCGTGGCGGAGGGGGATACCCCTAAAACCTTATACGGGTCTGTCATACTGTTTCTCCTTTATACTAAAAGGGGCTGCCCTGTGCAGGCCCCAAAATGCCTAAATTTTCGAAATGGCCCGTTCAGCGCAGGTCCTCCGGCTCTGGGCGCTTCTTTTTCTTCTCGCGGATGTGCAAAAACAAGATTTCCCGCTGGATTTCCGGCAGGCCCTTTGTCACCACGTTCTCCAAAATGGGGCCGAAATCCCGCAGGTCCAGCAGGTTGAAAGCCAGCAGCATCTGGGCCGCGGTGGCGTTCAGGGCCTGGTTGCAGGCTTCGTCCGCCGCCTTGCGCTCCTCTTGGGAGAGCTCCGTCTTGCCGGAGAGGCCCAGCCGGGGGATAAAGGGGTTAAAGGCGCCCTCCCCCAAATCCTCCGCCAAGTCATCGGCGGCGTCTATCAGGTAGACCCACCGGCCCAAAAAGTAGCCGAACCGCTCCAGGGCCACGGCCTGCATTTCGTCGCAGGCCAGCTCCTTGAACAGGGCGGCCAGCAGGTTGGCGGTGGGCTCGGCGCAGGCGTCCACCCCGGCGCACTCCTTTTCGGCCTGGGCTTGGCCCTCCATGGCCTTTTGGGCCTGCTGGGCCAGAAAGGGGTACTCCCCCGCGGCCTTTTTGGCCTTGCGGGAGACAAAGGGCAAGAACAGCCGGCTGCCCAAAGACTTAAAAAAGCTGTCGTCCTCCAGGTTGTCCCGGAGCTTGTGGTAGGTCAGCAGCACAGAGAGGGCCGCCGCCTTGTGATAGGCTTCCCCAGAGGCCTGGAGAAAATCGCACTTTTTCAAGGGATTCATCACGCACCGGCCGTGGTGGAGCTTCAGCTCCGCCTCCCGGGTGGAGAGGGCCAGCAGCGCGTAGAAGGTGCAGTCGTAGCTCAAGGTGAAGGAAGCCGCCCTGCCATAGTGCTCCCGCAACGCCCGGCACAGCTGGCAGTAGGCCGCCTTGTATTGGTCGTATTCCCGCACCAGCAGCTCCGATTTAAAGGGCCGCACATAGCCGAACATCCGCTTCCTCCTTTCTTCCCCAAAAGCAGGCAGGGGAAACGGGCTCAAAACCCTTTCGCGGGATTTATTGTATCCCATTCCCGCAAACAGGTGTTGAACACATTGTAAACAATTATAGTCGAAAGTCTTAGAAAACGCAAGAAAAACCGGGGGTTTGCCCCGGAAAAGGGGAAAAAACCGCCGCCCCTTCCTCCCCCGGGCAAGGCCAAACCCCCGGGGCCGGGAAAAAATCCACAAGAAAAGGGGAGCCAAGCTCCCCAGCTAAGCTCCCCACTGTTCCAGTCTGGCATAGGGGCGCCCGGCCCGTTCCGGCCGCAGCAGCCCTTTCTCACTGTCCCAAATATTCCTCCAGGCAAATCCCCTGGGCCATGATTTCCTGGGCGGCCTCCACGCCCACGTAGCGGTAGTGCCAGGGCTCGTAGCCCACGCCGGTGACCTCCGTCTTGTCCTTGGGATAGCGCAGGATGAAGCCGTACTCCTGGCAGTGGGCCATCAGCCACTGCTGCTCGGGGGTGTTCTCCTGCTCCTCCTCCAGGATTTGATACTGGGAGGCCACGATGTCCGCGGCCAGGCCCAGCTGGTGCTCGCTGGCCCCGGCCGGCACCACCCACCGGGAGGCCTCCGCTTCCGCCGCCTCTTGGGAATAGCCCTCCTCCAGCAGGCGGCCGATTTTATTCTGGTGCAGCGTCTCCTGGTCCTCCCAGGTGCGGAAGGAGGAGCACACCATGGGCGAGAGCCCCTGGGCCTCCATATCCGCCAGCATCTGGGAGAGGGCTTCGGCCGCCCGGGCGTCAAACTGGCCGCCGTCCACCTGGGCAAGCTCCACGGTGAAGTCCTGGGGCAGCCGGTTCTCCAGGTTCACCAGCCGCAGGTACCAGGGGGCTTCCTCCTGCTCCTCCGGGGCGGGAGAGGGGGAGGGCTCCCAGTTCACGGAGATGCCCGGCGTGCCGGAGTCC
>FR893628.1 GCA_000435395.1 Firmicutes bacterium CAG:94
AGCCCCAGCACCACCCCGGCGGCGACCAGGAACAGGGGGCTGTCCTCCCTGTCCCGGAAGAGCTCCTTGCACAAAGCCAGCGCCCCCAGGCCTACCGCCAGCAGCAGCTTGCCCGCCCGGGCGGCAGGAACCTCCCAGGAGAGGCGCCCCAGCAGCCAGGCCGCCAGCCACACCCCGCACACCAGGCCCAGGGCCAAGAAGGAGTGGGTGTGGATCATGGGCAAGGCGCCGGCCATAAGACCCACCAGGAAAAAGCACCGCCGCTGCCCCTGGTAGACCGCCCGGCACAGCAAATACAGCGCCGGGAACAGCACCGCCCAGCCAAACAGCGTAGCCCGCTGGGGGAGCATCATATCCACCAGCACGTTGACCCAGCGGATGTTCTCCCCCACCAGGTTGGTGGGCGTCTCGTAAAAGGCGGTGAAGATGCGGGTGAAGTTTTCCACACCGCCGCCCAAAAAGTAGAAAAACCCAAAGCCCCCGTTGAAGGCGAAGAACACCCAGGCCAGGGCCGCCTGGGCCCGGCTCTCTGTCATGGCGGAGAAAAAGGCGTACAGCCCAAAGAGCACCTGGGCCCCCGCCGCCCACATGGGCAGCTGGTAGGCAAACCACAACGGCGCGCCCAGCTGGTACAGGCTGGCGGAGATGCTGTCCGACAAAAAGGGGTAGGAGAGCCGGGTGCCGGGCAGCAAGGAGTAGTCCGGGGGGAAGTCCCCCTGGTTTGCCAGGCTGGTCAAAAAGCTCAGGTGCATGCTCATGTCCCCATAGGTGGCCTGGCTGGAGTACACCGCGCCGCCCTCCCAGCGGAAGGAGTGCCACACCAAAAAGCAGAAAAACACCCAGACGCCCAGCACCACCCACAGGAATT
>FR893629.1:0-28114 GCA_000435395.1 Firmicutes bacterium CAG:94
GCGCCTAAAGCGCGGTGCGCGAAGTAAAAGTTCTTTGCCTACTTTCTTTCAAGAAAGTAGGGGAAAGGGTTGATGAAGATGAAATACGACCACAAGGCCATAGAGCCAAAATGGCAGGAAAAATGGGAAGAAACCGGCGTTTTCCACGCGGAGAACGGCAGCGATAAGCCCAAGTACTACGCTTTAATCGAGTTCCCCTACCCCTCTGGGCAGGGGCTGCACGTGGGCCATCCCCGGCCCTACACCGCCCTGGACGTGGTGGCTAGAAAGCGCCGGATGCAGGGCTACAATGTGCTGTACCCCATTGGCTGGGACGCCTTCGGCCTGCCCACCGAGAACTACGCCATTAAAAACCACGTGCATCCCGCCGAGGTGACTAAGCAGAACATCGCCCGGTTTAAAAAGCAGATTCAGTCCCTGGGCATCAGCTTTGACTGGAGCCGGGAAATCTCCACCACCGACCCCGCGTACTACAAGTGGACCCAGTGGATTTTCCTCCAGCTGTTCAAGGCCGGGCTGGCCTATAAGAAGGAGATGAACGTCAACTGGTGCACCTCCTGCAAGTGCGTGCTGGCCAACGAGGAAGTGGTCAACGGCGTGTGCGAGCGCTGCGGCAGCGAGGTGGTCCACAAGGTGAAAAGCCAGTGGATGCTGAAAATCACCGAGTACGCCCAGCGGCTCATTGACGACCTGGACCTGGTGGACTACCCCGAGCGGGTGAAGACCCAGCAGAAGAACTGGATCGGCCGCTCCACCGGCGCGGAGGTGGATTTCGACACCACCGCCGGGGACAAGCTGACCGTGTACACCACCCGGCCCGACACCCTCTACGGCGCCACCTACATGGTGGTGTCCCCGGAGCACCCCTATTTGGAGAAGTGGCAAGATAAGCTGCAAAACCTGGAGGAAATCAAGGCCTACCAGGAGCAGGCCGCCCGCAAGTCCGACTTTGAGCGCACCGAGGTGGCCAAGGAAAAGACCGGCGTCAAGCTGCAGGGCGTGTCCGCCATCAACCCCCTGACCGGCAGGGAAATCCCCATCTTCATCTCCGACTACGTGCTGGTCTCCTACGGTACCGGCGCCATCATGGCCGTGCCTGCCCACGACACCCGGGACTGGGAGTTCGCCAAGAAGTTCGGCCTGCCCATCATCGAGGTGGTGAAAGGCGGCGACGTGGAGAAGGAAGCCTTCACCGACTGCGAGACCGGCATCATGGTCAACTCCGGCATTTTGGACGGCCTGACCGTGGAGGAGGCCAAGAAGCGCATCACCCAGTACCTGGAGGAGAAGGGCATCGGCCACGCCAAGGTCAACTACAAGCTGCGGGACTGGGTGTTCTCCCGCCAGCGGTACTGGGGCGAGCCCATCCCCGTGGTGTACTGCGAAAAGTGCGGCTGGGTGCCCCTGCCGGAGAGCGAGCTGCCCTTGCAGCTGCCTGAGGTCAAGTCCTATGAGCCCACGGACAACGGGGAATCCCCCCTGGCCCACATGACCGACTGGGTGAACACCACCTGCCCCCACTGCGGCGGCCCCGCCAAGCGGGAGACGGACACCATGCCCCAGTGGGCTGGTTCCTCCTGGTACTTCCTGCGGTATATGGACCCCCACAACGATAAGGAATTCGCCTCCAAAGAGGCGCTGAACTACTGGTCCCCGGTGGACTGGTACAACGGCGGCATGGAGCACACCACCCTGCACCTGCTGTACAGCCGGTTCTGGCACAAGTTCCTCTTTGACCAGGGCCTGGTGCCCACCCCGGAGCCCTATGCCAAGCGCACCAGCCACGGCATGATCCTGGGCGAAAACGGCGAGAAGATGAGCAAATCCCGGGGCAACGTGGTGAACCCCGACGACATCGTCAACGAGTACGGCGCCGACACCATGCGCCTGTACGAGATGTTCATCGGCGACTTTGAGAAGGCCGCCCCCTGGTCCAACGCGGGCATCAAGGGCTGCCGCCGCCTGGTGGAGCGCTACTGGAACCTGCAGGACATCCTCTGCGGGGAGGAGGGCATCCGTCCCGACATGGAGAACGCCTTCCACAAAGCCATCAAAAAGGTCAGCGAGGACACCGAGGTGCTGAAGTTCAACACCGCCATCGCCGCCCTGATGACCCTGATGAACCAGGTCACTTCCAAGGGCAGCATCTCCAAGGAGGAGCTGCGCATCTTCACCATCCTCTTAAACCCCTTCGCCCCCCACGTCACCGAGGAGGTGTGGGCGGCCAACGCTTTGGGCGAGGGACTGGTGGCCCAGCAGCCCTGGCCTGCGTTTGACGAGGCCAAGTGCAAGGATGACACCGTGGAAATCGTGGTGCAGGTGGGCGGCAAGGTCCGGGCGCGCCTCACCGTGGCCGCGGATATCTCCAAGGAGGACGCCTTGGCCGCCGCCAAGGCCGAGCCCAAGGTGGCCGCGGAAATCGCCGGCAAGAGCATTGTCAAGGAGATTTACGTCCCCGGCAAGCTGGTCAACATTGTGGCCCGGTAAAAGCGGGCATCGTGGTAAAACAGGGGCTGCTGCCAACAGGCGGCAGCCCCTTTTGCCGCCCGAAAAAGGCAGGGTTTATAATTTCGTAACGAAAAATGCGGAAGAATGTGCTACAATACTTGTGGAAACCGGCGAGACGCGGCCTAAGCGGCGCGGCCGGGGAAATCCCAGAAAGCTGTGCCTTTTCCGCCAGGGAGGAGTACCAGCGGCGCCCATAGCGGGGCGCCCGGGGGAGGGGCCCGCCTTTTTTGGGAGAACAGGATGAAAGGCGCCGGGGGCTTGCTGTCCCCGGCTGGTAAAAGGAGAGTTTGCACGTCTATGAAAATTTTATTTGTCTGCACAGGCAACACCTGCCGCAGCCCCATGGCGGAGGGCATCTTCCGCAAGATGATGGTGGAGCGGGGCATGGAGGAGCGTGTGCTGTGCCAAAGCGCGGGGCTTTCCGCTGTGGAGGGCGCCCCTGTTTCGGAAAACGCCGTACTGGCCTGCCGGGAAATCGGCGTGGATATATCCGACCACACCGCCCGGCGCATCTCGGGGGAGGAGCTTTCCGTGTGGGATTTGTACTTCCCCATGTCCAAGACCCACGGGTACATCCTGGCCCAGGCCGGGGTGCCCCAGACGAAAATCTACATCCCCAAGTACATCGCCGACCCCTATGGGGCCCCCCTGGAGGACTACCGGGCCTGCCGGGACAAGCTGGTCCAGCAGCTGGAGGTGTTTTACGAGAGCTACGTCACCCGGCTGCTGGTGTTCGACAACACCACGCCCCCGCCGCCGCCCTTCCCAGAGGGCAGCCGGCCCCGCCCCTAACGCACGGCAAGAAGCGCGAAAGCTGCCAAAAGCGCGGCTTTGGCGCTTCTTTTTTTGGCGCGGCAGGCAGAAACCCGCCCCGCCCTTGAGTTTTGCGGCCTTGCGGTATATAATAGACTTGTTGTTTTATTGCCATGAGGAAAGGAAACGAGCGAATACTTATGGAAATTGTCAGATTGCAGAAGGAGCATTGCGAGATCCTGGCCGAGCTGGAAAAGCTGTGCTTCTCCCACCCCTGGAGCCAGCGGGCCATTGAGGACGAGGTGCACAATCCCAACGCCTATTTTGTCACCGCGGTGGACGGCGACAAAATTTTGGGCTATGGCGGCATGCACTGCACCCATCAGGAGTGCTATGTGGACAACATCGCCGTGTTTGGCCACCACCGGAAAAAGGGCGTGGGCACCGCCATTGTGCTGGCCTTGGTCCACGAGGCCCAGCGCCGGGGGGCGGAGTACATCTCTTTGGAGGTGCGCCCCTCCAACCGGCCGGCGGTGGGGCTGTACACCAAGCTGGGCTTTCTGGAGGAGGGCCGCCGCCGGAACTTCTACAACGACCCCACCGAGGACGCCCTCATCCTCACCCGGCGTTTCCAAAAGGAGGCAAGGCATGATAGTATTGGGCATTGAAAGCTCCTGCGACGAGACCGCCGCCGCCTTGGTGGAGGACGGGAGGAAAATCCTCTCCTCGGTGGTGGCCTCCCAGGTGGAGGAGCACAAAATCTACGGCGGCGTGGTGCCGGAAATCGCCTCCCGCCGCCACAGCGAGGCCATTGTGGCCGTGGTGCAGGAGGCCCTGGAGCGGGGCCGCAAAAAGCTCTCCCAGGTGGACGCCATCGCCGTCACTTACGCCCCGGGGCTCATCGGCGCGCTGCTGGTGGGGGTGAACTTCGCCAAGGGGCTGTCCTTGGCCACGGGCCTGCCCCTGGTGCCGGTGCACCATTTGCGGGGGCACATCGCTTCGGGGTATCTCAGCGACGCCAGGCTGGAGCCGCCCTTTTTGTGCCTGGTGGCCTCGGGGGGGCACAGCCACATCGTCCAGGTGGAGGACTACACCAAGCTGAAAATCCTGGGCCGCACCCGGGACGACGCCGCGGGGGAGGCTTTTGACAAGGCCGCCAGGGCCATGGGCATCCCCTACCCCGGCGGGGTGGAGATGGACCGCATCGCCGAGGAGGGCGACCCCAACGCCTACAAACTGCCCCATCCCCACGTGGAGGGCGCGCCCCTGGACTTCAGCTTCTCCGGCCTGAAAACCGCCGTGCTGAACCTGCTGAACAACGCCCGGCAAAAGGGCGAGGAAATCTCCGTGCCGGACCTGTGCGCCTCCTACCGGAAGGCGGTGGTCTCCTGCCTGACGGAGAACTTCTTCAAGGCCGCGGAGATGACCGGCGCCAAGACCTTGGCCGCCGCCGGGGGTGTTTCCGCCAACCGGCTGCTGCGCCGGGAGCTGGAGCGCCTGGCCCGGGAGCGGGGGTTAAAAGTCTACCTGCCGGACAAGCCCCTGTGCGGGGACAACGCCGCCATGATCGCCTCCCAGGGGTACTACGAGTACCTGGCGGGGAACACCGCCGGCATGGACTTAAACGCCTGTGCCCAGCGCTCCATTGAGTGAGGGCCGGCCTATGAAACGGCGTGTGTGTTTGACGTTGTGCGGGGCGGCCCTGGCCTTGGCGCTGGCGGCCTGCGGCGGAGCGAATCCCACCGCTGGGGCGGAAAGCCAGCCCAGCTTGGTCTCCTCCCAGGCGGAGAGCTCCCAGCAGGAGAGCTCTGTGCAGGCGGCGACGCCCCAGCCCCGGCAGGCGGAGCCCTCCCAGGGGGAGAGCGCTTCCTCCGCGGCGGAGGGGGCGCTGGTGCTCACCCAGCAGGATTCCGGGGCCGAGGCGGGCTACGAGCCCACCATCACCTTGTACCCCGATGGGACGTTTGCGCTGTTTGCCTCCTTTTACGATGGCAGTGTGACCATCTCCGGCACCTATGCCCAGGAGGGGGACGGCTACGTCCTCACCCCCACGGACAGCACGGCCCAGGGCACGGCTGGCAGCGACGTGGGGGAGATTACCTTGACGCCCTCTGGCGGCGGCTTTGCCTATTCCGGCGGCCAGCTGGGGGCCACCTATGACGGGGCGGTGTTCCTGCCGCCCCAGCAGTGAGGGAGTGGAAGCATGTTGACCGGCGGTGAAATCATGGTAAAGTGTCTGGAGGCCGAGGGGGTGGACATCCTTTTTGGCTATCCGGGGGCTGCCATCTGCCCTTTTTACGACGCCCTGTACGATTCCCCCATCCGCCATGTGCTGGTGCGCAGCGAGCAGAACGCCGCCCACATGGCCAGCGGCTATGCCCGGGCCAGCGGCAGGCCGGGGGTGTGCGTGGCCACCTCGGGCCCTGGGGCCACCAACTTAATCACCGGCATTGCCACGGCCTATATGGACTCCATCCCCATCGTCGCCATCACCGGCCAGGTGAATTTGGAGCAGCTGGGCCGGGACGTGTTCCAAGAGGCGGACATCACCGGCGCCTGCGAGTCCTTTACCAAGCACAGCTACCTGGTAAAGTCTGTGGAGGACCTGCCCCGGGTGTTTAAAGAGGCCTTCCACATCGCCTCCACCGGCAGGCCGGGGCCGGTGCTCATCGACGTGCCCGAGGACGTCCAAGAGGCCTTGGCGCCGTCCTTTTCCTACCCGGAGAAGGCGGACATCCCAGGCTACAAGCCCAAGACGGCGGGCCATCCGGTGCAGCTCAAGCGTGCCTTAGAGGCCATCGGCGAGGCCCGGCGGCCCATCATCTGCTGCGGGGGCGGGGTGGTGCTCGCCGGCGCCCGGGAGGAGATGACCGCCTTCGCGGAGAAAAGCGGCATCCCCATTGTGTCCACCATGATGGGCATTGGGGTGATGCCCATGGGCAGCCCGGTGTACCTGGGGATGATTGGCCGCTATGGCCGCAGCTACGCCAACCGGGCCATTGGCGAGGCGGACCTCATCATCCTCTGCGGCGCCCGGGTGGGGGACAGGGCCATCGCCCTGCCCAATCAGATTGCCGAGCAGGCCCGCACCATCCACATCGACATCGACCCGGCGGAGATTGGCAAGAACATGCGGGCGGACATCCCCATTGTGGGGGACGTCAAGCAGGTGCTGGCCGCCCTGGCGGAAAAGGTGCGGCCGGTGGGCTGCCAGGACTGGGTGGAGCGCGTGCTGCGCTATAAGCGGGAGTTCGTCCCCCGGGGCCAGGATAGGGAGGACTTTGTAGAGCCCCGCTCCTTTATCCGCAAGCTCTCCGCCATGATGGAGGAGGACGCCATCCTCACCGCCGACCCGGGCCAGGGGCAGATTTGGGCGGCCATCAACTTCACTCAGCGGGAGGGGCGGTTCCTCACCAGCGGGGGCCTGGGCACCATGGGCTACGCCTTGCCCGCGGCCTTGGGGGCCAAGCTGGCAAAGCCCCGGCGCCAGGTGCTGGCTGTGTGCGGGGACGGCGCCTTCCAGATGAGCCTGTGCGAGCTGGCCACGGTGGTGGCCTCCCACGCGCCGCTGAAAATCGTGGTCTTTGACAACCGCCGCCTGGGCATGGTGCGGGAGTATCAAAACAGCCACTACGCCCGGCGGCACATCGCCACCCACATGGACGGCAACCCGGATTTCGTGGCTTTGTGCCAGGCCTACGGCATCCCCGCCGCCTTGGCTAAAAACAACCGGGAGGCCGAGCGGCTGGCCCAAGAGATGCTCCAGTCCCCCCGGCCCTATGTGCTGGTGTGCCGGGTGGACCCGGAAACGCCCTCGGTGTGAAAGGAAGGGATACTCCATGAAATACACCCTGTCCGTGCTGGTGGAGAACCAGCCCGGCGTCCTGTCCAAGGTGGTCAGCCTGTTTGCCCGGCGGGGCTACAACATCGACAGCCTTGCCGTGGGCACCACCGAGGACCCCACCATGTCCCGCATGACCATTGTGGGCCAGGGGGACGACCACATCCTGGAGCAGGTGGAGAAGCAGCTGAACAAGGTCATCCCCGTCATCAAGGTGCGCTCCTTGGGCCCGGACGCCGTCACCGCGGAGCTGCTGCTGGTCAAGGTGGCCTGCGACCCCGCCACCTTGGGGAAGGTCAACCAGATTGCCGCGTTGATGAAAGCCGAGGTGGCCGACGTCTCCAAGTCCATGGTCACCTTAAAGTACGCCGGGGAGCACGAGCGCTGTGAAACGCTGCTGGATTTGCTGCGCCCCTACGGCATCCGGGAGATTGCCCGCACCGGCGTCATCGCCCTGGAGCGGGGGTAAGCCCCGGATTCTACAAGTGAAAAAGGTGGCAGGCCCTTGGGCTTGCCACCTTTCTTTCCGTTCTGTTGTATCCCAGCGGGCCGCATTACAGCTGATAGCCAAAGGTGTTGTCCAGCCAGTCCAGGCACAAATCCATCCACCGGGCGTTGTAAGCGTCGGGGGAGCCGGTCTCCTGGGTGCACACGGACATGCCGTGGCCGCCGTGGGGGAAGAAGTGGGCCTCGGCAGGCACTCCGGCGTTGTGAAGGGCGGCGAGCATCTTCAGGCTGTTCTCCACGGGGACGCAGTCGTCCTCCATGGTGTGCCACAAAAAGGCCGGGCAGGTGTCCTGGGAGACGTGCTTGTCCAGGGAGAAGTACTCGTAGCCGGGGGTGCCGGGCTGGCAGCCGCTGACGTTGCACAGGGACATCACGTGGGCATGCTCGTCCGCGGTGATGACCGGGTAGCACAAAACCATGGCGTTGGGCCGGTTCTGGCCGCCGTGGTTATCGTAGTGCTTCAAAAACTCCGGGTCGTTCCACAGCGTGCCCAGGGAGGCCGCCAGGTGCCCGCCGGCGGAGAACCCGCACACGGCCATGCGCTCCGGGTCCACCCAGTAGTCCGCCGCCTTCTCCCGGATGAGACGGAAGGTTTCGGAGAGCTCTTTCAAGGGCTGGAAATCCTTTGCCTTCTCCCCGGTGGAGTAGATCAGCGTGAACACCTGGTATCCCCGGGCGAAGAACCGTAGGGCCACAGGGTCGGCCTCACGGAGCGAGCAGCCAATGTAGGCGCCGCCGGGGCACAGCACCACTGTGGGGAAGCTCTCCCGCCGCACAGCCATCTCGGTGATGGGGGTGTGGAGGTAGCCGGTCACGTGGCCGTCGCTGCCGGGGATGGGTTGGAAATGTACAAGTTCCATAAAGGACACCCTTTCTGCAAAAAGAATCGTTTTCCCTATTATCCCAGGAAATTCCCTTCCGGTCAAGAAGGTGGGGCGGGAACTCTTGCTTTTTTGGGAAAGATAGGGTAGGATGGATGCAGCAGAGAAAACCGGGAAAGGAGGATGGAACATGGGACCGTATGAATACGTGGTGGAGAGCATCGCCGGGGAGTACGCCTACCTGCGGCGCACGGATATTTACGACAATGGCGAGCCCATGATGATTGCCATGGCCCTGCTGCCCGACGGGGTGGACGTGGGCACCCGCCTGCGGTGGGAGAACCTGGTCTATTCCGTGCTGGAGTGAGGGCGGATGGGTTGATTTTTCCGCTGTTTTCCCGTACAATATGGGTTGGATTTTGATAAGCTTTGGGGGTACTGTTCGTTATGGAATCACTGCGTGAATTGTATCGCATTGGCCGGGGGCCTTCCAGCTCCCACACCATGGGGCCTTCCCACGCCGCCACCTTGTTCCGCCGGGCCTTTCCCCAGGCGGAGCGCTTTCAGGCGGTGCTGTACGGCTCCTTGGCCAAGACGGGGAAGGGCCACCTGACAGACGTGGCCATCCAGGACGCCTTTGCGCCCCTGCCCACGGAAATCCTTTGGGAGCGGGAAACCCCCGAGGAGAGCCTGCCCCACCCCAACACCATGGAGCTGCTGGCCTTCCAGGGGGAGGAGCAGCTGGGCCGGTGGCGGGTGTTCAGCGTGGGCGGCGGCAAAATTGAGATAGAGGGCCAGCCCTCGGTGGCGCCCCAGGATGTGTACCCCCTTTCCACCTTCCAGGAAATCAAGGAGTACTGCCAGCGGGAGGGGAAATTCCTCTGGCAGTATGTGGAGGAGAACGAGGGCCCGGAAATCTGGGACTACCTGCGGGACGTGTGGAAGCAGATGAAGGCCACGGTATACGCGGGCCTCAACACCGAGGGGGTGCTCCACGGCGGGCTGGGCGTCCAGCGCAAGGCCAAGTACCTGGTGCGCCAGCGCCACATGGACGAAAGCCCCGAGACCCGGGAGAACCGCAAGGTCTGCGCTTACGCCTTTGCCGTCAGCGAGGAGAACGCCGGCGGCGGTGTGGTGGTGACGGCCCCCACCTGCGGGGCCAGCGGCGTGCTGCCGGCGGTGCTGGTCTTTAAGCAGGAGCAGCTGGGCTTCTCCGACAGGGACATGCTCCACGCCTTGGCGGCGGCGGGCATTGTGGGGAATATCATCAAGACAAACGCCTCCATCTCTGGGGCGGAGTGCGGCTGCCAGGCGGAGATTGGCAGCGCCTGCTCCATGGCGGCGGCGGGCCTGGCGGAGCTGTACCACATGGACCTGGACCAAATCGAGTACGCTGCCGAGGTGGCCATGGAGCATCACCTGGGCCTGACCTGCGACCCCATCGGCGGCCTGGTGCAGATTCCCTGCATCGAGCGCAACGCCGTGGCGGCCATGCGGGCCATCAACGCCCTGAGCCTGGCAAACTTCCTCACCTACACCCGGAAGATTTCCTTCGACATGGTGGTAAAGACCATGTACGAGACCGGCCGGGACTTGTTCTCCAAATACCGGGAGACCAGCGAGGGCGGTTTGGCGAAGATGTATCGGGAATGACGAGAAACCGTTGACGCGGGGCCTCTTTTCCAGTATAATATAAAGGCTCCCCGCAAAGGGGAGCTGTATCGAGGTGTTGCGCAGTTGGTAGCGCGCGTGGTTTGGGACCACGAGGCCGCAGGTTCGAGTCCTGTCACCTCGACCAGGCTGAGCCTGGACGCAATCCGCGTTCCAGGTTCGGCCGTTTCTTTTGCCTTTCCGCTCGCGCTTATAGCGGGCATCTAATTTGTCGCCCCGACCCTGGCGGCGAGCCGCCGCTCCCAAGTCGCGAACTTCATCTTGGTGAGGTTCGCGATTTTTGTTGCCCGCGTTTTTTATGGGCATCCTCGCTGTTCAGCCTGGCGAAGCCTGGACGCGCGCCGCGTCCCAGGTTCGGCCTTTTCTTTTGCCTTTCCGCTGGCGCTTATAGCGGGCATCTAATTTGTCGCCCCGACCCTGGCGGCGAGCCGCCGCTCCCAAGTCGCGAACTTCATCTTGGTGAGGTTCGCGATTTTTGTTGCCCGCGTTTTTTACGGGTATTCTCATGGTTCAGCCTAGCGAAGCCTTGACGCACGCCGCGTTCCAGGTTCGGCCGTTTCTTTTGCCTTTTCGCTGGCGCTTGCGGCGGGTGTCCAAACTGTCAGCCTAGCCCAACGCAGGCTTGCTTGTTTCGTTCGCGAATCCCGTTTTTGGGGTTCGCTTTTTTTGGCAGCCAGCCTTGGGACAAAACTGCTCCAACAAAACCAAAACTCAACAACACCGAGCAGTACGGCTACGCCAAAAGCCAGCAGCTGCATTTTTTGCCGGGCGCCGGCGACAATACCGCCAGCAACATGGGGCAGGTCACAGCCGTGCGGGATTCCCAGCTGCTGGACATGTTCCGGGAGGAGGAATACACCTTGCTGGAGGGCCGCCACATCCAGCCGGAGGACTCCTTCGCGGTGCTGCTCTCCAAAGAGCTGACGGATAAAAACGGCCTGTCCGTGGGGGACAGCGTCACCATGTACGATTTGGACACGGACTCGGAAAACACCTTCACCATTGTGGGGATTTTCGGCGGCACCGAGGGCATGACGAAGGACGCCATGATGGCCGATGGCATCGCCGCCAACCAGGGCTATATCGACGGCAACAGCTATCAGAAGATGTGGAACGAAACCACCTTGGAGCTGGGCTCGTTGGATGTCTACGTGGATTCCGCCCAGCGCATCCAGCAGGTGCTGGAGGCCATCCAGGCCCTGCCCTAGCTGCGGGGCAAGACCTTTACCTATTCCACCGATACGGAGCAGTTCGACTTGATTTCCACGCCCCTCTCCTCCCTCCAGCGGATGATGGACGCGGCGGTGGCGGGGATTGCCGTGACAGGGGCGGTTTTGGCGGCGCTGCTGCTGCTCCTGTGGACCCGCGGCCGGAAACGGGAAGTGGGGATTTTCCTGGCCCTGGGGAAGGGCAAGGGGGAAATCCTGCTGCAATTCTTCGCGGAGAACTTGCTGCTGGCGCTGCCCGCCGGGGCCGCCGCCTTGGGACTGGCCGCCCTGCTGGGGGAGAGGGCAGGGGACATCCTGGCGGCGGCCAACGGCGTGGAAGGGCTGGACGTGGCCGTGCGCTTCCAAGACGCCGCGGCGGTCTACGGCCTGGGGGCGCTGCTGTTGGCGCTGGCAGTGCTGCTGGCGGCGGCCACGGTGCTTCGCTGCAAGCCCAAAGACATCCTCTCCCAAATGGAGTGAAGGAGGTATCCATGAGCCTTTTGGAATTTGTCAACCTGACGTACACCTACGATGGCCAGCAGCCCCTTCTGCTGGGCGCCAGCGGCCAGCTGGAGCAGGGCAAGCTGTACGCGATTCTGGGCCCCTCCGGCTGCGGGAAAACCACGCTGCTCTCTCTGCTGGGCGGCTTGGACAGCCCCCAGGGCGGACACATCCTGTTCCAGGGGAAGGACATCGCGGAGACAGGCCTGGGGCAGCACCGGCGCCGCCATGTGGCCTTTATCTTTCAATCCTACAACTTGATTGACTACCTCACGCCGGCGGAGAACGTGGCCCTGGCCTCCAATCTGCCGCCGCTGCCCCTCTTGGAGCGCCTGGGCCTGACCAAGGAGGAGGCCAGGCGCAGCGTATTGCAGCTCTCCGGCGGCCAGCAGCAGCGGGTGGCCATCGCCCGGGCCCTGGCCAGCGAGGCCCCGGTCATCTTGGCAGATGAGCCCACCGGCAGCCTGGACGAGGACACCGCCCAGGGCATCGCCTCCCTTCTGCGGGAAAGCGCCCACCAGATGGGCAAGTGCGTGGTGGTGGTCACCCACTCCCGGGAGCTTGCCCGGGAGGCCGACGTAGTGTTCCGCCTCAAGCGGGGGACGCTGGTGACAGCGTGAGGGAAAATCTACAAAAAAGCCCTTGACAAACGAAATGGAGAGTGCTATAGTAACAACAATCAATCAACTTGAAACCGGTGACCGGGACGAGTACCTCTTCACAACTGGCTCCCAAGCGAGCCGCGGGCGGTGAAAGCGCGGCGTGGCAGGGAAGGGGGAATGGACCCGCGAGGGCAAACCGAGCGCCTCTGTTTGTACAGGCGGCGTTAGGTGAGACGGAGGCTGACCGTTACAGCAGCTAGCGTATCATGTGTACGCGATGAGCGCGCCCCCCAGGGGCGAAATTAGGTGGCACCGCAGATGCGAAGTTTCGCGCACCTGTCCTAAGTGTTTAGGACGGGTGCGCTTTTTCGTTTTTCATGTTGGTTGAGCTGCAAGCCAAATTCTCTTGTTTGAAAGGATGGTACACCATGGCACAAATCCCTTACAAAATCTATTTGGACGAAAGCGAACTGCCCCAGGCTTGGTACAACCTGCGGGCCGACATGAAAAACAAGCCCGCCCCCCTGCTGAACCCCGCCACCCACCAGCCCATGACCTTCGACGAGCTGCGCCCCGTGTTCTGCGACGAGCTGGTCCGCCAAGAGCTGGACGACACCACCCCTTACTTCGACATCCCCGGGGAGATTCTGGACTTCTACAAGATGTACCGGCCCTCCCCCTTAATCCACGCGGAGTTTTTGGAGAAGGCCCTGGGCACCCCCGCCAAAATCTACTACAAGTTTGAGGGCAACAACACCTCTGGCTCCCACAAGCTGAACTCCGCCATCGCCCAGGCCTACTACGCCAAGCAGCAGGGCCTCAAGGGCGTCACCACTGAGACCGGCGCCGGCCAGTGGGGCACCGCCCTCTCCATGGCCTGCTCCTTCTTTGGGCTGGACTGCAAGGTGTTCATGGTGAAGGTCTCCTACGAGCAGAAGCCCTTCCGCCGGGAAGTGATGCGCACCTACGGCGCCTCTGTCACCCCGTCCCCCTCGGAGACCACCGCCGTGGGCCGGAAGATTTTAGAGGCCCACCCCGGCACCACCGGCAGCCTGGGCTGCGCCATCAGCGAGGCCGTGGAAGTGGCCACGGGCCTGGAAGGCTACCGGTACGTGCTGGGCTCGGTGCTCAACCAGGTGCTGCTGCACCAGTCCGTCATCGGCCTGGAGACAAAGGCCGCCTGCGACAAGTACGGCATCAAGCCGGACATCATCATCGGCTGCGCCGGCGGCGGCTCCAACCTGGGCGGCCTTATCTCCCCCTTTATGGGCGAGAAGCTCCGGGGCGAGGCCGACTACCAGTTTATCGCTGTGGAACCCGCCTCTTGCCCCTCCTTCACCCGGGGCAAGTACGCCTACGACTACTGCGACACCGGCATGGTGTGCCCCCTGCAGAAGATGTACACCCTGGGCTCCAACTTCATCCCCTCGGCCAACCACGCCGGCGGCCTGCGGTATCACGGCATGAGCAGTGTGCTTTCCCAGCTGTACGCCGACGGTCTGATGGAGGCCCGGGCCGTGGAGCAGACCCGCGTGTTTGAGGCGGCGGAGCTCTTCGCCCGGGTGGAGGGCACTTTGCCCGCCCCCGAGAGCAGCCACGCCATCCGGGTGGCCATTGACGAGGCCCTCAAGTGCAAGGAGACCGGCGAGGAAAAGACCATCATCTTCGGCCTGACCGGCACGGGCTACTTCGACATGACCGCCTACCAGAAGTTCAACGACGGCCTGATGACCGACTACATCCCCACCGATGAGGAGCTGGAGGCGAGCTTTCAGCAGCTGCCCCAAATCTAAATAACCACGAGGAAAAACGAGGACCCGGCGCAGGGAGGCTGCTGCCGGGTCTTTCGCCGGTAAGGAGAGTTCGCCGTATGGGAAGGAAAACACAGGTAAAGTGCAAGGGCGACGAGGCCCGCTTTGAGGAAGTGGCCCGCTTTGTCTACGAGCGCTTTGGCAACTCGGTCCACTACATTGCCGATGTGGCCGGGGGCCAGGGGATGCTCTCCCGCATCCTCAACAAGAAGTACAACTACCAGGCCGAGGTGATAGACCCCCGCCACTACCAGGTGGTGGGCGTGCAGAACCGCCAGTGCGAGTACGTCTCGGACATGGCCTCGTACTACGATTTAGTCATCGGCCTGCACCCCGACGAGGCGGTGCGGGAGGTGGTGGAGTCCGCCAAAGTCCGGCCGGTGCTGGTGGTGCCCTGCTGCAACTTTTGGGACCGCACCCGCAAGCTGGGCACCAAGGAGATGGTGGCGGACATCTGCAAGTGGCTGGAGGAAAACGGCATCCGCTACGAAACCGTCACCTTTTCCTTTAAAGGGCCGAAAAATATTGGGATACTCACCTACCGCTAGGCCGGTTTGTGCTATAATACTCTAGGCCAGAGATTGTATCGGAACCTGTAAGGAGGTTTTTCCATTGATTCATCAACTGTTTGACTTTATCCAATGCTCCCCCACCGCCAGCCACACCGTGGCCACGGTGCGGGCCATGCTGCTTCAAGAGGGCTTTACCCAGCTGCTGGAGACAGACCCCTGGCAGCTGGAGCCCGGCGGCAAGTACTTCACCATCCGGGGCATGAGCTCCCTCATGGCTTTCCAGGTGCCCAAGCGTGATTTCCGCGCCTTTTCCGTGGTGGCCCCCCACGGGGATTCCCCCTGCTTTAAGGTGAAGGAGTCCCCCGAGATGCGGGTGGATGGCAAGTACACCAAGCTGAACACGGAGGTCTACGGCGGCATGCAGCTGGCACTGTGGACCGACCGCCCCCTGTCTGTGGCGGGGCGGCTGGCCGTGCGCACCGAGAAGGGCGTGAAGTCCGTCCTCTGCGACATCCGCCGGGATTTGCTGCTCATTCCCGGGGTGGCCATCCACATGAACCGGGGCGTCAACGAGGGCGTGAAGCTGGACACCCAGAAGGACACCTTGCCCCTGCTGGGCGGCAGCCAGGCCGATTTGAAAGCCATGGTGGCCCAGAACGCCGGCGTGGCCCCGGAGGACATCCTCTCCTGGGATTTGTACCTGTACAGCCGGGCCCAGGGCACGGTGTTCGGCGGGGAGAAGGAGTTCATCGCCGCCCCCCGCCTGGACGATTTGGAGTGCGTGTTCGCCGCCACCAAGGCCTTCCTGGCCGGGGAGAACCGGGAGAACGTCACGGTGCTGGCCCTCTTTGACAACGAGGAGATTGGCAGCCTGACCCGCCAGGGCGCGGACTCCACCTTCCTGGGGGATGTGCTGGAGCGGGTGGCCCTCTCCTGCGGCAAGGACCGGGAGGGCCTGTACCGGGCCATCGCCGGGGGCTTTATGCTCTCCGCGGACAACGCCCACGCCGTCCACCCGGACAGCCCGGAGAAGTCTGACCCCACCAACCGCTGCTACTTAAACGAGGGCGTGGTGGTCAAGCACAGCCCCCGCTACGCCAGCGACGCCCTCACCGCCGGGGTGTTCCAGGCCATCTGCCAAAGGGCCGGGGTGCCGGTGCAGGTGTACTACAACAACTCCAGGATTCCCGGCGGCGGCACCTTGGGCAACCTGTCCGGCTCCCATGTGGCATTGCCCACGGTGGACATCGGCCTGCCCCAGCTGTCCATGCACTCCCCCTATGAGACGGCCGGCGCCCAGGATTTGGAGTACATGGTCCAGGCCATGGAGGCCTTCTATAAGACGGTGCTCACCGTCACCGGCCAGGACGCATACGAAATTTCTTAAGCTTTTTTGGGAGGGTTTTGCCAAACTCTCCCTTTTCTATGCCGCGGCTGCCCCGGGAAATCGGCCCTTACAGCGGGGAAACCGGTGGTTCTTGTAACAAAGTGCGGCAACAAACCTCTTGTGTTGTCAGGAAATTTAGCGATAAGGCGCAAAAATTTTCGGGAAAGGGGTTCCCTTTTCGCGGGGAATGCTTTATACTGGTAGCAGAATGGAATTCTGGACGGAAACCACAAAACGAGGAGGAACGTGTATGCTGCATGGCAAGCCGGAAAAGGACTGGGCCCAAAGCGCTGTGTTTTATCAAATCTACCCCATGGGGTTTTGCGGCGCGCCCTTTGAGAACGACGGGGTGGCGGTGAACCGCATCCAAAAGGTGAAGGAGTGGATCCCCCACCTGGAGAAGCTGGGCATTGGGGCCATCTATTTCTCCCCGGTGTTTCAGTCGGACACCCACGGCTACGACACCCGGGATTTCAAAAAAATCGACTGCCGCCTGGGTACCAACCAGGAATTTAAAGAGGTCTGCGACGCTTTGCACCAGGCGGGCATCCGGGTGGTGCTGGACGGCGTGTTCAACCATGTGGGCCGGGGCTTCTGGGCCTTCCAGGACGTGAAGGAAAAGCGGGAGGCCTCCCCCTATAAGGACTGGTTCCACATCAACTTTGGAGGCAACAGCGGCTACAACGACGGCTTCTGGTACGAGGGCTGGGAGGGCCACTACGAGCTGGTGAAGCTGAACCTGCAAAATCCCGCGGTGGTGGACTACCTGCTGGACTGCGTGGGCGGCTGGATGGAGGAGTTCTCCATCGACGGCCTGCGGCTGGACGTGGCCTACCTGCTGGACGAGAACTTTATGCGCCGCCTGCACAGCTACGTGCGGCAGCGGGACGAGGGCTTCTTCCTGCTGGGGGAGATGATCCACGGGGACTACAAGCGCATTGTCAACGAGGAGATGCTGGACAGCGCCACCAACTACGAGTGCTACAAGGGGCTGTACTCCGCCTTTAACTCGTTAAATATGTTCGAGATTGCCCACTCCCTGGCCCGGCAGTTCGGCCCGGAGCCGTGGACCCTCTACAAGGGTATGCACCTGTTCTCCTTCTGCGACAACCACGACGTCACCCGCATTGCCAGCATCCTCCAGGATAAGAAGCAGATGAACGCCCTCTACGCCGTGCTGTTCTGCATGCCGGGCATCCCCTGCGTGTACTACGGCAGCGAGTGGGGCGCCCAGGGCGAAAAGCACCAGGGCGACCCCGCTTTGCGCCCCTGCTTTGAAAAGCCCCTGGAAAACGACCTGACGGAGTTCCTGGGCAAGCTCAGCCGCATCAAGAGCAGCTGCGTGGCCCTGAAGGACGGCGGCTTCCAGAACCTGACCCTGCGGAACAAGCAGTGGATTTTCGTGCGCCAGTGCCCGGCGCAGACCGTCATCGTGGCGGTGAACGCCGAGGAGAACCCCTGCCAGATGGAGTGCGCCTATAACGGCCCCACGGTGGAGCTGCTCACCGGGGAGAAAACGGATTTGCACGGCACCGTGGAGCTCCCCGGCTATGGGGTGAAAATTTATAAAATGGGATAACCGCGAAGCGGCGTAAAAGTTTTTGGTCCAGCTTTTTTCAAAAAGCTGGCGGTTGGTAAGGCGGAGCCTTACGGCCTTAAAAGCAACGCCATGCGTTGCAAAAAAAGAAACCAGGGACAAGGCCGCACGCGCCCGCAGGGCGATAGGCCGCCGTCCCGGCCCAGTAGCAGCAAAGTTACCCCATCAAACACAAGAAGCCCCCAGGCTGCTGCCCAGGGGCTTTTTGTCGTGCGCGTTACGGATTGTAGACCACCCCGTCCTCGGCGGTCCAGAGGAGGGTGCCGTGCTTTTCTAAATCTGCCAAAAGCTCATCGTTCTCTTTTCCCCAGATACCTGCGTCCAATCCATCGTAATAGTAGACTTCTTTGATGCCGTGATAGAGAAAATCCACATCCTCCTCCGGGGAGCGCGGGGCGTTTTGATCGTAGTCTGGAAGGGGCTGATCGGGATACTCTGTCCTCATCTTATCCATGTCCTCCAGATACTCCACATCGTCCCGATGCAGTTCCCACCAGCCCTCCTCGGTGATAGCCCACTGAGATAGCCCGGAAATGAGTTCGTCTTCGGAACCGTCAAAATGGGCGGCTAGTCCTTCCAAGGGGGTGTAGTAGGCACTCAAAATAAGGGCCGAGCCGTTTTTTCTCTCCCATTCCTGCGCATCCGTGCCGTCTGGATAAAAGGCTCGCCGCATAGTAACAGTCCAGGAAGACACTGAATGGATGTTGAGAATGCCGTTTTCCTCGGTGATGTCGATTGCCACCTCTTCCAAAGGCGGGCTTATGCAGGGGATGCTCATCCACATCCCCACGGGAATGAAAATGGCGATCATGACCGCTAGGGTAATAGCGATCACTGCCAGGCGCTTATATCGAAGCGATCGTTTTACTTTTTTGAGGCTCTCCGTCTTTTGTTCCTCCCTTTCTGGGGAGGGAAGGGCCAGATCCACCGCCTCCTGGAGCTTGTGAAACTCCTCCTGGCAGGCTTCGCAGGTTTGCAAGTGTTCCTCCACCAGGGCCGCGGTGTCGGGGGAGGCGACGCCGTCATGGTACAGGGGCAGCAGGTCTTGGATGACTTTGCATGTAACTTTCATTCCAATGCCTCCTTTATCTTCATTCTCGCCCGGTGATAGGTGACCCGGGCCCAGCTTTCGGTCTTTTCAAACAGCCCGCCAATCTGGGCGAAGCTCAGCTCCCCAAAGGCCCGCAGCCAAAAGACCTCCCGGTAGGGCTCCTCCAGCCGGTGGAGCACCTGGTGGATTTTCAGGGCGTCCTCCTTGTCCCCCAGGCGCTCCTCCAAATCCGCGGGGGCGGGCCAGTCGCCCTCCAGCGGGGCGGACCGTTTCTGCTTTTTGAGAAGGGAGAAGTAGGTGTTCTTGGCGATTTGGCACAGCCACACCTGCAGCCTGCACTCCCCGTGGAAGGAGCTGATGGCCTTCAGCGCCTTAAAAAAGGACTCTTGGGTCACTTCCTCCGCCATGTGGGGGTCGTGGGTCAGCCGCAGGCAGTAGCCATACACCTGGTCGTAGTACTCCGCGTAGATGCGCTCGAAATCGTCCATCTCCTCACCCCTCTCCGTCTATAGGACTCCCCACCCCTGGTTTCGTTACAGGGGAATTTCTCTTTTTCTTAGCATACCTTATAAAAAACACTTTGAAAAGATGGTTTTTTCATTGACTTCTCTTTTCCCCGCGGTATAATCTAACCAGAGGAGGTGTTTGCTGTGAAGCTGTTTCTCATCTATTCCTGCATCGCCATCCCGGTGTGGGTGGCACAGTTCGCCCTGTACTTCTTCCTGCGCTCTGCCGGCCGGATGAAGGAGAGCCTGGTGGCCAAGTGCGCGGGAAGCTTTCTGGCCGTGGGCAGCGCCGCCCTGGCCATGGCCGCTTTCCCCCAGGGCCCCGGCACGCCCTGGGCGTTCTGGTTCTTTGTGCTGTGCACTATCGCCGACGCCTTGCTGGAAATCAGCTTTGTGCCCGGCATGCTGGTGTTCGGCGCGGGCCATGTGTGTTTGATTGCCTGGCTGTGGGGATTGGCCACGCCCTCCTGGTGGAGCCTTGCTCTGTGGGTGGCCGTGTACATCCTCACCGCCCTCTTGTTCCGCAAGGAGCTGCCCACCCTGGGCAAACTGACGGCGCCCTTCCTGCTGTACCCGGCGCTGCTGGGGGGCAGCCTGGCGTTGGGCTTGCCGCTGGTGTTCCTGCTGGGCTGGGAGTGGTGGCCTGTGGCCTTGGGCACGCTGCTGTTTTACATCTCCGACATGCTGGTGGCGAAAAACCAGCTGGCCCACTGGGATGACACATGGCAAAAGCCCATCATGGCCCTGTACTGGGCGGCGCTGTACCTCATCAGCATGGGGCTGTGGGTAGTGTAGCCGCCCTTGCGGCAGAAACAATCCCCGCCGCCAGGGCAGGGAGGAAAAGGACAAAACAAGGAGGACTTTCTATGGAGATTCATCTGCGCACCGTGGTGGTGGACTGCGAGGACGGCCGCCGGGCGGCGAACTTCTATTCCAAGCTGCTGGGCTGGCCCATCACCATGGAGGACAACGGCTGGGTGCTGTTGCGGGACCCCAACGGCGGCACGGGACTTTCCTTTGAGACAGAGGAGAACTACGTCCGCCCCGTCTGGCCCGAGGAGCCCGGCAAGCCCATGAAGATGCTCCACCTGGACTTTCAGGTGGACGATTTACAGGCCGCCGAGGCCCACGCCTTGGCCTGCGGCGCGGTGAAGTCCCCCCGGCAGTTTTTAGAGGACCAGGGGGTCATCGTGTTCTTCGACACAGAGGGCCACCCCTTCTGCCTGTTCTTGGATTGAGCCCGCAAAAGCAAAAGGAAAGAGCCTCCCAGCCGGGAGGCCCTTTCCTTTTCGGGGAAATATTTTCAGAGAAGAACTTGTAATCAGTTGGGGAATACCAGGCGCACGGTGGTGCCTTCGCCTTCGGTGCTCTGCAGGCTGACCTTGGCGTTGTGGAAGGCCGCCCCATGCTTGACGATGGAGAGCCCCAGGCCCGTGCCGCCAATCTCCTTGGAGTGGCTCTTGTCCACCCGGTAGAAGCGCTCGAACACCCGGTCCACATCCGCCTGGGGGATGCCGATGCCTGTGTCGGTCACCGTCAGGGCGGTGCCGTCGGAGGAGCTGTCCACGGTGACGGTGACCCGGCCGTTCTGCTTGTTGTACTTCACGGCGTTGTCCACCAGGTTGAAGACCATCTCGTCCACAATGCTCTTCACGCCGTTGATTTCCGCCTTGTCGCCAATCACCGTGATGACCACGCCGTTTTTCTTGGCGGAGGCCTTCAGGCGGCCGGCCACATCCCGGGCCAGGGAGGAGAGGTCGAAGTCCTCCCGCTCCAGCTGGACGTCCGCCTCATCCAGGCGGGAGAGGTTCAAAATGTCATCCACCAAGGTGACCAGCCGCTGGGATTCCTCGTAGATGTTCCCGGCAAAGCGGGGGATGTCCTCGGGCTTGACAATGCCGTTTTTGATAATCTCCGCAAAGCCGGAGATGGAGGTCAGAGGCGTTTTCAGCTCGTGGGAGACGTTGGCGGTGAACTCCCGCCGCAGGTTCTCCCGCTCTTCCCGCTCGGTGATGTCGAGAATCACCACCACGGCGCCCTCCACCTCGCCGTCCCGCAGGACGGGGTTAGCCATCACCTGGCAGCAGCGGCCCCCTTGGCGCACCAGCTGCTCGCTGCGCTTGCCGGCCAAAGCGCCGTCCACTGCGCTGCGGAACCCGGCGCTGCGGTTGAGGGCCAAGGCGCTGACGTGGCTTTCCGCCGGGACGGTTTCCGCCCCCAGCAGCCGCAGGGCGCTGGTGTTGTAAGAGAGGATGTCCGTGTTGTTATCCAGCACCAAAAAGCCCTCGCTCATGTTCTCGGTGATGGAGGTGAACTCCTCCTGCTTCTCCCGCAGGGACTTCATCTGCTGGGCAATCACCTCGTTTTGGCGGCTGATTTTCCCCAGCAGGGGGGAGAGCTCGTCGTAAATCTCGTTGTCCGCCGGGTGGTCCAAGTCCAGCCGGTTGATGGGGGCAACGATTTTCTTGGTCAAGAAGTTGGAGAACAGCACGGTGCACACCGCCACAAGCACCTCCACGCCCAAAATCCAGGGCAGCACCGCCAGCACGGCGGCAAAGACGGAATCGGTGGTGGCCGCCACCCGCAGCACCTGGCCGTTTTGCAGCTTCACCGCGTAGTAGAAGGTCTGCTCGGCAATGGTGTCGGAGATGCGGGTGGCTTCCCCGGCGCCGGCCATGGAGGCCTCTTGGAACTCCTCCCGGTCGCTGTGGTTTTCCATGGTGGCGGGGTCGGCCTGGTTGTCGTAGAGCACGGTGCCGTCGGTGTCAATCAGGGTGATGCGGTTGGCCGTGTTCTCCACGGTGGCAAGGTAATCCTGGCCGGAGAGCTCCACCGCCCCCCGCACAAACCGCGTCTCCTCCCGCACCTCGCTTTTCATGCGGGCGTCGGAGTTGGCGTAGTAGACGATGGTAACCAGCAACGAGGAGAGCAGGATGGTCACCAGCGCCAGCAGGCACATATTTTTAAAGATTTTCTTTCTCACAGGTGGTCATTCCTTTCTGTCTCAGCCCCGGCGGTCAATTTTGTAGCCCACGCCGCGCACTGTCTCTATCAGGGAGCCGCACTCCCCCAGCTTCTGGCGCAGGGTGCGCACGTGGACGTCCACGGTGCGGGTCTCGCCGTCAAAGTCGTAGCCCCAAATGCGGGCCAGGATCTTATCCCGGGTGAGCACCATGCCGTCGTTTTCCAGCAGGAAGCACAGCAGCTCGAACTCTTTCAACGTGAGGGAGACTTCGTTCCCATCCACCTTCACCTGGTGGCGGGAGGGGGAAACGTACAGCTTGCCCACGTTGTAGTCCTTGTTGCCCTCCTCGGGGGTGCTGCCCGAGCGCCGCAGCAGCGCCTTGATGCGGGCCATCAGCTCCATCATGCCAAAGGGCTTGGGCACGTAGTCGTCGGCGCCGCTGTCCAGGCCCAGCACCTTGTCGTACTCGCTGTCCTTGGCGGTGAGCATCATCACCGGCAGGCGCTTGGTGGCTGGGTTGGCCCGCAGCTTTTTCAAGATGGACAGGCCGTCCTCCTCGGGCAGCATAATATCCAGCAGCACCAGGCTGGGGGTTTCCCGCTCCATGGCGGCCCAGAACTCCCCGGGCTTGCCAAAGCCCACGGCTTCAAAGCCAGTGGAGTTCATGGTGTACACCACCAGCTCCCGGATGCTGTTGTCGTCTTCCAAAAAGTAAATCATAGATATTCCCGGCTTTATGCCGGGCCCTCCTTTCTCAGAGGCCTCAAGCGCTCTCCTTTTTGCCGGTGAGGGAATACTGCACCCACTCGGCCACATTCACGGCGTGGTCGCCAATGCGTTCAAAGTACTTGGCCACCATCAGCAAATCGATGCAGAATTCGCCGCTTTCCCGGTGCTCGCCAATCAGCTGGATGAGCTCCTTCTTCACCTTGTTGAAGAGCTCGTCCACCACGTTGTCGTACTCCATCACCTGGTGGGCCAGGGGCAGGTCTTGGCGGACGAAGGAGTCGATGGCGTCTGTCACCATCTTAATGGTGGCCTCGGCCATCTCCTTGATGTGCACCTTGCTGAAGGTGATGTCCCCCTGCTGCAGGTAGGGCAGCAGCTCCGCAATGTCCGAGGTCTGGTCGCCAATGCGCTCCAAGTCGGTAATCATCTTCAGCGCCGAGGAAATCTGCCGCAAATCGCCGGCCACAGGCTGCTGCTGCAGCAGCAGGCGCATGCACAGGTTTTCAATCTCCCGCTCTTTCTGGTCAATCTCCAGCTCGATGGGTTTTACCTTTTTGGCCAGCTCCATGTCGTTTTCCAGCAAAGCCTTGGCGGCGGTGGAAATGGCGTCCTCGCACAGGGCGCCGGTGGTAATCAGCGCAACGTTAAGCTGTTCCAGCTGCTCGTCAAATTTGGTTCTCATCTCGTTTTTGTTCCTTTCTGTATCAGCCAAACCGGCCGGTGATGTAGTCTTCGGTGCGCTTATCCTTGGGCATGGAGAACACCTGCTCGGTGGGGCCAAACTCCACCAGCTCGCCCAGCAGGAAGAACGCCGTCTTATCAGAGATACGCGCCGCCTGCTGCATGTTATGCGTCACAATAACGATAGTATAGTCTGATTTCAGCTCCATTGCAAGGTCTTCAATCTTGGAGGTGGAGATGGGGTCCAGGGCAGAGGTGGGCTCGTCCATCAGCAGCACTTCCGGCTCCACAGCCAGGGCCCGGGCGATGCACAGCCGCTGCTGCTGGCCGCCGGAAAGGCCCAGGGCGCTTTTCTTCAGCCGGTCCTTCAGCTCGTCCCAGATGGCCGCGCCCCGCAGGGACTTCTCCACAATCTCGTCCAGCTTCACCTTGGAGCGGATGCCGTGGGTGCGGGGGCCATAGGCGATGTTGTCGTACACGCTCATGGGGAAGGGGTTGGGCTTCTGGAACACCATGCCCACCCGCTTGCGCAGCTGGTTGACGTCGATGTTGCCGTAGATGTCCTCCCCGTCCAGAAGGATTTCGCCGGTGATTTTGCAGCCCTCCACCAGGTCGTTCATGCGGTTGAGGGACTTGAGCAGCGTGGACTTGCCGCAGCCGGAGGGGCCGATGAAGGCGGTCACCTCGTTGGGGGCAATGTTCATGTTCACGGTTTTCAGCGCCTTAAAGTCGCCGTAGTATAGGTCCAGGTTTTTGACCGTTATCTTATCCATAAGAGAAACCATCCATTCCTTTCGTCATCGCGGGGCGGCAGGTGCGTATATTTGTGGAAGGCCACGCCCCATGGTCATTCGTTCTTTTTATGCTTTGGTGAATTTCTTAGCCACAAAGGAGGACAGGGCATTGATGCCCACCACCAGAATCAGCAGGATGACGGCTGTGGCATAGGCGGCCTCGCGGGCCAGGCCCTCGTTTAACAGGTTGTACATGTGTACCGCCAGGGTCCGGCCGGAGTCCATGGGGTTAACGGCCACCTGGGCCACGGTGCCGGAGGTGAACATCAGGGCGGCGGTCTCGCCCACGATGCGGCCAATGCCCAGGATGATGCCGGAGAGGATGCCAGGCATGGCGCTGGGCAGGATGATGCGGAACACGGTGCGCAGCTTACCAGCGCCCAGGCCGAAGCTGCCTTCCCGGAAGGAGTCCGGCACGCTCATCAAAGCCTCCTCTGTGGTACGCATAATCAGGGGCAGTATCATGATGGACATGGTCAAGGCGCCGCCAATCATGGAATAGCTCCAGCCCAGGCTGACGCCGAAGAACAGGTAGCCAAACAGGCCGTACACAATGGAGGGGATGCCGGAAAGGGTTTCGGCGGTGATACGCACCACGCCCACCAGCTTGTTGCCCCGCTTGGCGTATTCCACCAGGTAGATGGCGGAGAAGATGCCCACAGGCACCGCCACAACCAGGGACATCACCGTCATAATCACGGTGTTGATCAGGGCGGGCAGCATGGAGGCGTTTTCACTGGTGTATTCCAGAGAAAACAGGGCGGGCTTCAGGTTTGGCACACCCATGATGACGATGTAGGCCACCAAAAACAGCAGCACCGATACGGTGATGACGGCTGCCAGGGTGACAATCACCCGCAAAAACAGGGAGAAGGGAGACTTCTTATATTGCTTGACAGCTTGCTGAAGGGTGGGCTTGTTCACAGCCACAATGTCCTGTGCGGATTTCGCTTGCTTCATATTTTCAGCCATATCGCTCACGCTTTGCTCTCCTTTCTCTTGAGGATGGAAAACAGCAGGTTAATGATGAGAATAAACACGAACAGCACCACGCCGGTGGCGATGAGGGCCTCCCGGTGCAGGCCCTGGGCGTAACCCATTTCCATAACGATGTTGCCGGTGAGGGTGCGAACGCCCTCCAGCAGGCTGTCGGGGATGCGGGGCTGGTTGCCGGCAATCATAATCACAGCCATGGTCTCGCCAATGGCCCGGCCCACGCCCAGGATGATGCCCGCCATAATGCCGCTTTTGGCGGCGGGTACGGTGACAAAGAACACGCTGCGCTCGTGGCTGGCGCCCAAGGCCAGGGCGCCCTCGTAATAGCTGTCAGGCACAGCGCGGATGGAGCTTTCCGAAACGCTGATAATGGTGGGAAGGATCATAATGCCCAAAAGGATGGAGGCGGTCAGCATATTCTGGCCGCTGGGAGCGCCGAACAGGTCCTGTACCAAAGGCACAATCACCATCAGGCCGAAGAAGCCGTACACGATGGAGGGAATGCCCGCCAGCAGGTCCACCGCTGGCTTCAAAATCTTGTACAGGGGAGCGGGACAGAACTTCGCCATATAGATGGCGGCCAGCAGCCCCAGGGGGACCCCCACAATAATGGCTCCGGCGGTGACGTAAATGCTGCCGATAATCATGGGGAAAATGCCGTAATGGTCGGCGTTAGGCCGCCAGTCGGTACCCAGCAAAAACTCAAAGGGGCCGATTTTGGCAATGGCCGGCAGGCCGTTTGCGAACAGATAGATGCAAATCAGCGCCACGGCCAGGATGGAGATGCAGGCGGCGATCAAAAAGACCACCTGCATCACTTTTTCGCGGAGCTGTCCGCCCCGGTGTTCTTTTGCTTTTCCATTCATAAGTTATTCACTGCCCTCCTACAGAAAAAGGGCTGTAAAGGTTACAGCCCTTTCGTGTGTTCTGCGACTGACGGAAATTTAGCCCAGCTCAGACCAGTCGGTGATGTTGCCCAGGTAGATGTCCCGCACCTGCTCGGTGGTCAGGTCGGTGATGGGGGACTCGTTGTTGACGATGATGGCGATGCCGTCGGTGGCGATAACGGTGTTCACCAGGCCGGCGTCCAGCTCTTCCTGCTTCAGCTCACGAGAGGCCATGCCGATATCGCTCATGCCGTTGATGGCGTCGGTCATGCCGGTGGTGGAGTCAGAGGTCTGAAGTTCGATTTCAACGTTGGGGTTCACAGTGTTGTAGCCCTCAATCAGCTTCTGCATCAGGGGAGAGACAGAGGAGGAACCAGACACGGTGACAGTGCCGGAGGCGCCGTTGCTCTCAAAGGGCTCCACGCCGGACACGGGGATATAATCCTCAGCCACAATGGCCTGGCCCTCTTCGCTCATGATGTAGTTCATGAAGTCCTGGGCAGCCTCGTTGGTCAGCTCGCCCTTGGTGGCCACATTGAAGGGACGGGACACGGTGTAGGTGCCGTTTTCAATGTTCTCGGCAGTGGGCTCCACGCCGTCGATGTTCACACCCTTCACGGTGTCGTCCAGAGAGCCCAGGGAGATGTAGCCGATGGCGCCGGTGTTGCCGGCCACGGTCTGGATAACAACTTCGGTGGAGTTGGAGATGGTGGCGTCCACGGTGGTCATGTCGTTGTCTTCCTCGTCTACAACGCCGATCAGCTCCACAAAGGCGCCGCGGGTGCCGGAGCCATCCTCACGGGAGACCACGGTGATGGGGCCGGAAGCAGAGGTGCCCTCGGCAGAGGCCTCGGAGGAGGACTCGCTCTCAGAAGCACTGCTCTCGGAAGAGGTGCTGCTGGTGGAGGAGCTGCCCTCAGAGGCGGAGCTGTCAGCGGCAGAGGAGCTGCTGTTGCTGTTGCCGCCGCAGCCGGCCAGCATGGAGGCGCACAGAGTGAGCGCTAAAAGGGTGGAAAGAACTTTTTTCATGGTAATGACCTTCCTTTTGCATTTTTTGGTATGTCCTTTTTCCTTACCTTACGGCATACATGATATACACGCAATGTAAAGTGCGACAGGGGGGTTATGTAAAATCTATGTAAAGAGATTTAACATTTTACAAAACGGCGGAAACCCCCATTTTTATTGACAAGAACTTGGTAAAAGAGTATGATAAATCCGTGCTTTTACAGGGGCAAGCCCAGGCTTTTCCCCGGGAAAGGAAGTGCTTTTTATGAAATTGTCTCGTTTGCTGGCCCCTCTGGGCATTACAGAGGGTTATCAAGAAGTTGAAATTACCGATATTGTATACGACTCCCGCAAGGCAAAACAGGGCTGCGCCTTTGTGTGCATGCGGGGCTCCAACTCCGACGGCCACAAGTATGCCGCCGGGGCCGCCCAGGCCGGGGCCGCCGTCATCGTGGCGGAGGAGCCGGTAGAGGCCCCCGGCGCCCAGGTGGTCTTGGTGCCGGACACCCGCAAGGCCCTGGCCCTGCTGAGCGCCGCTTTCTTTGAGAACCCCGCAGAGGGGGACATCTCCGTCATCGGCGTGACAGGCACCAAGGGCAAGACCACCACCGCCTATATGATTCGCTCCATCCTGGAGGCCGCCGGCCACAAGACCGGCGTTATTGGCACCATTGGGGTGCTCATGGGCGAGGAGCTCATCCAGACCGACAACACCACCCCCATGAGCTACGATATACAAATGTATCTGCGCCGCATGGCCGACGCCGGCTGCCGCTAC
>FR893629.1:28198-34092 GCA_000435395.1 Firmicutes bacterium CAG:94
TTTTCCGTGGGGGTGTTCACCAACTTCTCCGAGGACCACATCGGCGGGGTGGAGCACAAGGACATGCAGGAGTATATGGAGAGCAAGGCGAAGCTGTTCTCCCTGTGCAAGGTGGGGGTGGTCAACGCCGACGACCCCAGCCTGGAGGGCATCCTCCAGGGCCACACCTGCCAGGTGAAAACCTACGGCTTTGAAGCCCCCGCGGACCTGCGGGGCGCGGATTGCCGCCATCTGAACAAGCCGGGCTTTTTGGGCATCGCCTTTGAGGTCTCCGGGGAGGAGGACTTTACCGCCGAGGTGGATATCCCCGGCCGGTTCAACGCCTACAACGCGTTGGCGGCCATTGGCGCCTGCCACGAGCTGGGCGTCCCCGTGGAGGCCATGAAGCAGGGCCTCTCCACGGTGAAGGTCAAGGGCCGGGTGGAGCCTGTGCCCGTGCCCGGCAACTACACCTTATTATTGGATTACGCCCACAACGGCGTGGGCATGGAGAACATCCTCACCACCCTGCGGGAATACCATCCCAAGCGGCTTATCTGCATGTTCGGCGCCGGGGGCAACCGGCCCAAGGTGCGCCGGTATGAGATGGGGGAAATCAGCGGCAGGCTGGCGGATATTTCCGTGCTCACCGCCGACAACTCCCGCTTTGAGGATGTGAACGACATCATCGCCGACATCAAGGTGGGCATGGCCAAGACAGAGGGGAAGTATGTGGAAATCCCCGATAGACGGGAGGCCATCCGCTGGTGCTTGGAAAACGCCCAGGAGGGGGACATCATCGTCCTGGCGGGCAAGGGCCACGAGGACTACCAGGAAATCCAAGGGGAGAAGCGCCCCTTCGACGAGCGGGTGGTCATCCGGGAGCTGCTGGAGGAGATGGGGACGCCCCAGCCCCAGGCCGCGCCGTGAACCTCCGGGAGGTAGTCCCCCAGGTGTTGGAAGCCCTCCGGCAGTCCCGCGCCTGCCTGGAGGACGGGCCCACCGTGCTGGTCCTGTCCCACAAGGGGAAGCGGGTCCAGGTGCAGGTGACCCAAGAGGGGGACTGGTTGAAGCTTTCCACCGGGAGAGTGTGGAAACGCACGGTGAAGCTCCCCGCAAGGGCTTTGGGGGAAAAAGGCAGATAGGACTTGTTCCATTACAATAGTATAAGCAATATGCTAAAGAAGGGAATGTGAAACCATGGAAAAGAACATCACTTTCGAACAGCTGGCGGCCTATGAAAAGGCCTTCGACGCCGACCGGGCCAACCAGGTGGCCATGCGGGCTGTCACCACCAACGGCGTGGTGAAGGCCGCCACCAACCAGGAGGTCTACCGCCGGGACCGCCACCAGTATTCCATCTCCCTGGAGCAGGGGAACATCACCAACCAGAAGCAGAGCGGCCGCTGCTGGATGTTCGCCGCCCTGAACACCATGCGCTTCGCCATTATGAAGAAGCTGGACTTGGACACCTTCGAGCTTTCCCAGAACTACACCCTGTTCTACGACAAGCTGGAAAAGGCCAACTACTTCCTGGAGAGCATTCTGGACACCTTGGAGGAGCCCACCAGCGGCCGCGTCATCGCCCACCTGCTGATGGCCCCCCTCAACGATGGCGGCCAGTGGGATATGTTCTGCAACCTGATTGAGAAGTACGGCGTGGTGCCCAAGGATGCCATGCCCGAGACGGTGTGCTCCTCCGCCACCCGGGAGATGGCCGGCTATATGACCCGCAAGCTGCGGGAGTACGCCTGCACCCTGCGCACCGGCCACCAGAACGGCAAGTCCCTGGAGGAGCTGCGCCAGGAGAAGGACGCCATGATGGCCACTATCTACAACATGCTGTGCGTGTGCCTGGGCAAGCCTCCCAAGACCGTCACCTTGGAGGTGCGCAACAAGAAGAAGGAGTTCATCCGCGACACAGACCTCACCGGCAAGGAGTTCTTCCAGAAGTACGTGGGCTGGGACCTCTCCCAGTATGTCAGCCTGATTAACGCCCCCACCGCCGACAAGCCCTATCACAAGACCTACACCGTGAAGCTGCTGGGCAACGTGGTGGAGGGCCGCCCTGTCAAGTACTTGAACTTGCCGGTGGAGGATTTGAAGGCCGCGGCCATCGCCCAGATGCAGGACGGCCAGCCTGTGTGGTTCGGCTGCGACGTGGGCAAGTGCTCCCTGCGGGAGGGCGGCGTCCTGGATTTGGAGGCCATCCAGGCTGGGGAGCTCTTCGGCACGGACTTTACCATGGACAAAGCCCAGCGGCTGGACTACGGCGAAAGCCTGATGACCCACGCCATGGTGTTCCAGGGGGTGGATTTGGACGAGGACGGCAAGCCCACCCGCTGGCGCGTGGAGAACAGCTGGGGCAAGGATGCCGGCGAAAACGGCTACTATGTTATGAGCGACGCGTGGTTCAGCGAGTACACCTACCAGGTGGTGGTGAACAAGAAGTACCTCACCGCCCAGCAGGTGGAGGAGCTCTCCCAGGAGCCCATCCAGCTGGAGCCCTGGGACCCCATGGGCTCCCTTGCCTGAACGCTTTGGAAACTATCAATCACCGGGGTGACTTATGCGAGTGAAAATTTCTGACATCCTAAAGGCCACAGGGGGCAAGCTCCTCTGCGGGGACGAGGCCGTGGCGGTCACGTCCTTCTTCACAGACAGCCGCCAGGCCAAGGCAGGCGCCATGTTCGTGCCCATCCGGGGCGAGCGCGCCGACGGCCACGATTACATACCCGCCGTGCTGGAAAGCCCTGCCGCCGCCACCTTTACCGACCACGAAATCCCCCTGGGGGAGAAGCCCATTGTCCTGGTGAAGGACTGCCGGGAGGCCTTGCAAAAGGCCGCCGCCTGGTACCGGGAGCAGTTTGCCATCCCGGTGGTGGGCGTCACCGGCAGCGTGGGCAAAACCACCGCCAAGGAGATGGTGGCCCAGGCCCTTACGGCCAAGTTCCGGGTGCTGAAAACCGCCGGGAACCAGAACAGCCAGGTGGGGGTGCCCATCACTGTGTGCGGCCTGAAAAAGGACCACACCGCCGCCGTGGTGGAGATGGGTGTGAGCATGCCCGGGGAGATGGCCCGCATCGCCGCTGTGGTGAAGCCCACCTGCGCGGTGATGACCAACATCGGGGTGTCCCACATCGAGTTTATGAAGACCCGGGAGAACATCTTAAAGGAAAAGGCCCACATTGCCGATTATATCCCCGTGGACGGCGCTTTGTTCGTCAACGGCGATGACGACCTGCTGCCCACCTTGAAGGAGACTTTGGGCGGCAAGGTGGTCACTTTTGGCCTGGGCCCCACCTGCGATTGGCGCGCCTATGGCCTCAACGAGGCGGACAAGGGCACCTTCTTCACCTGCCTTTCCCCCGCCGGGGAAAAGACCGAGGTGTTTGTCCCCGCCGCCGGGGAGCACAATGTGCGCAACGCCTTGGCCGCCATGGCGGTGGCAAGGTACTTGGGTGTCCCCGCCGAGGACGCGGTGCGGGCCATCTCCGCCTACAAGGCGCCGGCCATGCGCCAGCAGGTGGTGGAGGCCGGCGGGCTGCTCATCATCGACGACAGCTACAACGCCAGCCCCGATTCCATGCGCAGCGCCATCGACGTGCTTGCCACCCGCCCGGTGACAGGCAAGCGGGCGGCGGTGCTGGCGGATATGCTGGAGCTGGGGGACTTCTCCCAGCAGGGCCACTACGAAGTGGGCTCCTACGCCCGGGAGCGCGGCGTGGAGCTGCTGGTGGCCGTGGGGCCCCTGGCCAAGGGGATTGCCGCTGGCTACGGCCCGGAGGCCCACTGGTTTGCCACCAACGAGGAGGCCACCGCCTTTTTACAGGAGGCCCTGCACCCCGGCGACGCGGTGCTGGTAAAGGGCTCCCGCGGGATGCGCACCGACGAGATTGTGGCCGCCCTCACCGCGGGGCAGGAAGCGTAAACCCGACAAACAAAGAAGCGCCTTCCCGGCTGGGAGGGCGCTTTTTCTGTGCGTATGTATCAACGGTAATAGCTGTGGGGCTGCATGCTGAGATACTGCCGCAGCACCGCGCTGTTTAGCTGGTTGTAGTAGTGGAGATAGTCTTTTTTCTTCTGGCGCTCCCGGCGGTTTTTGGCCTGAAGGACCTTCCATTTGGCGCAGTTTTTATGGCAGCCTTCACAGTAGCTGCCGCAGGTGGCTTGACAAGGAATCATGCAGTGTCTCTCCTTTCCTGAGAACAAAAAACAGCCGCCTTTCACTGTGGGGCAGACGCGGGAAGCGTCAGCTCCAGGAAAGGGGCTGTTTTGTTTTGCGGTTGGATACTGGGCACGCCTGCTGGCGTTGCCGGATGCGGGGCACCATCATGGCGCGCACCCCCTTATCAAAGGTCTGAGAACATTATAGCAGGATGCGCAGGAGAAATCTATCAACTTTTTGTTAAGTTTTTCTGAACACCGGCGAAAGGGCCGCGCTCTTTTCAAAGGGCTACTGGAGTAGTATAATAAAAATGCAGCCCTTTGCTGCCATTCTATCTGTGACGAGGTGTACTACGATGAAGGTTTTACTGATTAACGGCAGCCCCCGGGTGGGCGGCAACACGTCCATAGCCCTGGGGGAGATGGAGAAAATCTTCCAGCAGGAGGGCATCCAGGTGGAGACAGTCCAGGTGGGCAACAAGGCCATCCGCGGCTGCGTGGCATGTCTCTCCTGCATGGAGAAGGGCAAGTGCGTGTTTGACGATTTGGTCAACGAGACTGCCCCCAAGTTTGCGGAGGCCGACGGCCTTGTCATCGCCAGCCCGGTGTATTACGCCTCTGCCAACGGCACCCTTATCTCCTTTATCGACAGGCTGTTTTACAGCACCCCCTTTGACAAGACCATGAAGGTGGGCGCCGCTGTGGCCGTGGCCCGCCGGGGCGGCGTCTCCGCCACCTACGACGAGCTGAACAAGTACTTTGCCATTTCCGGCATGCCCATTGCCACCGGCCAGTATTGGAACGCTGTCTATGGCCGGGAAAAGGGCGAGGCCGCCCAAGACGAGGAGGGCATGCAGACCATGCGCACCTTGGCCCGGAACATGGTTTTCCTGATGAAGAGCATTGCCCTAGGCAAGGAGCAGTACGGCGTGCCGCAGCGCGAGCCCTTCCAGCGCACCAATTTCATCCGCTAAAGAAAGCGTTTTTACGCATAACTCCCCCTTTGGGCGTCCACACTACAGCCAAAGGGGGAGTTTTTCTATGAAAACCGTTTCCAAAGAGGAATACCAGCGCCGGGTGGAGCGGGCCTCGCCGCCCTCCCCGGTGGGGAAGGACTGCCTGCTGGCCTTTTTGTTTGGGGGCGCCATCTGCACCTTGGGCCAGGCGCTGTGCAACCTCTACCAAAGCCTGGGCCTGGAGCTGCCCCAAGCCCGCACCGGGGTGTCCATCAGCCTGATTTTCCTCTCCGCGCTGCTCACCGCCTTGGGCCTCTACGACAAAATCGCCCAGCACGCCGGGGCGGGCACGCTGGTGCCCATCACGGGCTTTGCCAACTCCATGGTGTCCCCGGCGCTGGAGTTTAAATCCGAGGGCTTTGTCAACGGCCTGGGAGCCAAGCTTTTCTCCATCGCGGGGCCGGTGCTGGTGTACGGCATCACGGCGTCGGTGGTGTATGGGCTGGTGCTGTTTGTGTGGCAGTGGCTGGGAGGCTCCCTATGAGGCGGCTGGGCAAGAGCACCTTGGAGTTTGACCGCCCCACCATCCTCTCCCACGGGGCGGTGGGGGGCAAGCGGGAGGCCGAGGGTCCCCTGGGCGGCGATTTCGACCAGACCTTTGGGGACACCACCCTCCAGGAGGGGAGCTGGGAAAAGGCCGAGGCTCGCCTCCAAAAGGAGGCTGTCACCTTGGCATTGGGAAAGGCCGGCCTCTCCCCCCGAGAGGTGGACTTCATCCTGGCGGGGGATTTG
>FR893630.1 GCA_000435395.1 Firmicutes bacterium CAG:94
CCTGGGCGGGAAGGTCCGGGTGGCCCGGGGCCTGGCGGGCGCCATCCAGGATTTGGGCGTGAAGGACCCCGCCAACATGGGGGCGGCCATGGCCCCCGCGGCGGCCGCCAGCCTGTACCAGTTCCTCCAGGATACCGGCACCTCCCCCGGGGACTACGACGGCATCTTCACCGGGGATTTGGGCGCGGTGGGCTCCCAGCTGCTGTACCAGTGCCTGGAGGACAACCATGTGGACGTGCGCTCCGTCCACCAGGACTGCGGCCTGCTCCTCTACGACCGCCAGCGCCAGGACGTCCACGCCGGGGGCTCGGGCTGCGGCTGCTCGGCCTCGGTGCTGTGCGGCCACCTTCTCCGCCGCATGGAGCGCGGGGAGCTGCGGAACATCCTTTTCTGCGCCACCGGGGCTTTGATGTCCCCCACCTCCTCCCAGCAGGGCCAGGCCATCCCCGGGGTGTGCCACGTGGTGCAGCTGCTGGCCCCGTAAAAAAAGACCTCCCCGGCGGGAGGCCTTTTTGTGTTTACCGGCGGCCCAGTGCCCACAGGTATTCCTTTATCACCGTGAGCATGTGGCGGTACTCCTCCCCGGGCAGCTGCCGCAGCCGCTGGAGCAGCTGGTCCAGCTCCAGGTCTGTCACCCGGCCGGTGAGCAGGTAATCGGCGCTGATATCCAGCCCCATGGCCAGCTTGAGCAAGCTCTCTCCCCGCACGTTTTTCCCGCCGGTTTCAATGCTGGCGAAAAACTGCTGGGAAAGCCCGCAGCGCTCGGCAGCCTTCTCTTGGGTAAGGCCCAGCTCTTTTCTCCGCTGGGCTACCCGCTTGCCCATCTCCTTGGCAAAAGAGCAGGTTTCTTTCACAGGTAGACCTCCTTGTTTGCTATCCGATAGTAGATAGTTTACTCTTTTGCGGCGAAGATTATAATTGCCAAAAATAGAAGCGCATTATACAATAGGAGATAAAGGGGGATTGCCGTGGAAAGCGCGGGTTTGGGCAGGAGCCGATGCATCCGCTACGACGGGGGTTGGGAGACAGTCTACTGGCTGGATGGGGAGGGGGCGCTGGTGCTGCCCCAGCAGGTGTTGGCTTCTTACCGGCTCCCTGCGGGCGGCACTGTCCAGGTGGGACGGGTGTGCACCCAGTCGGTGGAGCTGTGGCCCGGCCAAGCGGGGGAGGCCACCGTTTCCCCCGGGGGATTGCTCCGTGTCCCTTTGGCGGTGTGGGGCCGCACGGCAATACAGCCGGGCCGCTCCTGGCTGGGGCTGCTGCCCTTCCGCCAGGCGCTGTTTCTGGTAGACAGGGGCCTCCTATAAAAAAGGGCCCCCGAAGGGGCCCTCTGTGGGTTTGTCAAGCTTGGGGCGCGTTCAAAAAGTTCTCCAGGGGGGAGAGGTCCACGCCCTCTTTGTGTGCCTCCAGGAACTGGAGCAGCTTCTTCCCGATGACGGCCACGCCCCCGGCGCAGTCGCTTTCCAGGTTGATGGGCAGAATGGGGTCGTGGACAGACAGCCGCAGCAGGAACCAGCCCTCGCCCTCCCCTTTGGGGAAGGACACCCGGATGCCCTCCCGGTTGTCCGGGGCGATGGCCCAGTTTTGCTCTTGGGCGTACGCCTCTAGGGCGGCGATGAGGGCTTCCCCGCAGGCCCGGAAATTCTCCTCGGTGATGGGCAGGCGGACCTCGGCGGCCTCCACCGGCTCCCGCAGGGGGGCCAGCAGGCTGGTCAGGTCCTTGCCCTCCTTGCGCAGGGAGGCCATCTTGATGAGGATTTTCGTCACCAGATAGGCGCCGTCATCCAGGAAGTGGTTCTCCCGCATGGCGGCGTGGCCGCTGGTCTCAATGGCCAGGGGGCAGTTGACGCCCTCCTGGTTGAGGCGCAGCGCCTCGTTGATGACGTTCTTGTACCCCCGCTTAAAGCGGTGGTGCTTGCCGCCCAAGGTGGTTTCAATGTACTCTTTCAGCCCGTCGGAGGTGATGGAGTCCGTCACCACGGTGCCGCCGGGGTTACCCTCCAAGGCGATGGCGGAGGCCAGGGCCACCAGGCGGTTGCGGTTGATTTCCTCCCCCTGGCTGTCCACGGCGGCGCCCCGGTCCACGTCGGTGTCGAAGATGACGCCCAGGTCCGCGCCAGAGGCCTTTACCGCCTGGCAGATGGAGGCCATGGCCGTCTCGTTCTCCGGGTTGGGGATGTGGTTGGGGAACATGCCGTCGGGCTCTAAAAACTGGCTGCCGGAGATGTCCGCCCCCAGGGGCTCCAGCACATCCCAGGCGTAGAAGCCGCCGGCGCCGTTGCCGGCGTCCACCACAATGTGCAGCCCCGCCAGGGGATGGTCGTAGTCCGGGGCCTGCACCCCCTCTTGGATGGTGCGCCGCAGCCGGGCGGCGTAGTCCTTCATGTAGCCGCAGGGCTCCACTGTGCCGGCAGCCTCCCGCTCCGGGCGGGCGTTCTCTTGGGCCAGGGCCAGGATTTCCGTGATGTCCGGGGCGTCCAGCCCACCCTGGGGGGTGAAGAATTTTAGGCCGTTGCGGTGATAGGGGTGGTGGCTGGCGGTAATCTGCACCGAGCAGTCGCAGGGCAAATCCAGGGTTGCCCAGAACATGGAGGGCGTGGAGGCCAACCCGCAGTCCAAAGCCCGTACGCCGTACCGCACAAATACCCGCTGCAAGGCGGCGCTGATGCGGTCCGCGGAAACGCGGGAGTCGTGGCCAATGGCGATTTTCAAGGCAGAGGCATCCTTGCCCAGATGGCGCTGGGCCCACACCAAAAAGGCCGCCGCGATGGTTTCCACCACTTCGTCGGTGAGCGTTACCGGCTCGCCGGCGCCCTCCACCGCCACGCCGCGGATGTCCGTGCCGCTTTTCAGTTTGCTGTAATCCATAAAAGGTTCCTCCTTTGTTATGTGCAAGTAGCCCCGTAGCCCAGCCCGCGCAGCCAGCTTTTTACCGCCTCCAGGTCGGGGGAGCAGAGCATGGGCACCGCCTGGGCCAGGGCCTGTGGCTCCCAATCCCACCACTGGGCCTCCAGCAAAAGCTGGGTCAGCTGGCTGTCGAACCTGTTTTTCAAAAACCGGGCGGGGTTGCCCCCCACCACTGTGTAGGGGGCCACGTCCTTTGTCACCACGGAGTAGGCCGCCACAATGGCCCCGTCCCCGATGCGCACCCCAGGCATGACCACGCTCTCCCGGCCCAGCCACACGTCGTTGCCCACCACCGTGTCGCCCTTGCGGGGCAGCTGGTCCAGGTGGGGCGGGGCGTTCTCCTCCCAGGCGCCGCCAAACACGGCGAAGGGATAGGTGGTCACGCTGCACAGCCGGTGGTTTGCCGCCCCCATAATGAAGGTGGCGCCGCTGGCCAGGCAGCAGAATTTGCCAATGGTGATCCTGTCCCCAAACTCCGGGTAGTTGAACAGGATGTTGTTTTTCTCAAAGCCCGTGGGGTCCTGGGGGTCGTCGTAATAGGTGTAGTCCCCAATGGTCACGTTGGGGGCCTGTACCACGTTTTTCAAAAAGCAGGATGTCTTATACGCGTTGGGAAAGACCACGTTGGGGTCTGGAATGTTGTGTGCCATGTAAAATACCTCGTTTCTGTTGTTTCACCTCCCAAACCGGATTGTTTCTGCCGTAGCCACGGCCTTCTTCTTGCGCAACTCTCTCATGGAGCGGTTCACCTGTTTCTCAATAAATCTGGGAAAGCGGTTGCTTTCTTGTCCCTATCTTACCAAAAATACAGGGAAAATTCAATGAGAATTCACAGAAATCTAAGGCGGGCCCTGTAAAATATAGAGTGCGGGGACGGAGAAAGTTCCATGCACAACCCCCGGCGCGCACGTGCGCTGGCGGTTCGATGAGCACGAGC
>FR893631.1 GCA_000435395.1 Firmicutes bacterium CAG:94
CTGTGAAGAACTCCGGGCTGGCGGTAATCAGCGTGTCCACAAACATAGTGCTGTCCTTCCTGATACGGCACCCCGCCGCCTTGATTCGAGTGTCAATTTCCTTTCGGTACTGCTGCGTAGGCTGAATAATGTGAAAATTGTCCTTGCTTTTACTGATGTCAATATCGGGATTGCTGGCATACTTCTCCTTTGTGCGCTCGTGGTGGGCTTCCAATGCCCCTGCCGGCCCCGCCTTGTGTTTGGCGAAGCGTAAAATTGCGTGCTGTGCTTTTTGTGCCATTGTACCTCCTTACCGCTTGCGCTTGACCCAGACAATGTCATAGTCCATCACATCCGCAAGCTCCACGGCTTCTTGGTATCGCAGGGAGCCCCGACGCAACTTGCCGGATAGATTGGGAACGCTGCGGCTCCAATCGTAATCGTCGTACAACCTATCCACCACCTCTGTCATGGTCATGCCAGAACGGACAATATAGGCCTTGATTTCTTCTCGAATGCCCATTGTTCTCTCTCCTTTCCATGTCTGCCCCACAAAGAGCAATATTCGGTTTCGCTGTTTTGTGTGGGATTTGCCGGAAATGAAAAAAAGCCCGCCAAACCGTGAACTCCGTTCGCTTCACGGTGGCGCGCTCTCCAGAAAATAACCGACACAAAAACAGTCAATCGTTCATTCAACGGCGATCCTTCAAAAATTCGGGGGAATTTTCACCTCTTTTCATCCGGCTTGAGCGCAAAAAAGCCACGCTCAACCTTCTGGTCTGCGTGGCTTTCATACGCTGCATCTGTACTTTTGAAGTTTCTTTTTTACCGCCTCCACTCGTTTGATAACTCCGCTGTGGTTTTTATACCCCAGTTTGTCCGCAATTTCCTCGTAAGTAAATCCATCCTGTCTCAGTTCAACAATCTGCCGATCTTTCTGGGGTAAGGTCTCTAAAAACCGTTCCACAAAGTCCTTAGCGATCACATATTCCTCTACATTTTGGTTTGGGTCTGGAATATGGAAAATAGGACTGTCGTCATCATTGTTTTCCAGCATTCCTTCCAGTGAAACGGTCTGTACCTTCTTGGAGCGGGTGTGATACCACCTCCGGAGGAAGTCTTTACGAGCGTTGGTATCCCATTTTTCAAAATCTTCATCGCAGGGCATTTCTCGCACGATGTCCAAAATTGGTTGCCACCCCTGCTCCGTAATCGCACGCTTCACCACATGGGCAAATAATTCTCTTACCTGATCGGCGTCTGGGAACGGAATTTGTGTTCCAGGCTTCATGCGAAATAAAAGCTGCAATCCCCAACCACATTCCTGATCTATTAAGCTGGCCCAAAGTGGTAGCGCATAGGAGAGCCGCCAAACTGGACAGTAGCCAGTGTAGTGTTCTTTCCACCCGCCAAAGCCAAAATGCGGAAAAGCCAAAGCAGCTATGGCGTCCATGATGTCCTTCAAGAAAGCGTCGCTGTCGAGCAAGTCCATCATCGGTTCGGATGCCGCTATTTCAGAAAGACACCGTGGCAGTGCATTCAGCGTAGGATACCTGACGATCTGGTCTGCCGGGATAAGATAGACAAGAGGTAGATAGCGGATGTTGCTGCCAAACGGAAAAATCACTTGGGTTTGCGCTTTTGGTTTACTCATAGAGACGACTCCCTCCTTCCATTTTAATCATCTATAATATTACGACATAAGTATAAACTTATTGTTCCTGTTTTTCAAAATTATTTTTTCGGTTTTATAATAAGTTGAACTACTTGCGTTAAAAAAGGCTTGTCTTATTTCGCTTAAACGAATATAATATACTTGGTTTGTTGTACGCATCCATAGTGATTATGAGGTGTCGCAAGTGAATGGATATATAACGGTTCAAGAAGCCGCCGAAAAATGGGGCGTAACCCCGCGGCAAGTCCAGATATTATGTAAAGAAAACCGCATCGCAGGCGCGACGCGTATGAGCCGTATCTGGATTATCCCGGAAAATGCGGAGAAGCCGACAAACGATAAACGAGGACAAGGTAGGGAAAGAAATGATCCTTCAAAGCACCATGTATCAAAAACAGAATATTGACCTATCCTCTGCTCCTTGGACGATGCATGAATTTTTTGCAGGTAGCGGTCTCGTTGCGTATGGACTAAGAGGAATGTTCACGCCGGTTTGGGCAAACGATATCAGCGAGCAGAAAGCGGCTGTTTACGAAGCTAATTTCGGGTGTGAACGGTTTATTCTGGACGACATCAAGAATGTAAAAGGCGCTGATCTGCCTTTCGCTCATCTTTCATGGGCTAGCTTCCCTTGCCAGGATTTATCTCTGGCTGGTTCTATCGGTGGAATCCATGCGTCCCGCAGCGGTTTGGTTTGGGAATGGCTGCGCGTATTGGACGAGATGGACGATAAACCAAAGATTCTCTTGTTGGAGAACGTAGCGGGCTTACTCTCGACAAACGGTGGTGATAATTACCGGGTTCTTCATATGGCGCTTGTAGAGCGAGGGTATCGCTGCGGAGCTGTTTTGCTGAATGCTTCCCATTTTGTTCCACAGTCCAGGCCGAGAGTATTCATTATCGCCGTGCAGGAGAACTGCCCCGTTCCAGATGAATTGGTCGGTAACGGACCATGTTGGCTGCATAACAACGTTGCAACGCAGTTGGGCCGTGAACTACCGGGATGGATTTGGTGGCATACGGAAAAGCCTTCGCGCCGAACCACATCTCTCAAAGATATCGTCGAGGATGACGCAACCTTTGATAAAGACGATGCTTTACGTCTGGTTCCCGAACGGCATTGGGCCAAATTGCGGGCGCACGACACCGTGTACGCTACAGGCTATCGCAGAACGCGAAACGGAAAGCAGCAGTTGGAGCTGCGCTTTGATGGAATTGCTGGTTGCTTACGGACGCCGGAAGGCGGGAGCAGCAAACAGTATCTGGTTGTCAAGAAGGACGGCCAGGTTCACGCCCGCCTCTTGACCGTACGCGAAGCGGCCAGACTGATGGGAGCGCCAGACAGTTTTGAACTTCCTGGAAGCTCTAACGACGGATATAAAGCGATGGGCGACGCAGTAGCCGCGCCGGTCGCGCAGTTTATAGGAGAACGTTTCCTAACAAAAATTGCGGAGGCGGTATACGATGATTAGTCCCGAAGAACGCCTAAAGGCGTTTCAATCTGAAAATCATATCACCACGAAGGGGCCTCTCTCTTTGGTCGTGCAGTTTACTCGCATGGTGAGAGATAAGGCTTTCCCGTTGAACCCTGACGACTTCCAGACAAGTAGCAAAGGGCAGGTCGCTGGGCTTGGCGGGGCCAACTTGAAAAAGATTTTGAAGGAACACGGCATCACCCAGCAACTATCTTCTGAAGGTGGGAGAACCAGTAGAGGCAGCATGGGCCTGATGATTAAATATGTGGACTTTCTGAACGCATGGAACGCAGAGGAAGCGGTAGATTTCTCCGTAGTCGAGGACTTTTGGGCCGAGCAGGTGCGCGAATACTTTAGAAATCAGCCGTTCGTTCTGACCGCAGATACATCAAAAACAATCGGCGCGAATCTGGACGACCTGTTTGAACAGGCAAAAAAGCGTCAAAAACAGAACGCCGGAACGCAGTATCTCGGCACGGTGTTGCAGCATCTTGTGGCGGCAAAACTCTGCTTAATTCTGCCGGAAGGTTCTTTTGAAATCCACGGAGCCTCTGTGGCGGACGGCCCCACAGACCGAAACGGCGATTTTGTCATAGGCAATACAGTCATTCACTGTACGACTATGCCCGGAGCGTTACTAATTGAAAAATGTAAAGCAAATCTCCGCGCTGGTTGCCACCCCGTTATTATCACGATTTTCGAGCGCGTACATACCGCTCTCAATCTTGCGGAGGATGCTGGGTTGGCCGGAGGCGTCGAAGTGTGGGATATTCAGCAGTTCTTGTCTGCGAACGTCTACGAACACAGCCTCTTTGACGAGGCCAAAAGGAACTCCACGCTCTCCAGTATCATCGACCGGTACAACAAAATTGTGCTGGAGGCGGAAACCGATCCTAGCCTCCGTATAGAGTTTGAAGCCAGGTGATTTGTCGTGGCGGATGTTTTCGATGCGGAAAAACGCTCTGACATTATGCGTCAGGTCAAGTCTAAAAAGAACAAGTCCACCGAGCTGCGGTTAATTGAAATATTCAAGCAGAACGGAATTACGGGCTGGCGTAGAAACTACCCAGTAAAAGGGCATCCAGATTTCGTATTCCCAAAGAAAAAGATCGCCGTGTTTGTGGACGGCTGCTTTTGGCATGGACACGACTGCCGAAACACTCGCCCTGCCGATCATCAAGAATACTGGCAGAAGAAGCGCGAACGGAACATGGAACACGACAGAGAAGTAACGGCCATGTTCGAGGCGCGCGGCTGGACGGTGTTGCGAATTTGGGAGTGCGAGTTAAAGAAGAAAAACTTGGATTGCACAGTCAAAAAAATTAATCAGATTTTGAGCGTAGAAAGATATCCGGGCAAATAAGAGGGTGATTATTTGGGCCAAAGCAAGGTTAATGAAAAGAACACGCCAAACGAAGTTCTTGCCATAGATTTGTTTTGCGGCTGTGGCGGTGTTACAGAAGGACTTAAGCAAGCTGGTTTTACTGTTATTGCAGCGGTAGATAACGATCCGATATGTTGTCAAACGTATCGTTTAAATCATCCAGAAGTTAGTCTTCTTGAAAAAGACATCTGTAAAACCAGTGCTCGTTCCCTCAAATCAATTTTAGGAAAACGAAAACTAGATTTATTAGTGGTATGCGCTCCTTGTCAGCCATTTAGTAGCCTAAACAAATCCAAAAAGCCAGACGAACGCGTATATTTAATACTCCAATCTGTGCGTTTTACCAAAGCATTAAAACCTAAATATGTACTCTTTGAAAATGTGCCGGGTATAACAAAAAACTCTGCCGTAATCAACCAGTTGAAATCCGAATTTTCAAAATTAGGATATAATTTGAGCGAACCGAAGCAAATTGATGCTGCAGATTATGGTGTTCCTCAAAGACGAGTAAGGTGCGTTATCGTTGCTTCTCGAAAAAGAGTGGTTGATTTGCCGCCACCTACTACTCCAACTGGACATAGAATAACCGTTCGAGACGCAATCGGGGATTTACCGGTGGCTGGGTTTGTCAATCCGAAAGACTCGCTTCATGTTTGTAGAAAGCATAGTAAAATAACGATTGATAGATTGCAACATATTTCCCATGACGGAGGAAGTCGTGACGAGCTTCCTGTTCACTTGAGGTTGCAATGCCACAAAAAACTTGATGATACAGGCGAAGCAACTTATTATTGCGATGTTTATGGACGTATGCGGTGGGACACCGTGGCACCTACGTTAACTACCGGATGCACCGATGTAACTAAAGGGCGGTACGCACATCCTGTTTTTGACAGAGCAATTACTTTGCGTGAAGCCGCACTTCTGCAAACCTTTCCAGTAGATTATCGTTTTTATGGAAATTCTGGACAAATCGCAAGACAAATAGGAAACGCAGTTCCTGTAAATCTTGCAAAAAACTTAGCTTTGATTTTTCTCTCAAATAAAGGAGACGAGCTATGATCTATACAACAAACCAACAAGAATCCCTTGACTATCGTGATGGGAACCTACTCATCATTGCCTGTGCAGGAAGCGGAAAAACCCAAGTTCTTTCGCGCAGAATTGCTTTGCTTGTTTCCGAAGGGGTACCCAAAGAAAGCATTATTGCATTTACTTTTACTGATATGGCAGCCGGGGAATTGAAATCACGTATCAGGAAAGAGTTGGCATCGTTGCGTGAAGAAGGACGGATCGATGATGCGTCCCTAGGCGAAATATATATTGGAACTATACATAGTTTTAGTTTGCAGCTCCTAAAAGAAATACACCCAAGCTACAGAAATTACGATATTATTGACGAAAAGCGCCAAGCGGCTATTATTGTATCTAAGTATCTCGATTTTGGGTTAGACAAATTGCAAGGAGCGAATTCCAAAATCGAAACCATCCGCCGCTTTATTGAAACACTAAATATAATATACAGAGAAAATCTAGATGTTGACAATTTTAAAAACCAGGATTTAATTAATTCTGTCCACCAATATCAAAATTTCATCAAACAGCGCCCGAATTGTTTCCTTACCTTTGATGAGATTATAGCCGAATTGACTAGTGTGATTGAGAGCAATGAAGCTATTCGCGCTCAGGTGCAGAACCGCTTCACTAACATCTTTGTAGATGAATATCAGGACGTTGATGACCGTCAAGAACAACTTATCCGACTTTTAAGCAACGATGGGCAAACTGCGGTAGTTTGTGCAGTCGGTGATGATGATCAGGCAATTTATCGCTTCCGTGGAGCAACCGTTACGAATATTCTAACATTTGAAAACCGATACCCTTCTGTAAAGCGAATTACCTTATCCACCAATTTTAGATCATCCCATGCCATTGTCGAAATTGCTAACGCTGCAGTATCAGGACAGCGTATTGGTAGACGGAACATTTTAGGATTACATCGTCGTCTGCCAAAGACAATGAAAGCACAGCATTATAATGTCGCCACAAACCAATTCGAAGAAACAATGGCGGAGCACGGCGATGTCTGGAATTGCACCTTTAGTAGCGAGAATCAAGAAGCAAATTTTATTGCTGATAGGATTCAAGAGTTGTTGGGCATTCCTTGGAATTCTGCTGGCACTTTGAGAGGATTATCTTACGCAGATATGTCTATCTTGTGCCGTAGTTTGAATTACACTAAAGCCATAACGGATGAACTTGATCGCAGAAATATTCCATATATTATAAAAGGTTCAAAGGGTTTATTTGAAAGTGCGGAGATTAAGGTAGTGCACGCCGCATTTTGTCTGCTTTTTGACAGTCAATATGTGACTCCAGACCCTAACCAATTTGACAGATATACTTTTTATGACGAAGCCGCTACCAGAGATGTTATTCGCACAAATGTAGACTTTCTCAACCGAATCGGTGCATTACCGTACGCCGATAGCAATACTCTATTTGGATGGATTGCTCAGAAGAAAGTGTTGTTCAAACGAATGCTCGATCCTCAAGCACGCATCCGTTATCACTTAAGCCGGCGTATCTTTCCACAAGAACTTTTTTATGAGTTGTTGGAGGTACTCGGAACCAATAAGAATGATGTCCCAGAAAACATTTTGTATAACTTGGGCCGCTTTAGTGAACTTATTCTGGATTTCGAGTCGGTTCATCAATGGGTAACGCCCTATGATATGAGGGACTTTGCGTACTATTTGGGGTATTGGGCAACACGAGAAGCAAATGATATTCGGCATCAAGATCTCGGCGCGCAAGATGCAGTTCAAATTTCCACAATACATCAAGCAAAAGGATTAGAGTGGCCAGTCGTTTTCATTCCAACCTTAACCAATCGGCGCTTTCCTTCGCAAAGAAGGAATCGTGGAACCG
>FR893632.1 GCA_000435395.1 Firmicutes bacterium CAG:94
AGTACGGCATCAAGGATATCCGCGATTTGAACAGCGGCAACTTGAAGGCCCTGAGCCAGTTTAAGCACGAATAAAGAAGGGGGAAAACCGCTATGTATATCTCTATGAACTGGATTGGGGATTTTGTGGACTTGTCCGGCCTGGACCTGGAATCCCTCATCCACCGCTTCACCCTCTCCACCGCCGAGGTGGAGGACATCTTCCACAAGGGCGAGGACCTGCGGGACGTGGTCGCGGGCAAAATCCTCTCGGTGGAAGCCCATCCCAATTCCAAAAAGCTCCACCTGCTCCAGGTGGACGCGGGCAATAAAATCTACGACGTGGTCTGCGGCGCCCCCAATGTGCGGGAAGGCATGATCGTCCCCTTTGTCAAGGAGGGGGGCATGGTGGCCGGGCAGGAAATCACCTGCGCCGCCATCGCCGGGGTGGAATCCCACGGCATGTGCTGCTCCGAGCGGGAGCTGGGCATCTCCGACGACCACGCGGGCCTGATGGAGCTGCCCCAGGACACCCCCGTGGGCGCGGACATCTGCGACCTGTACGCCATCAAGGACACGGTGTTCGAGGTGGACAACAAGTCTTTGACCAACCGCCCGGACCTGTGGGGCCACTACGGCATCGCCCGGGAGTTCGCCGCCCTGTCCGGCCGGGAGCTGAAGCCCCTGGAGACCGTGGAACTTTCCCAGTTTGACGGGCTGGACCCCATCCAGATTGACGTGCAGGACGACCTGTGCTACCGCTACACCGGCTTGAAGGTGCGCAACATCCAGAAAAAGGTGAGCCCTGTGGATATGCGCATCCGCCTGTACTACTGCGGCAGCCGGGGCATCAACCTGCTGGCCGATTTGACCAACTACCTGATGCTGGAAATGGGCCAGCCCATGCACGCCTTTGACTGCGCCAAGGTGGACCAGATTGAGGTAAAGCGCTTTGAGGCGCCCTTCCAGTTCACCACCTTGGACGGCACGCAGCGCACCGTGGACGAAAACACCCTGATGATCTGCTGCAAGGGCCAGCCTGTGGCCATCGCTGGCATTATGGGCGGCCTGGACTCCGAGATCGAGGACGACACCGACAGCCTGCTGCTGGAGAGCGCCAACTTCGACGCGGTCAGCGTGCGGAAGTCCTCCACCCGGCTGGGCCTGCGCACCGACGCCTCCATGCGCTACGAAAAGACCCTGGACCCGGAGATGTGCCCCACCGCCATCGCCCGGTTTGTCAAGCTGCTGCTGGACATCGACCCCCAGGCCCAGGTCATCTCCCGGCTGACGGACGTGTACTGCAAGAAGTACCCCCAGGTATCCCTGCGCTTTGACAAGGCCTATGTGGACCGCTACACCGGCATTGCAATCAGCAACGAGCGCATCTTGGAGACCCTGCGGGCCCTGGGCTTCGGCGCCCAGTTCGACGGCCAGGAGTTCCAGGTGGAGGTGCCCTCTTGGCGTGCCACCAAGGACGTGACCATCAAGGCGGATATCATCGAGGAAATCACCCGCATTTACGGCTACGATAACTTCCAAATCCAGACCACCCGCAGCGCCCTGTACCCCGAAAAGCGCAGCGCCGGCAACAAGGCCGACAACTTCACCAAGGACATCTTGGTGCAGCGGTACCACCTCCACGAGGTGCACTCCTACATCTGGTTTGACGCCAAAAAGTGCAAAGACCTGGGGATTGCCGTGGAGGAGAACGTAAAGCTGCTCTCCCCCCAAAGCCCCGACCTGGAGACCCTGCGCACCAACATGGGCCCCACCCTGCTGAGCTTTGTGGGCGAGAACAAGTCCTTTGCCCCGGACTTCGGCATCTTTGAGATTGGCCGCGTCTGCCAGGGCCTAAAAGAGGACGGCATGTGCAACGAGCGGAAAAAGCTGGGCATTGCCCTGTACAGCCGCACCCGCAGCGAGAAGGAGCTGTACCTGGAGCTGCTGGAAATCCTCACCGCCCTGGGCCGGGACATCAAGCGGGCGGACTTCACCTTCCAACATGTGGAGCCCCGGCACGGCTGGCAGCATCCCCGCAACACCGCCGCTGTGTCCTTCGGCGGCCAGGAGCTTGGCTGGCTGTGCGCCCTCCATCCCGCAGTGGCAGCCAAGCTGGATAAGAAGGCCGCTGTGGTCTGCGCCCAGCTGGACATGGACGCCTTCGCAGCCATCCCCGCCAAAGACACCGCCTACCGGGAGCCCTCCCGCTTCCCCGGCATTGACATTGACCTTTCCTTGGTGATGCCCCAGGGCCTGACCTTTGCCCAGCTGGTGCCCGCCTGGGCGGACATGGACCCGGAGACCCTCACCAGCGTGACGCTGATTGACTCCTTCCAGCAAAACGGCGTGATGAGCATTACCCTGCGCTTTGCCTTCTCCTCTCAGGAGCGCACCCTCTCCAAGGAAGAAGTGCAGCCCTGGGTGGACCAGATTGTGGAAAAGGTGGGCAAAGTGGGGGCCACCCTGCGCGCCTAAGGCTTTTTTCCACAAACAGGGGGCAAGCGGTGGAAAAACAGCTTGCATTCCCGGGCAAGATACTGTATGATATAGTATAGGATATTTTGGGACGATACGGAGGTGTTCCCCATGCCGGAAGATTATTCCAACAACACCATCACCTTTTCCATGGAAGAGGTGCGCGAAGCGGACATGAAGCGCATCCTGCTGACGGTTTACGACGCGCTGAAGGAGAAGGGGTATAATCCCATCAGCCAGATTGTGGGATACATCCTCTCTGAGGACCCCACCTATATCACAACCCACAACAACGCCCGCAGCCTCATCCGCCGGATTGACCGCGACGAGCTTTTAAAAGCCATGGTGCGTTCTTACCTGGGCGAGTGATTCTTACAGATTTTTTGAAAGCGCGGTGATTCTTTGAGCGAGCAGAAAAAGCAGAGCTTCCCCACTTATAAAGGCAAGCCCCTGGTGCGCAGCGGCGATACCATCTACTATGGCAGCATGAAGGATAAGTATGTCATCAAGATGGACATCAAGTCCAAGAAGAAGGTGGGCGACCTGGAGGTGGCGGACAAGGTAACTGTCCAGCTGATGTACACCGACCCGGAAATCCGCACCCGGAAGCAGATTGTAAAAACCAGCGAGAAAAACGGCCTTTACCTGGCCTTGGACATTGCCGACGCCTGGCTGACCCGGGCTCTGGCAGAGTAAAAAACGCTTCACGGCACAAAAGGGCCGCCCCAAAGGGGGCGGCCTTTTTTCACATCACCTGGGCCCCAGCGAGGAAGGCGCACAGGTACACACCTAAAAGCACCCCTTCCCCGCCCAGGAGCGCGGCCCGCAAAGCCGGGCGGCGCTGGGTCAGCTTTGCCAGGAATAGAAACAGCACAAAGCAGGTGGAGAGGTACCTCCCGGCGCTGAGCAGCCAGGAGAGGGAATAGGTGGCCACAAAGAAGCAAAAGCCATAGGCCAGCAAACCGGCGGGGTGGCCCTTCCGCAGGGCGGCCCAGTAAAGCAAGGCCAAGCCTACCACAAACAGGGCCAGGGCAGGGGCCCACACCGCCCAGCCAAAGGAGCTGCCCAGGTTGTCCCCCAAGTAGCGGCCTATGTACTCCACCACCTGGGAAATCCACAGGTAGCCCTGATACCAATGCTCCTGGTGGGTGACAAAGGCAAAGGGATCTCCGTCCACCCAGCTGTTCAGCAGCAGGTAGAGCAGCGTCCCCGCGGCGGGGAGCAGCGTCAAGGGCAGCCGCAGCAGCAGGGGCTTCCAGCAGCGGCCCAAGGACTTCCCCACCGGCGGCTCCAAGGGCCGGTAGGCCTCCAGCAGCCGGATGACCCCCACGGCAATCACCAGCAGGCCGGTCATCCGGGTGAGGGCGGCCAGCGCCCCAAAGAGCCCAAAAGCCAGCCACTTCCCCCGCCAGGCGTACCAGCAGGCCCCGGTGGTGGCCAGCAAAAACAGGCCCTCGGTCATCACCAGGCCGGAGAAAAAGGAGAAGGGGAACAGGGACATGTACAGCAGCGCGTCCCGGGCCACCCGGCCGTTGTAGGCCTCCCCGGC
>FR893633.1 GCA_000435395.1 Firmicutes bacterium CAG:94
TGGCGGCTTATGGCCTGGCGAGCGCCCTGTGCCTCTTGCCGGGCTGTGATGGACAAAAGACGGATAGTTCCTCTCCTGCAATGATAAGCGCTCCTAGGGGCTCTCAGAGCCAGGAAAGGATATTGTCTTTCAAGGATAGCTTTCTGAATTGACAAGCCCTTGTTTGGGGCCTATCATAGTGACAAAAGGAGGGAACTGTAGCGATGAACTCTTTGAGATTGCAGCAAGGGCAGTTAGTGATGATAGAAGCAAGAGACAGCAGTCGTTAAGACATTTTATCGATGAGTGGAGGAATTATTGATGATAAAACTCGATGAAATAACAGCGGACAATCTTGAGGTTGTGTTAAAACTTAAGGTGTCGAAAGAACAAGAGAACTTTGTTTCAACTACAGCTTATTCTTTAGCACAAGCGTACGTTTACCGGGAAAATGCCTATCCTTTTGCAATTTACGCTGATGATACATTGGTTGGATTTATTATGTTTGGATTTTACGAATTGAGAAATCAATATACATTATGGAAGTTTCTGATAGATGAGAAATATCAAAATAAAGGCTACGGTAAGATGGCGTTGGCTTTAGGTATTGAATACATGAAAAAGCAGTATGACATTAAAGAAATGTATACAGGAGTTGCTATTGATAACGATGTTGCAGAACGTTTGTATCATTCTGTCGGCTTTCAATTAACAGGACTCATTGAAAATGGTATGAAAGAACTGAGATATGTGTGCAAGCTATAGCATCTGAAGATTTCGATGCCAAAGCCGGGACACCGCCTATGGTATTTGTGATAGACGATCAAAACAAAAACATGAGATGAAATCACACATCCCGCAGATTTAGTTGAATCTGCGGGATGTGTTCGTCCTATTCGGTTGTTTTGATTTCCCCCCTAAGGACATTATGCTTTTCCCGCCGGGGGTCCGTGTTTGTTACAAGAGTACGTTAGAAGATGTTGCTGAACTGGTTCACCAGGCCCTCGTTGCGGGTCATGGAGATGTTGTTCAGGCACAGGACGTCGTCGGCGCCCACTTGCTGGGCCAGCTGGGTCACAGTGCCGGCGGTGTAGTGGCGGTAGTCGATGACGTAAACCTTAGAGTAGTGGTTCACCAGGAAGGGGATAAAGCAGTTGCCGAAGCTCTCCTTTACCACAATGCAGGTGGGGCCGTCGGTCATGTCGTTGTTGGTGATTTCCTCGTAGGGCTGGTCACCGCCGCAGTAAACCAGGTACTTCATGTTCTGGCCGTATTCGTCGCCGTTGGCAATCAGGGGCCAGTTCTCCAGCACGGTGCCGTCGCTCTGGGTGACGTTCAAGGTCACGTTGGCCTTGGGGATGTAGGCCTCCACCGTGTCGGGGTTGTTGGCCAAGGCGCTGCTCTCCGTGTTGCTGTAGAAAGTGCCTAGGTAGCCCGTGTAGTCCTTGCGGTCGAACTGGTCCAGGGGCACGGGCTCAAAGCCCCGCACGTTGCAGAACTCCACGTAGGCGTAGTAGGCGCCCAGCTGGGTCCAGTGGTGGTCGGTGCGGAAGTACAGGTACTCGTTGGCGTGGGACTTCAACGTGTCGAAAATGGACACAGTCTTCACGCTGGAGTTCATGGCCTGGATGGAGGGGTAGATGTACTCCTCAATGGCCTGGCGCTGGTCGGAGGTGTTCAGCTGGTTCCTGTCGATGTAGCTCTCCGGCAGGTCGATGTCGATGCTGGTGGGAATGACCATATCGTACAGCGTGGAGATGCCGGAAAGCTTTTCCCCGGCGTCCGCCACCGCGGTGATGTACTGGTTGGCAAGGTCTGTGTTGAAGTTGTAGTACTCATAGGCGGTGTCGCCCACCACCAGCAAGCTGCCGATGGTCTCGGGGGCCGCCTGGGGCTCCTCCTGGGGCGCGGGGGTGGGGGCCTCCGAGACGGCGGAGGACACCGGCGCGCTGCTGTCCGTGCCGGATACCGTGGAATCCACCCCGGAGGTCTGGCTGTCTGTGCCGCTTACCTGGCTTGTCTGGGAGCTGGAGTTGGCGGAGGAGTTGCCGCCATCCGCCGGCTGGGCGGAGCAGCCCCGCACCACCAGCACAACCACCAGCACGATGACAAGCAGCAGCACCACCAACGCGATGGGCAGAATGGGCGGCTTCTTCTTCCGGCGGCGGCTTTGGGGCGTGCGCCGCACGTAGACGTCCCGCTCATAGCCGGTGTCCCGCACAGGGCGGTTCTCCCGGGAGGTGCGCGCGGGGGCGGT
>FR893634.1:0-28139 GCA_000435395.1 Firmicutes bacterium CAG:94
GGAAGAGGCCTGCCGCCTCTCCCAGGCGGACGAGTTTATCCAGCAGTTCCCTCAAAAGTATGACACCTACATCGAGCAGGGCGGCACCAACGTGTCCGGCGGCCAGAAGCAGCGCCTTTGCATTGCCAGGGCCTTGCTGAAGAAGCCCAAGATTTTGATTTTGGACGACTCCACCAGCGCCGTGGATACCCGCACCGACGCCCTCATCCGCCAGGGCTTCCGCAAGTTTATCCCCGAGACCACCAAGATCATCATTGCCCAGCGGGTGGCCTCTGTGCAGGACGCCGACCGCATTATTTTGATGAATAACGGCGAGATTGACGCCATTGGCAGCCATGAGGAGCTGATGGCCACCAACCAGGTTTACCGCGAGATTTACACCTCGCAGAACCGCACAAATTCCCAGGGAAAGGCAGGTGCCGAAAATGGATGAGAAGAAAAATTCCGCTGTCAATAGCGCCCCCATTCTGGTGCGCCTTATCAAGATGCTGTTCAGCTTCTATCCGGTGATGCTCCCTGTGGCCCTGGCCTGCATCTTGTTTAACGCCATCATCAGTTCGATCCCTTCCATCTTTATGCAGAACGTCATCTCCCTGGTGGAGCAGAGCTGGCAGGCGGGGGACTGGGCCGCTGTAGGCGGGCAGATTCTCCGTTTTGTGCTCATCCTGGTGGTGCTCTATGTGCTCAGCCTGGCGGCAGGCACGGTGTTCAACCAGCTGATGGCCATCATCACCCAGGGCTCTCTTGCCAAGATGCGGGAGAAAATGTTCAACGGCATGCAGGACTTGCCCATCAAGTATTTTGACACCCACAACCATGGCGACGTGATGAGCTATTACACCAACGATATCGACACACTGCGCCAGATGATTTCCCAAAGCATCCCCCAGCTTATCATCTCCACCGTGACGGTGCTTACTGTGCTTGCCATCATGCTCTATTTCAGCGTGTGGATGACCCTGGTGGTGCTGGTGGGCGTGTTCTTTATGGTGTTGGTCACCAAAAAGGTGGGCGGCCGCTCTTCCAAGTATTTCATCCGCATGCAGCAGTCCATTGCCGCTACAGAGGGTGTGGTGGAAGAGATGATGAACGGCCAGAAGGTCATCAAGGTGTTCTGCCACGAAAAGGAAGCCCAGGAGGACTTCGACAAGGTCAACGACGAGCTGTTCCACAACGCCGAGCAGGCCAACATCTACGCCAACATGCTTATGCCCATCCTGAACAACATCGGCAATGTGCTGTATGTGTGCGTGGCCATTGTCTCGGGCGTTATGATGATGACAGGCGCCCCCAACCTGAGCCTTTCCGGCATGGCCTTTGGCATCAGCATTGTGGTGCCGTTTTTGAACATGACCAAGCAGTTTTCCGGCAACGTGAGCCAGGTTTCCAACCAGCTGAATATGGTTATCATGGGCATGGCCGGCACCAAGCGTATCTTTAACTTGATTGACGAAAAGCCCGAGACCGACGAGGGCTACGTCACCTTGGTAAACGCCAAGGAGGACCGGGACGGAAACCTGGTGGAGTGCAAAGAGCGCACCAACGTGTGGGCTTGGAAGCATCCCCACCAAGCGGACGGCACAGTCACCTATACCCGCCTGCAGGGCGAAGTGGTGCTGGACGACGTGGACTTTGGCTACAACCCCGACAAGCTGGTGCTGCACAACATCAGCCTGTACGCTAAGCCCGGCCAGAAGATTGCCTTTGTGGGCTCCACCGGCGCGGGCAAGACCACCATCACCAACCTTATCAACCGCTTTTACGATATTGCCGACGGCAAAATCCGGTACGACGGCATCAACATCAACAAGATTAAAAAGGCCGACCTCCGCCGCAGCCTGGGCATGGTGCTCCAGGACACCAACCTGTTCACCGGCACCGTGATGGACAACATCCGCTACGGCCGCCTGGAGGCCACCGACGAGGAGTGCATCGCCGCCGCCAAGCTGGCCGGCGCCCACGACTTCATCACCCGCCTGCCCCAGGGCTATGACACGCCCCTCTCCGGCAACGGCTCCAACCTGAGCCAGGGCCAGCGGCAGCTGCTGTCCATTGCCCGGGCCGCTGTGGCCGACCCCCCTGTGATGATTCTGGACGAGGCCACTTCCTCCATCGACACCCACACCGAGGCCATTGTACAGGCCGGTATGGACGCTTTGATGACGGGCCGCACCGTGTTCGTCATCGCCCACCGCTTGAGCACCGTGCAAAACTCCGACGCCATTATGGTGCTGGACCACGGCCGCATCATCGAGCGGGGCACCCACGACCAGCTTATCGCCCAGCACGGCACCTACTATCAGCTGTACACCGGCGCCCTGGAGCTGGAGTAACCCAAAACCAGCAACACAAAAGGCCGCTTCCCAGTGGGAGGCGGCCTTTTCCTGCGCCTGGGCAGGGCGCGAAAAAGGGGACGTCCCGGCGGACGCCCCCTTTCTCTATTTCTGGAAAGCGGATGCTTTTCTTTTTTAGAACTGGAAGGTGACTTCCTCCAGGCCGGCGTTGACATGGAGCAAGGTGCCCAGCTCGTGCTCCTCGGCGGTGGCGCCGGAGAGGTCCTTCACGGACTGCACGTTGCGCAGCAGCACCTTCAGGTTTTCGGCGCGGCCCTGGAACTTCAGAGTGACCTTGCCGTCCTGGTTCTGGGCCCAGGCCTTCAGCATATCGTTGCCGTACATGTCCTTGATGTCGGCGCTGGCCTTGTCCTTCAGGGCGAACAGGTGCAGGGTCAAATCCTTGCCGAAGTCGTACTCCACGTTCTGGTCGTCGGCGCCAATGGCGATGAGGGAGTTCTCCCGGGCCATTAGGGGCAGGCTCATAAAGTCGTGGACCTCATGCTGCCACTTGCCGCCCTCTACCACCCGGTTGTCCAGGAAGTTGGTCCAGGTGCCCTCGGGCAGGTAGTAATCCACGTCGCCCTCCTTGGTGAACACAGGGGCCACCAGCAAGTCGCCGCCCAGCATGTACTGGCGGTCCAGGTCGGCGCAGGGGATGTCGTTAGGGAACTCCAGCACCATGGCCCGCATGGTGGGCACGCCGGTGTTGTGGGTCTCCACGGCGGCGGAGAACAGGTAGGGCATCAAGGTACACTTCAAGTTGGTGAACTTGCGCACCACGTCCACGGCCTCCTCGCCAAAGAGCCAGGGCACCCGGTAGGAGTTGGAGCCGTGGAGGCGGCTGTGGGTGGAGAGCAGGCCAAAGGCCGCCCAGCGCTTGTACACGTCGTCGGGAGCGGTGCCCTCAAAGCCGGAGATGTCGTGGCTCCAGAAGCCGAAGCCGGACAGGCACAGGGACAGGCCGCCCCGCAGGGACTCGCTCATGGACAGGTAGTTGGAGGAGCAGTCGCCGCCCCAGTGCACGGGGAACTTCTGGCCGCCCACGGTGGCGCTGCGGGCAAACAGGCAGGCCTGGTCCTTGCCCTTGTACTCCTCCAGCAGCTCGAACACGCACTTGTTGTACAGGTAGGTGTAGTAGTTGTGCATCAGCTCGGGGTCGGAGCCGTCGTAGTACACCACGTCGGTGGGGATGCGCTCGCCGAAGTCGGTCTTAAAGCAGTCCACGCCCTGGTCCAGCAGCACGCGGAGCTTATCCTGGTACCACTTCCAGGCGGCGGGGTTGGTGAAGTCCACCAGGCCCATGCCGGCCTGCCACAGGTCCCACTGCCACACGTCGCCGTTGGGCCGCTTTAACAGGTAGCCCTTTTCCATGGCCTCCTGGAACAGGGGGGACTTCTGGCCGATGTAGGAGTTGATCCACACGCAGATGTGAAGGTTGCGCTCCTCCTTCATCCGGCTCAGCATGCCGGGCACGTCGTCGAACATGGCCTCGTCCCAGGTGAAGTTGCACCACTCGTTCTCCTTCATCCAGTAGCAGTCGAAGTGGAACACGTGCAGGGGGATGTTGCGCTGGGCCATGCCGTCCACAAAGCTGCGCACGGTCTTCTCGTCGTAGCTGGTGGTAAAGCTGGTGGTCAGCCACAGGCCGAAGCTCCAGGCGGGGGGCAGGGCGGGCCGGCCGGTGAGGGCGGTGTAGTTGGAGAGGACGGCCTTGCCGTCGCCGCCGCCCACCACCATGAAGTCGATCTTCTCGCCGGGCACGGAGAACTGCACACGGGTGACGGCCTCGGAGCAAATCTCGTAGGAGACCTTGCCGCTGGTGTTCACCAGCACGCCGTAGCCCTTGTTGGTCATGTAGAAGGGGATGTTCTTGTAGGAGATTTCGGTGCAGGTGCCGCCGTCCTCGTTCCAGATGTCCACGGTCTGGCCGTTGCGCACAAAGGGGGTGAAGCGCTCGCCCAGGCCGTAAACCTTCTCGCCGATGTCCAAATCCATCTGCACCCGCATGAAGGGGCCTTCGGGGGTCTTTACGGTGCTGATCATGGCGTGGCCAAAGCGGTCGCCGATGTTGGTCAGCTTTTTGCCGTCGTAGTAATAGGTGAAGGAGGCGGGGTTCTTGGTGATGCGCAGCTCGGTTTTGCCGCTGGCAATGGACAGGCCGCCCTCAAACTCGGTGACAGCCAGGGGGCGGGCTTCCGCGTCCAGCTCGAACTGGGGCTCCTTTTTGGCGCTGCCCATAAAGTGGTAGGCCTGGGTGCGCAGGATGTCCTGCTTGGGGGAGGAGATGGTCATCTCCAGCACAGGGCCGCCCATGGCGCGCACGTCCTGGGCATAGGGCACGGCGTACAGGTAGACGCTGTCGGGCCGCACTTTCACTTCGCGGATTTGTACCGCGTCGGCGTTTTCCACGCCGGGCTTGTTCAGCCAGTAGCCATAGGTAAATTTCATGGATACCATTCCTTTCTGATGCGAATGCGTTTCAGGTTTTCTGACCTGCGGTTTTTTCCGTCTATCCCAGCTGGGGAGTTGCAAATCCCTCCGGGATGTTATATAGTATATTTATTCTAGTGCGTCCGCCCCCAAAAAGCTTGTTGGAAACGGACAATTAGTTCTAAAATCCTGACATTCTTGGAGAAAGGCGGTGGTGAGGCGTGGTCAACAAGCAGCTGCGGGAGGAGCGGCACCACGGGGACATCAGCCTGCCTGTCAGCGGCTACCGCGTGCAGCCGCCCTATTCCGCCCACCTGGGGGAGCTGGAATGCCACTGGCACAGCGAGATGGAGCTGTTCCAGGTGGAGCGGGGCACCATGCAGGTGCAGTGTGGCTCGGAGTACTTCGAGGCCAAGGCCGGGGACCTGGTGTTCTTCAACAGCGGGGAGCTCCACGCTGCCCAGCCTATCCACGGCTCGGAGCTGGACTTCGCCGCGGTGGTGTTCAGCCCGGAGCTTTTGTGCGGCGACGAAAACGACATTGTCCGGCGGCGGTACGTGGCCCCGGTGGTGGAGGGCAAGCTGCTCCTGCCCCGGGTGACGGACAGCTCCACCCCGGCGGGCCGCCAGGTGGTGGGGGCCTTCCAGCAGGTGATGGATTTACTGGAGCGGCGGCCCCCGGCCTACGAGCTGCGGGTGCGTGCCCAGCTGCTGGAGGTGTTCGCCGGCCTGGCTGGAAGCGCCGCCCAGCGCGCCCCCCAGCGGGAGAGCGCCCCGGCCCAGGGCATCAAGGCGGCCATTGAGTACATCCAGGGCAACTACCGCCAGCCCATCACCGTCAGCCAGCTGGCGGAGCTGAGCCACATGAGCAGCGGGCACTTCTGCCGCTTATTTAAAAAGTATACTTTTAAAACGCCGGTGCAGTATATCAATGGGGTGCGCCTTTCCGCCGCCACGGACCTGCTGCTGAAAAGCGACCGCAAGGTGCTGGACGTTGCCTTTGACACGGGCTTTAACAGCCTGAGCTACTTTATCGGCGTGTTTAAACAGAGCATGGGCTGCACGCCCACGGAATTCCGCCGGCGCCACGGCCGGCAAGAAGCCTAGGGAGGAAACGGTATGGTTGTTCTTTTAGCGGCGTTTTTCGCGCTGGCGCTGGTATTGCTGCTGTGGCTGTGGGCCATTGGGCCCCAGCTCCCCCAGGCGGATTTCTCCGCCTTCCACAAGTACGACTACGCCCACCGGGGCCTGCACAACCGGGAGAAGGGCGTGCCGGAGAACTCCCTGATGGCCTTTGAGCTGGCAGCCCGGGGCGGCTTCGGCATGGAGCTGGATGTGCAGCTGACCCAGGACGGCCAGGTGGTGGTCCACCACGACCGGTCCCTTGGCCGTACCTGCGGGGTGGAGCGGAACATCGATGAAATGACCTGCCAGGAGCTTTCCGGTTACCGCCTGTTTGGCACCCAGGAGAAGGTGCCCCTGTTCTCCCAGGTGCTGGAGCTGGTGGACGGCCGCACGCCGCTGATTGTGGAAATCAAAAGCTACGCCCGCCAGGAGGAGCTGTGCCAAAAGACCATGGCGCTGCTGGAGGGCTATCCGGGCCTGTACTGCGTGGAGTCCTTCGACCCCCGGGTGGTCCGGTGGTTTAAGCGCCATCACCCGGGCATCATCCGGGGCCAGCTGATGTGCTACAAGCCCCAGGAGGACATGCCCGGTTGGATGGCCTTCATCGGCCGGAACCTGCTGACAAACTTCCTTACCCGCCCCCACTTTGAGGCCTACGACTTCACCACCCGCCACAATGTGTCCCTGCGGGCGGCCCGGCGGGTCTACGGCATGCAGGAGGTCAGCTGGACGCTGCGCTCCTATGAGGACTACAAGGCCGCCAAGGAGGACGGCTGCCTGTGCATCTTCGAGAACTTCCTGCCCCTGGAGACCTGCGCCCAGAAGAAGTTCACCTTCGCCGACTTGCTGGCCCAGGCCAAAACCGCGGCGGTGTGCGGCATCCACCGGGTGGAGGAGCCGGGCAAAAGCACCGCGGCCAAGTGAGAGGCGGCGCCCTTGCCCCGGGAAAACCCCAGGTTTTTTGTGGCTTTTTCCCAGGGCGGCCCCGGCGCGGGGCGCGGGTTTTGACGGGGATGGAGAATTGAAAAAAATCTGGGAAAATTTCGAAAAATCCTTGCAAAACCGGGGGTTGTATGGTATTATAATCAAGCGTGACTGCACAGGTGTTCCAGACAAGGGGACGCCAGATATGCGATGAAGCGGGAGGTTGCGGCCCACAGAGGCCGGTTTTTCCGTGGAGTATGTCCGATTTGAAACCGGGCGAAGGAATTTGAAGGGATGGAACCGCCGGGCTGGCCCGGAAGGCCGATTTTGCGCCCTTCAGAGGATGATATGGGTTAGTCCTTGCCCCGGAATCCGTGAAATGCGGATTTCCGGTTTTTCTATGTCCGGGGTGGAAACACCCGGAACAGTGTTGAAAAAACCCAGCCCGCCTATAAACAATTAAGGAGGCGATTTTGAGTGGCAGTCAAGGAAAAGATCAGAATCAGAATTAAGGGGTACGACCATCAGCTGGTGGACCAGTCCGCCGAGAAGATTGTCGCCACCGCAAAGCGCACTGGCGCCCGGGTTTCCGGCCCTGTGCCGCTGCCCACCGAGAAGCAGATCATCACCATTCTGCGCGCTGTGCACAAGTACAAGGACAGCCGTGAGCAGTTCGAGATGCGCACCCACAAGAGACTGATCGACATTCTCCGGCCCAGCAACAAGACCGTTGAGGCTTTGATGGGCCTGGAACTCCCCGCCGGCGTAGAGATTGAGATTAAGCTTTGAGAACGTGGTCTCAAAGCGTAATCTCAACGAGAGAGATTGCTCGAAAACTCCGTTTTCGTTTTCGCTGCGCGAAAAACCGCAATCCTCTCAAGGTAATGTGAGATTTGCTGCGAGACAGCTTCGGCTTAAAGCTTACGCTTAAACTACTCTGGAGTAGGAGGGTCATGTTGGAGGGATCCAACCAATAACTCTACAGGAGGAAAAGAAAGATGAAAAAAGGAATCATCGGCAAGAAAATCGGCATGACGCAGATTTTCGATGAAAAGGGAAAGGTCATTCCCGTCACCGTAATCGAAGCCGGTCCCTGCGTGGTAACGCAGAAGAAGACTGTGGAAAACGACGGCTACAACGCCGTGCAGATCGGCTTCGGCGACCAGAAGCCCCAGCGGGTTTCCAAGCCCCTGGCAGGCCACTTCAAGAAGGGCGACGTCGCCCCCAAGAAGACCCTGCGGGAGCTGCGGCTGGACGACATCAGCGCCCTGAACGTGGGCGACCTGATCAAGGCCGACACCTTCGAGACCGGCGAGCGCGTGGACGTTACCGGCAAGAGCAAGGGTAAGGGCTACGCCGGCGTTATCAAGCGCTGGAACTTCCGCCGCCTGAAGGAAACCCACGGCACCGGCCCTGTTGCCCGCCACGGCGGTTCCAACGGCGCCTGCTCCACCCCCTCCCGTGTGTGGAAGGGCCTGAAGATGGCCGGCCATCTGGGTGCTGAGACTGTCACTGTGCAGAACCTCACCGTCGCCAAGGTGGACGCCGAGAACAACCTGATTGCGGTCAAGGGCGCCATCCCCGGCCCCAACGGCGGTATCGTCGTGGTCCGCGACAGCGTGAAAGCGTAAGGGAAGGAGGAAACAAGCATGCCTAGTATCGCAGTTTTGAACATGCAGGGCCAGGAAGTTGGCCAGCAGGAGCTCTCTGAAGCCGTGTTCGGCATTGAGCCCAACGTGTCTGTTATGAACGACATGGTGAAGAACTATCTGGCCAACCAGCGCCAGGGCACCCAGTCCGCCCTCACCCGGAGCGAGGTCTCCGGCGGCGGCAAGAAGCCGTGGCGCCAGAAGGGCACCGGCCGCGCCCGCCAGGGCTCTACCCGGGCTCCCCAGTGGACCCACGGCGGCATCGTGTTCGCTCCCAAGCCCCGGGAGTACCGCTACGCCTTGAACAAGAAGGTGCGCCGCCTGGCTATGAAGAGCGCCCTCTCTTCCAAGGTGCGCGACAATGAGATGGTTGTCATCGACCAAATCACTGCCGATTCCTATAAGACGAAGACCATCGCCGATATGCTGAAGGCGGTGGGTTCCGAGAAGAAGGCCCTCATCGTCCTCTCCACTATGGATGAGAAGGTGATTGCTTCCGCCCGGAACATCCCCGGCGTGAAGACCGCCCAGGTCAACACCCTGAACGTTTACGACATCCTGGGCGCCGACAAGTTTATCGTCGTCAAGGATGCGGTGGCTAAGATTGAGGAGGTGTATGCGTAATGGCAGCACAGGACATCATTATCCGCCCCATCATCACGGAAAAGACCATGGATGGCAACAGCCAGAAGAAGTACACCTTTGAAGTGAGCAAGACTTCCACCAAGATCGACATTAAGCGCGCTGTGGAAGAGCTCTTCGGCGTTAAGGTCAGCAAGGTGAACACCCTCCATGTTCGCGGCCACATGCGCCGCCAGGGCCGCCACGAAGGCTATACCAGAAGCTGGAAGAAGGCCGTCGTCACCCTGACTGAGGACAGCAAGACCATCGAGTTCTTTGAGAGCATGATTTAACCTTCCGCCGGCCCAGGGCCGGGGAAAATCATGAAAGCCCAAAGATGGGCATGAATGGGGGTGCGCCGCCCCCGCAAAGCCAATATAGGAGAGTGAAAACCAAATGGCAATTAAGACTTACAAGCCGACCACCGCGGCAAGGCGGAACATGTCCGTAACGGACTACACCAGCCTTTCCAAGAATGGTCCTGAGAAGAGCCTGCTGGCTCCTCTGGATAAAAAAGCCGGCCGCAACAGCTACGGCCGCATCACCGTCCGCCACCGTGGCGGCGGCAACCGCAAGAAGTACCGCATTATCGACTTCAAGCGCCAGAAGCACGACGTAGAGGCCACTGTGCTGGGCATCGAGTACGACCCCAACCGCTCCGCCTTTATCGCCCTGGTGCAGTATGAGGACGGCGAGAAGCGCTACATCCTGGCTCCCCACGGCCTGAAGGCTGGGGACAAGGTTGTATCCGGCGCTGGCGCCGACATTAAGCCCGGCAACGCCCTGCCCCTGAAGAACATCCCCGTGGGTACCTTCATCCACAACGTGGAGCTGTATCCCGGCAAGGGCGCCCAGCTGGCCCGCGCCGCCGGCATCATGGCCCAGCTGATGGCCAAGGAGAACGGCATGGCCCTGCTGCGCCTGCCCTCCGGCGAGCTGCGCAACGTTCCCGAGAGCTGCATGGCTTCCATCGGCCAGGTCTCCAACATCGACCATGAGAACGTGAAAATCGGCAAGGCCGGCCGGAAGCGCCACATGGGCTGGCGGCCCACCGTGCGCGGCTCTGTTATGAACCCCAACGACCACCCCCACGGCGGTGGCGAGGGCAAGAGCCCCGTTGGCCGTCCGGGCCCTGTCACTCCTTGGGGCAAGCCTGCCCTGGGTTATAAGACCCGCAAGAAGAAGAACCGCAGCGATAAGTTCATCGTAAAGCGGAGAAACGGTAAGTAAGCCGCACGGGAAAGGAGCAAAGACACATGAGCAGAAGCTTAAAGAAGGGACCCTTTGTACAGCCCGTGCTGTTGAAAAGGATTCAAGAGATGAATGCGGCCGGCGAGAAGAAAATCGTCAAGACCTGGAGCAGGTCTTCCATGATTTTCCCGGATTTCGTGGGCCACACCATTGCCGTCCACGACGGCCGCAAGCATGTGCCGGTGTATATCACCGAGGACATGGTGGGACACAAGCTGGGCGAGTTCGCCCCCACCCGCACCTTTAAGGGCCACGCGGGCGCCAAGACCTCCAAGTAATGGAAAGGAGAGAAGAAGCAATGGAAGCGAAAGCAACACTGAACTACACCCGAATCTCTCCCCGCAAGGTTGGTCTTGTGCTGGATTTAATCCGCAATAAGCCGGTGGACCTTGCCGCCGCTATTTTGAAGCACACCCCCAAGGCCGCCTGTGAGGACCTGGAGAAGCTGCTGAAGTCCGCTGTGGCAAACGCGGAGAACAACTTCAACATGGACCGGAACAGCCTGTATGTTTCCCAGTGCTATGTAACGCCGGGGCCGATTCTGAAGCGGATTCGCCCCAGCGCCCACGGCCGGGCGTTCCGGGTGCTGAAGAGAACCTCTCACATCACCATTGTGGTGAAGGAAAAAGAGTAAGCGGTAAGGAGGCAAAGATATGGGTCAGAAAGTGAATCCCCACGGTCTCCGTGTGGGTGTTATCAAAGACTGGGACTCCCGCTGGTTTGCCAAGGACAATGAGTTTGGCGACATCCTGGTGGAAGATTACAACCTGCGCAAAACGCTGAAGAAGCAGCTGTACGCCGCAGGCGTCCCGAAGATTGAGATTGAGCGCGACGCCTCTAAGGTTCGCATCCACATCCACTGCGCAAAGCCCGGCATGGTCATCGGCAAGGGCGGCTCTGAAATTGAGAAGCTGCGCCTGCAGTGCGAGAAGATGCTCGGGAAGCCCGTCGTTATCAATATTGTGGAAGTGCGGCAGCCCGACCTGAACGCCCAGCTGGTGGCCGAGAACATCGCCTCTCAGCTGGAGCGCCGGATTTCTTTCCGCCGCGCCATGAAGGGCTGCATTGGCCGCAGCATGAAGCTGGGTGCCAAGGGCATTAAGACCAAGGTGTCCGGCCGTTTGGGCGGCGCGGAAATCGCCCGCAGCGAAGAGTACCACGACGGCACTATCCCGCTGCAGACCATCCGTGCGGACATCGACTATGGTTTCGCCGAGGCCAACACTACCTATGGCCGCATCGGCGTGAAGGTTTGGCTGTATAAGGGTGAGGTCCTCAACGACCGCGGCGAACGCCGCGAGCGCACCGAGCGGAACGACCGCGGCGACCGCCGCCGTGACGACCGCCGGGAGCGCCGTGACCGCCGCCCCGCTGGAAATAGGGAAGGAGGCCGCAGATAATGTTACTCCCTAAGCGCGTGAAATACCGCAGAGTTCAGAGAGGCCGCATGAAGGGCAAGGCCCTGCGCGGCAATAAGGTGACCTACGGCGATTTTGGCCTGCAGGCCCTGGAGCCCGCTTGGATTACCTCCAACCAGATCGAGGCCGCCCGTGTGGCCATGACCCGTTACTGCAAGCGTTTCGGTAAGGTCTGGATTAAGATTTTCCCCGACAAGCCCGTCACCCAGAAGCCCGCTGAAACCCGAATGGGTTCCGGTAAAGGCTCCCCCGAGTATTGGGTGGCCGTTGTAAAGCCCGGCAGGGTGATGTTCGAGCTGGGCGGCGTAAACGAGGCCACTGCCCGCGAGGCTCTGCGCCTGGCTGCCAACAAGCTTCCCATCAAGTGCAAATTTGTTACCAAAGAAACGGAGGCCAGTGAGTGATGAAAGCTTCAGAAATCAGAGAAATGACCGCTGACGAGCTGAACAGCAAACTCGCCGACCTGAAGGCTGAGCTTTTCAACCTGCGTTTCCAGCTCGCTATCAATCAGCTTGACAACCCCATGCGCATCTCGGCTGTGAAGAAGGACATTGCCCGTGTGAAGACTGTCATCCGGGAAAACGAGCTCCACGCCGAAAACGCCTAACGGGAAGGGAGGATTAAGAAGTGAGCGAACAGAGAAACATGAGAAAGACCGTGGTGGGCCGCGTGGTCAGCGATAAGATGGACAAGACCGTTGTGGTTGCCATTCAGGACAGCGTGAAGCACCCCATCTACAACAAGGTCATCAAGCGCACTGTGAAGCGCAAGGCCCACGACGAGAACAACGAGTGCCGTGTGGGCGACCGCATCCGCATCATGGAAACCCGCCCCCTCTCCAAGGACAAGAGATGGCGCCTGGTGGAGATTATCGAGAAAGCCAAATAAGAACCTGTTTGGCAGAATGTTTTTTCAACAAAATTTATTTGGCTTTTAAGCAAAGGAGGAACGCACTGTGATTCAGCAGCAGTCTTACCTCAAAGTGGCCGACAACACAGGCGCGAAGGAGCTTATGTGCATCCGCGTGCTGGGCGGCACTGGCAGGAGGTATGCCAATATCGGCGACGTGGTGGTTGCTTCCGTTAAAAAAGCAGCACCCGGCGGCGTGGTTAAAAAAGGCGACGTGGTAAAGGCGGTTATCGTCCGCACTTCTTCCGGCGTGCGCCGCGAGGACGGCACCTATATCCGTTTTGACGAGAACGCTGCCGTCATCATCCGTGACGACAAAAACCCCCGGGGCACCCGTATTTTTGGGCCCGTGGCCCGCGAGCTGCGCGACAAGGAGTACATGAAGATCCTGTCCCTGGCTCCCGAAGTTCTTTAATGGAGGTGCACTGATATGAATAACAAGGTTCATGTAAAAACCGGTGACACCGTCGTAATCCTCAGCGGCAAAGACCGCGGCAAGAAGGGCAAGGTCATGCAGGTGAGCCCCAAAGAGGGCAAGGTCATCGTGGAGAATGCGAACTTTGTCCAGAAGCATGTAAAGCCCCGCAGGATGGGCGAGGCCGGCGGCATCATCAAGGCCGAGGGCGCTATCTATGCCTGCAAGGTGCAGGTTGTCTGCCCCCGCTGCGGCAAGCCCACCCGTGTCGGCCATAAGGTCCTGCAGGACGGCACCAAGGAACGCATTTGCAAAAAGTGCGGCGAGTCGCTGTAAGGGAGGATAAGAAATGGCTAGAATGAAAGATTTCTATAAAGCAGAAGTGGCCCCCGCCCTGATGAAGAAGTTCGGCTACAAGAGCGTGATGCAGATTCCCAAGCTGGACAAAATCGTCATCAACGTGGGCGCCGGCGAGGCCAAGGAAAACGCCAAGGCCATTGACAGCATCAGCGGCGACCTGGCCAAGATCACCGGCCAGAAGCCCGTGGTGTGCAAGGCCAAGAAGTCTGTGGCTAACTTTAAGCTGCGTGAGGGCATGCCCATTGGCGTGAAAGTGACCCTGCGCGGCGAGCGCATGTACGAGTTCCTGGACCGCCTGTTCAACGTGGCCCTGCCCCGCGTGCGCGACTTCCGGGGCATCAACCCCAATTCCTTTGACGGCCGTGGCAACTACAACATGGGTATCCGCGAGCAGCTGATTTTCCCCGAAATCGACTATGATAAGGTGGACAAGGTGCGGGGCATGGATATCTGCTTTGTCACCACCGCCAACACCGACGAAGAGGCCCGCGAGTTCCTCACTCTGATGGGCGCTCCGTTTACGAAATAAGGAGGGATTATTGTGGCCAAGACTTCGATGAAAGTAAAACAGCAGAGACCTCAGAAGTATTCCACCCGGGAATACAACCGCTGCAAAATTTGCGGCCGGCCGCATGCCTACCTTCGGAAGTTCGGCATCTGCCGTATCTGCTTCCGGGAGCTTGCTTACAAGGGCGAAATCCCCGGCGTGAAGAAGGCAAGCTGGTAAATCATCAAGGAGGTACGAAACCATGCAAGTTACAGATACCATCGCCGATTTGCTGACCCGCATCCGCAATGCCCAGGCCGCCCGTCATGACACCGTGGAGGTGCCCGCCTCTAACATGAAGAAGGCGATTTGCCAGATTCTGGTGGACGAAGGCTATGTAAAGGGCTTCAACGTCACCGAGGACGGCAAGCAGGGGATGATTACCATCACCCTGAAGTACGTGGGCAAGCAGCCGGTTATCAAGGGCTTGAAGCGCGTTTCTAAGCCCGGCCTGCGCATCTATTCCAACGCGCAGGAGCTGCCCAAGGTTATGAAGGGCCTGGGTGTGGCCATCATCTCCACTTCCAAGGGGATTATGACCGACCGGGCTGCAAGAAAAGAAAACGTCGGCGGCGAAGTGCTGGCGTTCATTTGGTAAGAAAAGGGGGTGCGAGAGCATGTCGAGAATTGGAAGAAAACCCATCAATATTCCCGCTGGTGTTGAGGTAAACGTCAACGGCAGCGAAGTGACGGTGAAGGGCCCCAAGGGTACCCTGGCCCAGAGCTTTAACCCCAAGATGAGCATTGCCGTGGAAGGCAGCGACATTTTGGTAACCCGTCCTGACGACGAAAAGGAGTCCCGTTCGCTCCACGGCCTGACCCGCACGCTCATCCACAATATGGTGGTTGGCGTGACAGAGGGCTTCTCCAAGACCCTGGAGGTCCAGGGCGTTGGCTACCGTGTGCAGAAGCAGGGCAAGGACCTGGTTATGAACCTGGGGTATTCCCACCAGGTTATCGTCTCTGAGAACGAGGACATCAAGATTGACGCTCCCAACGCCAACACCATCGTTATCTCCGGCATTGACAAGCAGAAGGTTGGCCAGTTTGCCGCCGAAGTCCGCGAGAAGCGGCCGCCGGAACCCTATAAGGGCAAGGGCATCCGCTATGCCGGCGAGTTTGTGCGCCGCAAGGAAGGCAAGGCCGGTAAGGGCTCTAAGTAAAGGTAGAAGGAGTGAGAAAAAATGGTCAGTAAGCAAGATTCCAATAAGGCACGGCTGCGCCGCCACAAGCGTGTGCGCGGCAAGATTTCTGGCACCGCCGAGCGGCCCCGCCTGAACGTGTTCCGCTCCAACGCCAATATCTATGCCCAAGTTATCGACGACACCACAGGCACCACCCTGTGCGCCGCGTCCACCCTGGACAAGAGCTTTAACGGCAACGGCGGCAACAAAGAGGCTGCCCGCGAAGTGGGCAAGCTGATTGCCCAGAAGGCAGCAGAAAAAGGCATTACCAATGTGGTCTTCGACCGCGGCGGTTATATCTTCCACGGCCGCGTCAAAGAGCTGGCCGAAGGCGCCCGTGAGGGCGGCCTCAACTTCTAAGTAAGGAGGAAATGATTTTGGCTAGTAATATTGACGCTTCCACCCTGGACCTGCAAGAGCGGGTTGTGGCTATCAACCGTGTATCCAAGACCGTTAAGGGCGGCCGCGTGATGAAGTTCTCCGCCCTGGTGGTTGTGGGCAACGGCGACGGCATTGTGGGCTTTGGCATTGGCAAGGCCGCCGAAGTGCCCGACGCCATCCGCAAAGGCATTGAGGACGCCAAGAAGCACCTCACCCGCATTGCCATGCGCGGCACCACAATCCCCCACGACATTATGGGTGAGTTTGGCGCCGGCCGCGTCATCCTGAAGCCCGCCGCCCCCGGTACCGGCGTTATCGCCGGCGGCCCTGTGCGTGCTGTGGTGGAGTGCGCTGGCATCCGCGATATCCGCGCCAAGGCCCTGCGCTCCAACAACCCCTGCAACGTAGTCCGCGCCACCCTGGCCGGCCTTACCCAGCTGCGCACCGCTGAAGAAGTGGCCGCCCTGCGTGGTAAGACTGCGAAAGAGATTCTGTAAGGGAGGGCGTTTACTTTGAAAATCACTTTGAAGAAGAGCCTGATTGGTTCCAAGAAGGACCAGATTGCCACAGCCGCTTCCCTGGGGCTGAAGAAGGTGGGCGACGTGTGCGAGCAGCCCGACAACGCCCAGACCCAGGGCAAGCTGAAGAAAATCGGCCATCTGGTTGAGGTAGAGAAGTAAATCTTAAGGAGGTGCGTGACAATGAAGCTCAATCAGCTTACAGCAACGCCTGGCGCCACCAAAGCGCGCAAGCGTATTGGCAGAGGCTACGGCGCCGGCACCGGCAAAACCGCCGGTAAGGGCCACAAGGGCCAGAAGGCCCGCGCGGGCCACGGCATGCGTCCCGGCTTTGAAGGCGGCCAGATGCCTATGCAGAGAAGACTCCCCAAGCGGGGCTTCAACAACATTTTCGCCAAAGAGATTGTCTCCATCAACGTGGGGACCCTGAACAAGTTTGAGGACGGCGCTTCTGTAGACGCCGCGGCTCTCATCGAGGCCGGCATCCTGAAGAAGGACTGCGACGGCGTGAAGATTCTCTCCAACGGGACTTTGACCAAGAAGCTCACCGTGAAGGCCACCGCTTTTTCCGCGGCCGCCAAGGAGAAGATTGAAGCCGCAGGCGGGAAGGCCGAGGTGATTTAAGTGTTCAACACGATTCGGAACGCGTGGCGGATCCCCGACCTGCGCAAGAAGATTCTGTATACACTTCTAATCATCATCGTTTTCCGTTTCGGTTCTGTTATCCCGGCTCCTTTCCTGGACGCTTCCGCCCTGTCGGAGCTGATGGCAAGCGCCGGTGAGAACTCTGCTTTGGGCTATATCAACATGCTGACAGGCGGCGCCTTTTCTTACGCCTCCCTGTTCGCTATGGGTATTACCCCCTATATCAACAGCTCCATCATCATGCAGCTGTTGACCATCGCCATCCCGCTGCTGGAGCGGATGGCCAAGGAAGGGGAAGAAGGCCGCAAGAAGATTGCCACCATCACCCGGTATGTCACCGTTATCCTGGGCCTCATCCAGGGCGTGGCCTACTACTTCTACCTGCGCAGCCAGGGTATTGTGGAATACACCGACGGCTTTGCCGGTGTGTTCGTTGCCTTCGTCATCGTGCTGACCTTTACCGCCGGCACCGCCCTTATCATGTGGATGGGCGAGCAGATCAACGACAAGGGTGTGGGCAACGGCATTTCCATCATCCTGTTTGCCGGTATCGTCGCCCGGCTGCCGGTCACCTTCGGCACCGTGTGGCAGTACATGCAGCTGGGTATGGAGAGCGCCTCCACCGCCGGCCAGTATCTGGTTCTGGCCCCGCTGTTCGTGGTGCTGTTCCTGGTGGTCATTTGGGTCATCGTCTTTATGAACGAGGCCGAGCGCCGCATCCCCGTGCAGTACGCCAAGAAGGTTGTGGGCCGCAAGATGTATGGCGGCCAGAGCACCTTCCTGCCCGTTAAGGTGGCCATGAGCGGCGTTATGCCGGTCATCTTCGCCAGCGCCATTTTGTCCATCCCCCAGTTTATCCAGTTCTTCTGGAACCCCAGCGAGGGCTTTGGCCGCGCTTTGCTGGATGCTTTCTCCTCCAGTGGGTGGCTGTATGTGGTGCTGTATTTCTTCCTGATTCTCATGTTCGCCTACTTCTATATGTCCATCCAGTATAATCCCCTGGAAATGGCCAATAATCTCCGCCAGAACAACGGCACCATCCCGGGCATCCGTCCCGGCAAGCCCACGGCGGACTTTATCGCCAAAATCCTTTCCAAGGTCACTTTGATTGGGGCCCTGTTCCTGGCCTTTGTGGCTCTGGTCCCCATCATTTACACCAATGTCACCGGTATGTACGGCCTCTCCATGGGCGGCACCTCCATCATCATCATTGTGGGCGTTGCTCTGGAAACCGTGAAGCAGCTGGAATCCCAGATGATGCTGCGCCACTATAAAGGCTTTTTGGATTAACGGAAACGGAGGAAGAAGCCATGAAGCTGATTTTGTTAGGCGCGCCCGGGGCCGGGAAGGGCACCCAGGCGGAAAAGATCTGCCAGAAAAACAACATCCCCACCATCTCTACGGGGAACATTCTCCGCGAAGCGCTGAAAAGCGGCACGGAGATGGGCCTGAAGGCCAAGACCTATATGGAGAGCGGCCAGCTGGTGCCCGATGAAATCCTCATCGGCATCATCCAGGACCGCCTGGCCCAGGAGGACTGCAAGAACGGGTTCATCCTGGACGGCTTCCCCAGGACCATCCCCCAGGCCGAGGCTCTGGACAAGATGGGCGTGGAAATCGACGCTGTCCTCGACATCGAGGTGGCGGACGAGGACATCATCACCCGCATGTCCGGACGCCGTGTCTGCGAAAGCTGCGGCTCCTCTTACCACACGCTGTATAAGCAGCCCAAGGTAGAGGGCAAGTGTGACATCTGCGGCGGCACCCTTGTTCAGCGCAAGGACGACCACCCGGATACAGTAAAAGAACGGCTGGATGTGTATCACACCCAGACCGAACCCCTCAAGGAGTATTACAGCAAGCAGGGCAAGCTGCTTGTTGTCCACGGCCAGGAGGAAGTGGCGGACACCACCCGCCTGGTGATGGAGGCTCTGGAGGATTTGACATGATTGTGCTGAAGACGAGCCGGGAGCTTTCCCTGATGCGAAAAGCGGGGAAAATCTCTCAAAAGGCCCTTCGGCTTGCAGGTGAGGCGGTGGAACCCGGGGTTTCCACCTGGGAGATCGACAAGATCGTCCGCCAGTATATCGAGAGCCAGGGGGCAACCCCCAGCTTCCTTGGTTACGGTGGGTTTCCCGCCAGCGCCTGTATCTCTGTAAACAATGTGGTCATCCACGGCATACCCTCCAAAAGCACCCTGTTAAAAAAGGGCGACATTGTGGGCATAGACATCGGGGCCTGTTATGAGGGCTACCACGGTGACAACGCCTGGACCTTTGCCTGCGGCGAGGTCAGCGATGAAGCCCAGGCGCTTTTGGACGCCACCGAGAAAAGCTTGTTCCTAGGCATTGAGCAGGCTGTTCCGGGCAACCGCGTTGGCGATATCGGCCACGCGGTGCAGGCGTATGTCGAAGCTCGCGGTTACTCGGTGGTACGAGATTTCGTCGGCCACGGAGTAGGTGCGAAGCTCCACGAGGACCCCAGCGTTCCCAATTACGGCACCCCCGGAAGGGGCGTGCGGCTGATGCCCGGCATGGTCATCGCCATCGAGCCCATGGTGAACATGGGCAAGCCCGGGGTGAAAATCCTGGACGATGAGTGGACCACCGTGACACGGGACGGAAGCCTTTCCGCCCATTTTGAGCACACCGTGGCCATCACCACCGATGGGCCGGTCCTCCTCACAGCGTTGGAGTGAGGGCGGCCATGGAGTGGAGACGGGGCCAGGTGGCCAGGTCATTGGCCGGCCATGATAAAGGCACCTTTCTGGCGGTGCTAGAGGTTGCCCCACCCTACGCGGTGGTGGCGGACGGCAAGGCCCGTCCCCTGGAGAGGCCCAAGCGGAAGAAGCTCTTCCACCTGGCGCCCACCGGGACCGCGCTTCCAGAAGAGGCCTTGGAAACCAATAGAAAGCTGCGCAACGCCCTGCGGCCCTTTGCAGAGGCCGCGGCGAAGTGAAGTACGGAGGTTTTTTCTATGTCAAAGCAGGACGTAATTGAAGTGCAGGGGGTCGTAAAGGAAGCGCTGCCCAATGCCACTTTCCAGGTAGAGCTTCCCAACGGGCACACGGTGCTGGCCCACATCTCCGGCAAGCTGCGGATGAACTTCATCCGCATCCTTCCCGGCGACAAGGTCACCATGGAAATGTCACCCTATGACCTGACCAAGGGCCGCATCACTTGGCGCTCGAAATAAACAGTATCCCACAGAATCACTGACGTATCCCACTGAGAAGGAGGGCACATTATGAAAGTCAGACCTTCTGTTAAGAAAATGTGCGAAAAATGCAAGATTATCAAGCGTAAGGGCAAGGTCATGGTCATCTGTGACAACCCCAAGCATAAGCAGCGCCAGGGCTAAGGGCCGGCGCAATACCATGGAGGTGTAAGAATGGCTCGTATTTCTGGTATCGACTTACCCCGTGACAAGCGGATCGAGATTGCCCTTACCTATATTTACGGCATCGGCCGCAAGACCGCGACCAACATCTGCGCTGCCACCGGCGTAGACCCCGACATCCGCGTGCGGGACCTGTCTGAAGACGATACAGCAAAGCTGAGAGATTATATCGACAAGAACTGCCATGTGGAGGGTGACCTCCGCCGGGACGTTGCCTTCGATATCAAGCGGCTGATTGAAATTGGCTGCTATCGCGGCGTGCGCCACCGCAAGGGCCTGCCGGTCCGCGGCCAGCGCACCAAGACCAACGCCCGCACCCGCAAGGGCCCCGTGAAGACCGTGGCCAACAAGAAGAAGTAAGGAGGGATTTTAAATGGCAGCACAAAAGGGTAACAAGGGCACCGTGCGCCGCCGCCGTGAGCGGAAGAATATCGAGCGCGGCGCCGCCCACATTCAGTCTACCTTTAACAACACTATCGTCACCATTACCGATACCCAGGGCAACGCTGTTTCCTGGGCCAGCTCTGGCGAGCTGGGCTTCCGTGGCTCCCGGAAATCCACTCCCTTCGCCGCGCAGACAGCCGCCGAGACGGCTGCCCGCATTGCCATGGAGCATGGCATGAAGTCCGTGGAAGTGTACGTGAAGGGCCCCGGCGCCGGCCGTGAGGCCGCCATCCGCGCCCTGCAGGCCGCCGGCCTGGACGTGAGCATGATTAAGGACGTCACTCCCATCCCCCACAACGGATGCCGCCCGCCCAAGCGCCGCCGCGTCTAACCTTGAAAGGAGAACAAAGCTATGGCTAAGAATATGCAGCCCATCGCAAAGCGTTGCCACGCGCTGGGGATTTCTCCTGCCGTTATGGGCTACGCCAAGAAGACCACCCACCGCAACCCCGGCAGCCAGATGAGAAGGAAGAAGGGCGAGTACGCCCTGCAGCTGCAGGAGAAGCAGAAGGTCAAGTTCGTTTACGGCATCCTGGAGAAGCAGTTCCGCTCTTACTATGAGAAGGCCACCCGCATGGAAGGCCGTCCCGGCGAGAACCTGCTCATCCTGGTGGAGCGCCGCCTGGACAACGTGGTGTACCGCCTTGGTTTCGCCACCACCCGCCGCGACGCCCGCCAGCTGGTCACCCACGGCCACTTCACCGTAAACGGCAAGAAGGTGGACATCCCCTCTTACCTGGTGAAGGTGGGCGACGTCATCGAGGTGAAGGCTTCCAGCCGCTCCTCTGTGAAGTTCTCTAAGCTCACCGGCGAGGACGCCCCCCTGGTTACTGTTCCCCAGTGGCTGGAGCGCGAGAAGAACGCGCTGAAGGGCACTGTGGTTCAAATGCCCGTCCGCGAGGATATTGACCTGCCCGTGGAAGAGCACCTCATCGTGGAGTTGTACTCCAAGTAATGCGGGCTCCCGATTTAGCAGGCACCATAGAGTTTATTGCACTGTGTAAAAGGAGGATCGCGGATGATTGAGATAGAAAGACCCAAAATTGAAATTGCGGAAATTTCCGAAAACGGCACCTATGGCAAGTTCGTGGTAGAGCCCCTGGAGCGGGGCTTTGGCACCACCCTGGGCAACGGCCTGCGGCGCGTGCTGCTCTCCAGCCTGCCGGGCGTGGCCGTAAAGTCCATCAAAATCGACGGCGTGGTCCACGAGTTTTCCACCATTCCCGGTGTAAAGGAAGACGTCACCGAGATTGTGCTGAACATTAAAGGCCTGGTGGCAAAGCTCCACTGCGACGGCCCCAAAACAGTGGAAATCTCCGCGGAGGGGCCCTGCGAAGTCAAGGCCGAATCCATTAAAAGCGACAGCGAAGTGGAGATTTTAAATCCCGAGCTGCACATCGCCACCCTGGGCGAGGGGGCCAGGCTCTATATGGAGCTTACCCTGGATAAGGGAAGGGGTTATGTCTCGAACGAGCGCAACAAGCAGAACATGCCCGAAGGCGTAATCGGAGAGATTGCGGTCGATTCTATTTACACACCTGTGCTCAAGGTCAATTTCAATGTGGAAAGCACCCGCGTGGGCCAGAGCATCGACTATGACAAGCTGACGCTGGAGGTTTGGACCAACGGCGTTATCAACGCCCAGGAGGCTGTCTCTTTGGCGGCCAAGGTCCTCACCGACCACCTGAACCTCTTTGTGGACTTGTCCGACAAGGGCAAGAGCACCGAGATTATGGTGGAAAAGGACGAGGGCGGCAAGGAAAAGGTGCTGGAGATGACCATTGAGGAGCTGGACCTCTCTGTCCGCTCTTTCAACTGCCTCAAGCGCGCGGGTATCAACACCGTGGAGGACCTTATCAACCGCTCGGAAGAGGACATGATGAAGGTCCGCAACCTGGGCCGCAAGTCGCTGGAAGAGGTTATCTGGAAGCTGGCTTCCCTGGGCCTCAGCCTGCGCAAGGACGAAGAATAAAGCGTAACCTACTTTTTGATACGATAGGAGTGAATATCCATGCCGGGAACGAGAAAGCTGGGGAGGGACACCGCTCACCGCACCGCCATGCTGCGGGGCTTGGTGACGTTCTTCCTGGAGAACGGCAAAATCGAAACCACCGTCACCCGCGCCAAAGAGGTGCGCGCCCTGGCGGAGAAGATGATTACCATTGCCAAGCAGGATAACCTGCACAACAAGCGCCTGGTGATGAGCTTCATCACCAAGGAGAGCGTGACCAACAAGCTGTTCACGGAAATCGCCCCCAAGTATGCTGACCGCAACGGCGGCTACACCCGCATCACCAAGCTGGGGCCCCGCCGCGGCGACGCTGCAGAAATGGCTATCCTGGAGCTGGTCTAATAGAATCGTAAAAAAACCGCTGAGAAATTCCTTGGCGGCGGGGGCAACCCCGGAGAAAAGCCCACACCGCGAAAGCGGGAAGGGCTTTTTTTGTATTTAAAAGGAGAGGGATGCGCATGCTTGTACCTTGTGAAAAAAGGGAATGGAAGCTTTTAGAACCGTACGCCTGGGACATGTTAGGGAACTTGGAGGCTGTCAGCTTCCCTTTGTATCACGATGGGGTAAAAACGGAGACGAGCTTTCTGCACCGGGTGGAAGAAGCCTTTACCAGGCCCGATGAGGAACTGCTTCTTTATTATCATTCAGGAAGGGCAGAGGGCTGGGCCCATACCTATTGGATTCCAGAGGAATCTGCCTTGGGCTTGGTAAGTATGGCCGTCCAGGGAGATTTTGGCCAGGCGTTGGAAGAACTTCTGGTTTACTGGAAAAAACGGTTCCCAGGATATCAATGGTTTTCTTATTTCCCTGCGGACAACCGGGGAGCGCACAGCTTTTTGCAGAGGTCCGGATATACTCCCCAGCCACCGGAAAATGTGGCTGTGCTGCTGTTTGATAACTATTCCGCAAGAACGGAAGCGTCCCGAGTTGTGAAGATAGGACAGGAAACGTTCCCTCTGTTTTGTCAGATTCACAGCCGGTTTGAAGGTTCCATGTACTGGACGAGCGAGCGCATGAAAAGCCAGCTGGATAAATGGTCTATTTTTGCTTATATGGAAAAAGGCAAGTGCTTGGGTGCCCTTTACTACAACCACCAGACGCAAAAGGACTTGGAAATCTTCGGCCTGGATTTGCTGGAGAAAGAGAGGGAAATCGCTGGGGAACTGCTGTTTTCTGCATTGAACCAAGCCAAAGCGGGAGGGGCGCGAAGCATGTACTTTTTCCACGAGCCTGTCTGGACACCCATGTTGGAATCCCTCGGTTTTAAAAACCTCACCACAGCCCTAGGGTATAGTGGGGCCGTATAAAAAAGGAGGACGTGTTTTCCACGCCCTCCTTGCTGTTTGTTGAAAGATTACTGCTCCCAGTACATCTTGGTTTTGGTGCTGACCTCGCCCTCCCGCAGTGTGAAGGTGACGGGCTCCAGGCACTTCCCGGCCAGGCCGCCGTTGTCCGGCAAAGTGATGTCCCCGGACACGGTGAGCTTGTCCCCCGCAAACTGGAAAAGCATTCGCTGGCCGGAGACCATGCGGGTGTTGCGCACTTCCACCTCCAAGGTGTTGCGGTTGCGCCAGCGGCCGTTGGCCCCCAGCACGGTGCCCTCCAGGGGCGCGGAGAGGAAATGACCCTCCAGGCCCACGGGCAGCTCCAGGGAGCCATTATCCTGGTGGAACACCAAGGTAGCCTTGCCCCCCTGGAAGGAGAAGGCCAAGGATTCCAAGGTGTGCCCAGCGGGGACGTAGTGGCCGCCGCCGTCCACCAGGTCCAGCAGGCCGGGGGTGGGGGCGTCAGGCAGGTACACCGCCCCGTCCAGGGAGGCCTCCGCCCCGGGGTTGCGGGTGCCCAGCATGGGGTTGAGCTCCAAGCGCCCCGGGCGCTTTTGCAGCCGGTGGAAGCCGTGGCTGTCCTGGGGGAGGGGCTCCTGGCCCAAAGCGGGCAGCAGCTTGTCCCACACGGCGTTGAGCACCTTTTGCAGCTGCACCGTGCAGCCCTGGATGACCACCACCGCGTCCTGGGGCTCCAGCACAATGCCGTATTGGCCGTAGGCGCCATCCCCCCGGAAGATGCCCGGCTTGTCGCAGCGCCAGAACTGGTAGCAGTAGCCCGCGTGCCAGTCGGGGTCGCCGTCCCAGCCGGGGCCCAGGTTCTCAATGTGCTTGGCGGTGGCCTCCTCAAACCAGGCGGCGTTCAGCAGCTGCTTGCCCTCCCAGTGGCCCTTGTTGGCCACAAACTGGGTGAAGCGGGCCATGGCCTCCAAGGTGAGGTACATCCCGGCGCCGCCCATTTCGGTGCCGTCGGCCAGGGGCTGGCAAAAGACCTGGCCCATCTCCAGGGGGTCAAAGAGCCGGGGCTGTAAGAACTGAGTGAGGGTCAGCCCGGTTTTCCGGGTGATGATGGCGGAAAGCATATTGGTGCCCGCGGTGTTGTACAAAAAGTGGGTGCCCGGCTGGTAGACAAAGGGGTCCTCCAGGAACTGGGAAACCCAATCGGAGCTGCTTGCCACCCAGTCAATTTCCTTGGCGTGGCCGCAGGCCATCATCAGCAAATCCCGCACGCAGCAGGCTTGCAGGTTTTCGCTGGGGTTCACCGGCACCTTGTCGGGGAACAGGTCCACCAGCTTGTCCTCCAAGGAGAGGATGCCCTCCTGCACGGCGAAGCCAATGGCGGTAGAGGTCAGGCTCTTGCTGAAAGAAAAGAGGATGTGGGGCGTTTGGGCGTTGTAGGGGGCCCAGTGGCCCTCGGCGTAGACTTGGCCGTGGCGCAGGAGCATCAGCCCGTGCATCTCCACGCCCTGGCGGTAGAATTCGTCCAGCAGGTCCAACACAGCCTGGGAAGTCACTCCCACGCTTTCTGGGGTGACGTGTTGCAGTTTCATGGCAAAAACTTCCTTCCAAAAGAGAATGCTAAGGTGTAAAACCAGTGTAGCACAGTTTAAAACGCCGCGCAATGCCGATACTATCCCCTAGATAGGAAAATCTTTCACTAGGAAGCGAGGAAACTGCAATGGTACGCATTCAAAAAGTGTTCGGCTGCGAGATTTTGGACTCCCGGGGCAACCCCACCGTCAGCGCCACGGTGCAGCTCACCGACGGCACCATGGGCACCGCCGCCGCGCCCTCGGGGGCCTCCACCGGCAAGTTCGAGGCCATCGAGCTGCGGGACGGCGACCAGCGCCGCTACGGCGGCAAGGGCGTGCTGAAAGCCGTGCGCAGCGTGTCGGAAATCATCTCCCCGGCGCTGGAGAAGGTGCCCAGCCTGACGGTGCGGGAAATCGACCACGTGCTGTGCAAGCTGGACGGCACCCCCAACAAGGCCCACCTGGGGGCCAACGCCACGCTGGCCGTGTCCATGGCGGCGGCCCGGGCCATCGCCGCCCACTACCGCATGCCCCTGTACCGGTTTTTGGGCGGGGCCGTGGCCTACCAGCTGCCCCGGCCCATGATGAACATTTTAAACGGCGGCGCCCACGCCGGGAACAACATCGACATCCAGGAGTTTATGATAGTCCCCACGGGGGCGCCCAACTTCCGGGAGGGGCTGCGGTGGTGCGCGGAAATCACCCACACCTTGGGCCAGCAGCTGAAAGCCCGGGGGCTCTCCACCGGCGTGGGGGACGAGGGCGGCTTTGCCCCCGATTTGGAAAGCGACGAGGCCGCCATTGAGGCCGTGCTGGAGGCCGTGGATAAGGCGGGCTACGGGGGCAAGGTGCAGCTGGCCCTGGACGCCGCCGGCAGCGAGTGGGCCCAGGAAAACGGCCGCTACCGGCTGCCCAAGCGCGGCAAGGAGCTGGATACCGAGGACATGATAGAGTACTGGGAAAACCTGGTGCAGAAGTACCCCATCCTCTCCATCGAGGACCCCCTGGGGGAGGAGGACTGGCAGGGCTGGGCGGAGATGACCCGGCGGCTGGGGGACAAGGTGCAGCTGGTGGGGGACGACCTGTTCGTCACCAACAGCGAGCGCCTGCGCCAGGGCATGGACGAGGGGGCGGGCAACGCCATCCTCATCAAGCCAAACCAGATTGGCACCCTCACCGAAACCCTGGACTGCATCGAGCTGGCCAAGCGGGGCGGCTACAAGACCATCATCTCCCACCGCTCGGGGGAGACGGAGGACACCTTCATCGCGGACTTGGCGGTGGCGGTCAATGCCGGGCAGATAAAGACAGGAGCGCCCTGCCGCACCGAGCGGGTGGCCAAGTACAACCGCCTGCTGCGCATCGAGGAGTGCTGTTGACAGAACCGGGGAAAGCTGGTAGGATGAAAATGTAAGAGTTTTTGGTCCAGCCTTTTTCAAAAGGGCCGCAACGTCCCGGTGGGACGTAGCTTCTGCGGCCGACCGAACCGGCAGATGAGAAGCGGTTGGTAAGGCGGAGCCTTACGGCTTTTTTTGTGTAATTGAAAAAGTCTAGGCCAAGCCCGCATGCGCCCAAGGGGCGATAGGGCGTAGGCCGCCCCTAAAGCCACCAAGGAAAAACTGTATCCCAGTTAGGGAACTGTACCCATGTAAGCTTTTTTAGAGAAGCTTACCCCGAAAACTTTTATGTTGCGCATTTATCATTCCCCGGAAAGGACGATTCCCATGCTCCCCTATGAACGCTTGCAGGCCTGTGTGGCCGCCATCCGCCAAAAAACCGATTTTGCGCCCCGCACAGCCTTGGTCCTGGGCTCCGGCCTGGGCGGCTTTGGGGAGAGGCTGGCCCTGGAGGCCGCCGTGGACTACAAGGACATCCCCGGCTTCCCCGTCTCCACGGTGCCCGGCCACCAGGGCAGGTTCCTCTTTGGCTTTGTGGGGGAGGAGCCTGTGGTGGCCATGCAGGGCCGCGTCCACTATTACGAGGGCTACGCCATGGAGGACGTGGTGCTGCCCATCCGGGTGATGGGCCTGCTGGGGGCCAAGCGCTTGGTGCTCACCAACGCCGCCGGGGGCATCGGCCCTGGGCTGGAGGCCGGGGACTTGATGCTCCTCACCGGCCACATCGCCGCCTTTGTGCCCTCGCCCCTCATCGGGCCCAACGTGGAGGAGCTGGGGCCCCGCTTCCCCGACATGACGGAGGCCTACTCCCCCCGGCTGCGGGAAAAGGCCCTGGCGGCGGCCCGGCGCTTGGGCATCCCCCTGAAGGAAGGGGTGTACTTGCAGACCACCGGCCCCCAGTACGAGACGCCGGCGGAAATCCGCATGTTCGCGGCCCTGGGCGCCAACGCCGTGGGCATGAGCACCGCCTGCGAGGCCATCGCCGCCCGGCACATGGGCCTGGAGGTCTGCGGCATCAGCTGCATCACCAACTTGGCTGCGGGGCTCTCCGGCAAGGAGCTCTCCCACCAGGAGGTGCAGGAGACCGCCGACCGCGTGGCCCAGCAGTTCCAAAGCCTGGTGTGGGAGCTGCTCTCCACCGTGGAAGCATAAAATGAACTCCCCCGGAGCTTCCAGGGGAGTTTTTTACTGGGGCGGGCGGGTGTGCCGCTGAAAGTACCGGATGCCCCACACCAGAAAATAGACCACCAGCAGGAGCAGGTACAGCAGCAGGCACAGCCACAGCCCTTGCACTAAGAGAATGAGCGCCAGGGAGGGCG
>FR893634.1:28292-34691 GCA_000435395.1 Firmicutes bacterium CAG:94
GGGGCGGGCCCTGCCTGGGGGGCGGGCTCCTCCAAGCCCCGGGCGGAGTCCAGCAGCGTGTCGATGGATACGCCCAGGGCCTCCTTGAGGGGCAGCAGGTTTTGGGTATCGGGCAATGTTTCGTCCAGCTCCCAGCGGGACACAGCCTGGCGGGATACCCCCAGCCGTGCGGCCAGCTGTTCCTGGGTCAGCCCCCGGCCTTTTCGCAGGGCTTGGATTTTTTGTCCGGTGGTCATGGGAACGCCTCCTTCCTCTGGGTATAGCATACAAGAACTCCCGGTTGCGCGCAACCATTCCAAGGTGGAACGGGCGCAACCGGGAGTTGCGTTTTCAAGTTTCCTTCTGGCCCCTGCGCCGGGGTTGTGGTCCTTTTCCGCGCAGACGTCTACCCCCCGCAGCAGCTTGGGCAGGTGGTAGCTGAACAAGATTCCCCCCAGGAAAAATCCCAGGGCGGCAAAGAGTATGTATTCCCAAAGCCTCACAAAATCTTCCCCTTATTTCGGCAAAGGGCGGCGTTAGGGCTGAAAATAGAAGGAGCATACCTGCTCACCGCCGTTGAGGAACACCTCGCAGGTGTGGGTATCGGACAGGACGCGGACGTCCCAAATGGCAGAGGCGGGGCGCTCCAGCAGGATTTTCTCCCCGTCGGTCACCTGGAACAGCCACGCCCCCCGCCGGATGTGGGCATCCTCCTGGGTGAGGTAGGGCTGGGCCTCCTCCACGGGGAACAGGCACAGCTGCCCGGCGTCGTCGAAGAAGGGCTCCAGGGGCACGGTCAGGCAGCCGCGGCGCACCTCATCCTGGTCCATGGGGCGCTCCCAAGGGGCCATCCAGCCCAGGAGAATCCGCCGGCCCTGGTGGTCCACAAAGCTTTGGGGCGCGTAGAAGTTGGGCCCCAGCGCCGGCCGCTGGAGGTTTTCGGGGACAAAACGCTCCCCGTCAAAGCCGCCAAGGACAAACTGCACACAGCGGGGCTCATCCATGCGGGAGAAGCAAAGCACCCACTTGTCCTCCAGGGGGAACAGGTCGGGGCACTCCAGCACAGGGCCCATCTCCCGGGTTTCAAACAGGGGGCCCACATAGTCCCAGTGGAGCAAATCCTGAGAGCGGTACAGCACCACCGCGGCGTATCCCTCCTTGCCCACGCCGCAGACCATGCGGTAAGAGCCGTCCTTCCAGGGGAACACCTTGGGGTCCCGGAAGTCCTTGCTGGCCGGGTCTATGGGGCTTTGGGGCAAAATGGGGTTGCCCAGGTACTTTGTAAAGTGCTGGCCGTCGTCGGTCCAGGCCAGGCACTGGGTTTGGGCCAGGCTGCTGTCCACGGCGGTGTAGAAAAGGTACAGCCTGCCGTCCTTCTCCACCGCGGAGCCGGAGAAGCAGCCCTGGCCGCTTTCATAGGGCTGGTCGGGGTACAGGGCGATGGGCAGCTCCTCCCAGTGGAGCAGGTCCTCGCTGACGGCGTGGCCCCAGTGCATGGTGTCCCACACAGGGGCCTTGGGGTTGTGCTGGAAAAAGGCGTGGTACTTCCCCTGGAAGTAGCACAGGCCGTTGGGGTCGTTTATCCAGCCGCGCTCCGGCTGGAGGTGCAGCGCGAGTTTTGGCAGCATGGGTGGCTCTCCTTTCGATACAGACGCGAAAAGGGCCGGGCGCCTGCAGGCCCCGGCCCTCGCCCGCGTACCAGTGATACTATCATGATACAACAGGATAAAATTTTTTACAAGAGCAATGTGTGCCCGCCCAGGGATTTTGCCTCCTCTGGGTCGTGGGTGACCACCAGCACGGTTTTGCCTTGGGTCCGCGCCAGGAAGTAGTCCAGCACCTGGGCCTTGGTGGCCTGGTCCAGGCCCTTAAAGGGCTCGTCGCAAAAGAGGACGTCGTACTCCGCCGCCAGGGCCCGCAGGATGGCCACCCGGCGCTTCATCCCCCCAGAGAGGGTGCGCACCGGCTGGCCCAGGCTGTCCCCCAGCCCCAGCTCCCGGAGCATGGCCTCCGCCTCCCCCTTGGAGAGGGCGGGGTTTACCAGGCGGATGTTGGACACGGCGCTGGCGTTTTCGCACAGCCTGTCCTCTTGGAACACGGCGGATTTCCTTCTCCCCTCCATGCCCAGGATTTTCCCGGCGTCCGGCTGCTCCAGCCCCAGCAGCAAGGAGAGCAGGGTGGTCTTGCCGCAGCCCGAGGGGCCCATGACGCAGGTCAGCTCCCCCTCGGGGAAGGTGTGGGAAAAGTCCTGAAGCACCTGCTTTTCCCCAAAGGCTTTGCACACGTTTTGCAGTTCGACGGCCATCGGCTGCCCCTCCTTTCAGCCCCGCTCCAGCCGGGCCACCAGGCGGTCCAGCAGGAACAGGAACAGCTTTTCAAACACCAGGCTTACCAGCACGATGACCACCGTCCAGGCGAACAAGTCGGGGGTGTTGAGATAGACCTTGGCCTCGTACAGGCGCTCGCCAATGGAGCCGTCGGGCAGGCCGATGACCTCCGCGGCCACGCCGGCCTTCCAGCACAGCCCCAGCCCCACCGCGCAGGCCGAGCGGAAAAAGGGCGCCACCTGGGGCAGGTACAAATACCGCAGCCGCCGGGGGAAGGGCACCGCGAAGACGTCGGCCATTTCCGTCAGCTTTTTGTCCATGCTGGAGATGCCCCCCAGCACGTTGGAGTAGACAATGGGCGTCACCATCAAAAAGGAGATGACCACCGACAAGTTCCGGGAGGGCACCCAGATGAGCACCAAAATCACAAAGGAGGCCACGGGGATGGACTTGATAACGCCCATCAGTGGGGCGGCCAGGTCCCGCACCGGCCCAAACCGGGAGGAGAGCACCCCCAAAGCCGTGCCCGCCAGGCAGGCCAGCAAAAAGCCCAAGGTGATGCGCCAGAAGGAGAACAGGATGGCGCCCCAGAAATCCCAGTGGGGGATGAGCTCCAAAAGCCGCAGCAGAACAGAAACAGGAGATACCAAAAGGATCTCCTGTCCCAATGCCATGGCGCCCAGCTGCCAAACGATGAGCCACACGGCCACCGCCCACAGCCGCACGCCGCGGCGCCTGTTCTGTTTTTGCCCCTTAGCCAAGGTAGTAGAAATCATCGCCGGGCAGCTGGCCGCCGATGGACTTGGGGTTCTGGTCCAGCAAAGTCTGGAGGTAGGCCGAAAGCTTTGCCTGCATCTCCTCGCCTTTGATAAAGGTGATGTTGCACTCTGGCAACGCCTTTTGGGCCACGGCCTCGGGGACGATGTCGTACTGGCCCACCAAAGCGGCGGCGCCCGCAGTGTCCTCCTGGGTGTAGGCCACAGACTGCTCATACTGGCTCAAAAACTCCTGCACCAGCTGGGGGTTCTGCTCCACAAAGTCCTTGCGGCCCACCACCACGCCGGTGATAAGGGTGGCGTCGCTGCCGTTTGCGGAGGCCAGCTTCTCCCATTCCTCGGTGATGTCCAGGGCTACCCGCAGGTTCTCGTTCTGGGTTTGGGCGGTGGTGACAAAGGGCTGGGGCAGCATGGCGATGGCGTTCTCCGTGGCGGCCAGGGAGGCCACGCACTCGGAGTGCTCGCTCTTCCATTCAATGGTCACGTCGGTTTCCGGGTCGATGCCGTTTTGGGTGAGCATGTAGTTTAAGGCGTACTCCGGGGTGGAGCCCTTGCCGGAGGCGAAGATGGTCTTGCCCTTCAAGTCCTCCACAGACTGCACGGTGTCGCCGTCCTCCACAATGTACAGCACGCCCAAAGTGTTGATGGCCAGCACCTGCACCTGGCCCTCGGTGTTGTTGCACAGCACGCTTGCCAGGTTGGCGGGCACGGCGGCGATGTCCAGCTCGCCCTGCACCAGCTTGGGGGTGATTTCATCGGCGGAGGCGTAGATGGTGAAGTCGTACAGGGGGGAGTCCGAAGCGGCATCGTCGCTCATCATCTTCACCATGCCCATGGCCGTGGGGCCTTTCAGGGCGGCCACGGTGGCGGTGCCCAAATCGGCGGTGTCCACGGCGGAGGACTGGCTCTCCTGGACGGCGCTGCTCTCCGGCTGGCTCGCGGAGGATTCGCTCTCCACAGCGGAGGCGCTGCTCTCCGAGGCCAGGCTGGAGGAGCTTTCGCTGGTGCCGGCGGTGCAGCCGAACAAACTCAGGCACAGGGCCAGCGCCAGGGTGAGGGATAAAACGCGTTTCATAACAAGGATGGTCCTTTCTGCCCGGGAAAATGAGAGGGGCGCCGCCCCGGGCAAAGCGGCGGCCCGTGCAAAGGGAGAACCGGCGAAAAAGCCGGGTGTCTGCGCAGTTAGGATTATACAACCCCAGGGTGCGGATGTCAAGGCGTGGCGCGGCCTCCGCGCCCGGGGAAAAGGGCCCCGAACAGCCCTTGACTTTTGCCCGCCCCTTTTGTATGATAACGAAAAAAGGCGCCGCCGCGGCGCCGGGAGGAGTGTATCAAAATGGAATACGGTTTGCAGCTGTTCAGCGTGCGCGACGTGACGGAGCAGGACATGGAAGGCGCCCTGCGCCAGGTGGCGGAGATGGGCTACCGCTCGGTGGAGTTTGCCGGCTTCTTCGGCCACAGCGCCCAGGAGATCAAAGGCTGGCTGGATAAGTACGGCCTGACGGCCTCCGGCACCCACACCGGTATGAGCGAGCTGACCGGCGATAAGCTCCAGGAGACCATTGCCTATAACCAGGCCATTGGCTGCCGGAACTTGATTGTCCCCTACGAGAGCTTTGCCACCAAGGGAGAGATTGACGCCTTTATCCAGCGGGTGCAGCAGGTGGAGCCCCAGCTCAACGCCGCGGGCATCACCTTGCACTACCACAACCACGACCACGAGTTCAAGCCCAACCAGGACGGCCTCATCCCCGAGGAGGAGCTGCTGGCCCGCACCAACCTTTTGCTGGAGGTGGACACCTACTGGGTGTACGCCGCCGGCAAGGACCCGGTGGCTTTCCTCCAGGAGCACAAGGACCGCATCCGGGTCATCCACCTCAAGGACGGCAAGGGCGGGGACGCCTGCGCCTCGTTGGGCCAGGGCATCGCCCCGGTGGCCCAGGTGCGCCAGGCCGCCATCCAGCTGGGCCTGGAGATGGTGGTGGAAAGCGAGGGCCTGGAGCCCACCGGCCTGGAGGAGGTCCGGCGCTGCATGGACTTCCTGCGCAGCGAGGACCAGAAGGACGGCAACTAAAATCCCGCCCCGCGGGAGGCAAAAAAGAAAACCGGGAGCGGCCAGCGCTTCCGGTTTTTGCTTACCAGGCAAATTCAGGTTTCCTTGGGGGTCAGGCGGATGAGGTCCTCCCCAGCTTCCACGCGGCCGGTGCGGAGGATTTCCAAGTCCCAGCCCTCCTTGCTGTTGCAGAACACAAAGGGCGTGGCCAGGGAGCAGCGGTTTTCCGCCATCACCTGGGGGTCGAAGGAGAGCAGCTTGTCCCCCCGCTTGACCTCGTCGCCCATTTTGGCGAAGCTTTGGAAGCCGTCGCCCTCCAGTTTGTTGGTGTCCATGCCCACGTGGATGAGGAACTTTACGCCCTCTGCCGTGCCCAGGCCCAGGGCGTGCTTGGTGGAAAGGGCAAACTCCACCCGGGCGTCAGCCGGGGCGAAGAGCTCGCACCCCTCTGGGAAGATGACCACCCCCGGGCCCAGAATCTCCTGGGCAAAGGTGGGGTCGGGACATTGGGAAACAGGGGCCACTTCGCCCGATATGGGGCAACCGAACAGGGTGCTTTTCCCCAGCGGCGCAGCAGGCATAGCGTTTCTCCTTTCTGCAAAAGATGAGAGTGATTTTTCAAATTGTAACTCTATCTCAAAAATTACTATTAAAATTGTGCAATAATTTGGCGTTTTTTCTATGGAATACTACCATTACATTGTACAGGAGAAGAGGCAGGGAAGTCAAGGGATTTTACAAGATTTTACATTTTTCTTCCCGCGGCAGGTGTAAGAAACCAGGGCCTTGGCCCGTCTAAAGGGCAGCGAAGGGGAAAAGGAGTTGAGAGGATGGAGAAGGGAGAGAAAACCCTGGTAAAGCGGGCTATGCGGGGCAACCCTAAGGCCTTTGGGACGCTGGTGGAGCGGGAGCAGGAGTACCTTTACCGCATGGCGTTTTTGTATGTGCGCCAGGAGCAGGACGCCCTGGACGTGGTGCAGGAGAGCATCCTAAAGGCCTATAAAAGCCTGAAGACGCTGCGGGAGCCGGAGTACTTCCGCACCTGGCTGACGAAAATCGTCATCAACACCGCCCAGGACACCCTGCGGGCCCGGCAGCGCACGGCTCCCCTGGAGGAGGAGCTGGACCTGCCCGCCCCAGAGGGATTGCCCCCCGAGGAGCGCATGGACCTGCACGGGGCTATTGCCCGGCTGCCGGAGAAGTACCAAGACGTGATAAAGCTGAAGTACTTCGACGGGTACACCACCCGGGAAATCAGCGAGGC
>FR893635.1 GCA_000435395.1 Firmicutes bacterium CAG:94
AAACTGGTCGTCGATGGTGCCCAGGTAGATGGTGGTGTTGTTGCGGCTGATGGTGATGTTGGGAACCCTCACCAACTCATACCCCTCATTGCCCTCGCAGGGCAGCTCCTCCAAGGTATAGGTGTCATAGGGCAGAGCACAGAGGCTATCCTGGACATCCACCATCCAGCCCTCGGTGGTCAGGCCATACCAGGTGCCGTTGTGGTCATTCCACTGTGCCTCATCGGTGATCTCATCGTTGCCATTGGTGTTCTGCGAATGCGGATTCCAGCTGGATTCCGTGCGGACCTCACCGTTTTCATCGGTCACAACGATGTGTTCCTCACCCGTGGTTTCAGAGATGAGTTTGAAGGCCACGTTAGCAAACCGGTGCATATTGGATTCTCCGCCCTCGCCAACCTTGATAAATTGGAGGTCGCCGCGAATCACCTGATTGTATGCGGCGTCCCCGTCCCGGAACTCGATGACCTGCCCATCTTGCCGAATCTGGAAAGAGCGCACGGTCTGGTCCGTGTGGAGGTACCCTTCGCCGGGCTTTGTTTCCACTAGCTGATAGGAGCCATAAGGCAGGGCGCGGGCGTCCGTCTGGGCAACACCGTCCACCACCTCGATGGTGGCGCATACCTCGCCGGGCTGGTAGAGAGCGCCGCCCACATACACGGCGTTTTTTGATTGATTGGTGATTTCAAAAAGAGTGCCATCCAAGCTAGCCCCGCCCAGGGGAGTGAGCAGCCCGGATTCCAGGTCGCGCTTTTCAATCAAGACGCCACCTCTAACGACTTCATTGGCCATGGTGAATTCATAGATTATCCCATCATCTTCCACCAAGACGGTCTGGTCAGGGGCCGTCAGCAACATGGACTCGTTGGTTGCACTTTCATGGAGAATATATTCACCGTAGGGCAACAAATCATCGGCAGTAGAAGCCTTGCCCTCGCTGTCCGTCACCAAAATCTTGACCACCTCGCCGGGTTGGTACTTCTGTCCCTCTACCATGACGGGATTCCTGGAATTGTTGATGATTTGGAAATTGATCCCCTCGAAGTTGGCATCGCCCTGGGGTGTGGAGCCGGTGATGCTATCCTGCTTCTCCACGCTGAGGCCGCCCCGTTCCACCTCATCCACGGCGGTGACCGCCACAGAATGTCCATTCTGCCGCACAGTGACCGTTTCCCCGGTCCAGGTAGGCAACATGGATTCATTAGTCTGGGACTCCCGAACCTCGTAGGTGCCGTAGGGAAGGGCATCGTTGCCAGTGCTTGCAGTACCGGATTCGTCGGTCGTGATGGTTATTACCACCTCGCCCACAGCGTAAGTCTGGCCGCCCACCACCACGGGGTTGGTGCTGCGGTTGATGATTTCAAAATCAATGCCCGCAAAAGAAGAGTTA
>FR893636.1 GCA_000435395.1 Firmicutes bacterium CAG:94
CGGCCCAGCCCGCGGTGGAGCGCAAGCCCGCAGCCCAGCCAAAACCTGCCCCCGCCCCCCAGCCTGCCAAGCGCCCCGCCGCGGCGGCAGCGCCCAAGCAGCCCAGCCCGGGCGGCTTTGCCACGCCTATCCCCACCGATTTGGGGGCCTTCTTCCCACGGCCCAAGCGCGGCCGCTCTACCGAGCAGAAGCCCTTGGTGCCCCGCACGGAGTTTTAAGCGCTGGCGCCTAGCGTTCAGAAAGGAACCTGTAACCCATGAGCCTAAACAAGAAAACCAGGAAAAACCTGATAATCGCCAGCGTCACCGCTGTGTTGGTGGTGGGCTTTGCCCTGGGCCTTTGGTTTTTCGTGCAATACCAGTCGGACCAGAAAACCGTGGAGGTGCAGCCGGTGAGCTACCTCTCCACCTCCTATTGGGGGGATACCACCTATTCCTCCGGCACGGCCGCCAGCGACTCCACCCAGGAGATTTACCCCTCTACCGAGCAGACCATCTCGGACATCTACGTCACCGAGGGCCAGCAGGTCAGCGTGGGCGACCCCCTGCTCCAGTATGACAAGACCAAGCTGGAGCTGGACGTGGAGGCCAAGGACATCGCCGTGAAGCAGGCGGAAATCGAGCTGGACGACGCCGAGGACGAGCTGAAAAAGCTGCGCAACACCACGCCTGTCTCCACGCCGCGCCCCACCCGGCAGCCCACTGCGACCCCCCGGCCCACCCAGAAGCCCTCCTCCACGCCGGTGCCCACGGCCACGCCCGCCCCTACAGCCACCCCGGCGCCCACAGTGCCCCCGGCAGACGTGACGGTCTACCGCCGGCTGGACGTGGACTCCAAGCCCTACGCGGGCAGCGGCACCACCGAGGACCCCTATGTGTTCCTGTGCACCGAGGACTGCGTCTTGACCCCGGAGTTTTTGCTGCGGCTGCTGGGGGATGGCTCTACCCCCTCCCCCGACGACGTGCTGGCCACGCCCTTTGCCGCCACCTTCGAGGTGCGGGAGGGCAACTCCAACTACGGCGAGCTGCTGTACTCCTTCACCTTGGACGGCACGGACCTGTCCGGCGGCTTCCAGATGGAGGATGTGCTGGCCGCCGGGGACACGCTGGAATCTGTGGCGGAGGTCTTTGAGGCCCGGAACAACTCCGGCTCCAAGGCCACGCCCACTCCCACCCCCAGCAACGACTACGACGAAATGGGCTACACCAAGGAGGAGCTGCAAAAGCTCATCCAGGACCAGCGCCAGAAGATTAAGGACCTGGAGCTGAAAGTGAAGCAGGCCGAACTGGATTTGGAGAAATCCAAGGTGGCCCTGGAGAACTCCACCGTGCGCAGCACCGTGGACGGCGTGGTGCGCACCTTGCTGGACGCGGACACCGCCGCGGCCAACAGCCAGCCCTTGCTGGTGGTGGCCGGGCAGGGGCAGTTCACCATCAAGGGGACCATCAGCGAGAGCCTGCTCACCAGCATCCACGTGGGGGATGTAGTCTCCGCCATGAGCTATGAAAACGGCATGAGCTACACCGCCACCATCTCGGAAATCTCCACCTACCCCTTGGAGGGGAGCTACTATAACGGCACCGGCAACCCCAACAGCTCCACCTATGAATTCACCGCCGTGGTGGATAACCCCGAGGGGCTTTCCAACGGCATGTATCTGGACATCACCCTGAGCACCTCGGGCAACGTCTCCGTGGATGGCAGCAGCGACGCCCTCTATCTGGACAAAGCCTACATCCGGGAGGACGAGGGCGGCAGCTACGTGATGAAGTCCGGCATTGACAACCGCCTGTACAAACAGTACTTAGAGCTGGGCGCCACCATCTACAGCGGCAACTATGTGGAAATCATCAGCGGCCTGACCGTGGACGACTACATCGCCTTCCCCTACGGCACCGACGTGAAAGAGGGCGTGCGGGTGGTGGTGGAAGGCACCGGCGAGCCTCCCATGGCGGAGGACTCCGGCGGCAGCTCCTCCAGCCTGGTGGAAGACGGCACGGAAAGCGCCGAGGGCGCAGAGGGCACCGAAAGCAGCCTGGAGGCCGACGGCGGCAACGGGGCTGTGCTCTTCTCGGAGGAGGGCGCCGCCTCGGGCGAGGACATTGTAGAGGCCGACCCCGAGGACGGGGAAGCCTCCACCAGCGACAGCCAGGACGCCGGCACCGCCGCGCAGTCTGATTTTTAAAAGGGAGGGCGAAGCGACATGATAGAAAACATACGCCTTTCCTTTCAAGGCATTTGGGCCCACAAGATGCGCTCCTTCTTGACCATGCTGGGCATCATCATCGGCATCGCGTCCATCATCTCCATTGTGTCCACCATCAAGGGCACCAACGAGCAGATTAAGCGCAACTTAATCGGCGCGGGGAACAACGTGGTGCGGGTGCAGCTGTATCAAAACGACACCGACTGGGTGTACGAGGTGACCAGCTACGGCATGCCCCAGGGCATCCCCCAGGTGGACGAGGACACCTACCAGGAAATTCTGGATATGCCCCAGGTGGAGGACGCCGCGGTGTACACCCGCCGCATGGATTACAACAACTCCCTGTACTACGGCAACGAGGGCATTGACGGCTGCGAGATGCTGGGCGTGGACAACTCTTACTTTGAGACCTGCCAGTACGTGGTGGACCGGGGCCGGATGTTCGTCCCCGCGGACTTTAACGAGTACCGCCCGGTGGCCATCATCGACAACAACACCGCCGAGCAGCTGTTCCAGGGGGAGGACCCCGTGGGCAAGACCATCGAGTACAACTCCACCGCTTTGGTGGTGGTGGGCGTGGTGGAGGTGGCCAACCGCTTTGAGCCGGTTATCAACTCCATCGAGGACTACTACACCTACATGGGCAACTCCACCTCGGGGAAGGTGTTCATCCCCAACGCCATCTGGCCCTCCCTGTTCGCCTATGACGAGCCCCAAGAGGTGGCCGTGCGCTGCCAGAGCACCGAGGCCATGTCCACGGTGGGCACCCAGGTGGCGGACCTGCTCAACGAGAACAACCAGAACGAAACCATCAAGTACCGGGCGGAGGACGTGCTCCAGCAGGCCCAAGAGCTGCAGGAGCTCTCCAACGCCACCAACCAGCAGCTGGTGTGGATTGCCAGCATCTCCCTGCTGGTGGGCGGCATCGGCGTGATGAACATCATGCTGGTATCCGTCACCGAGCGCACCCGGGAGATTGGCCTGAAAAAGGCCATCGGCGCCAAGAAGGGCCGCATCCTGTGGCAGTTCCTCACCGAGGCGGCGGTGCTCACCAGCCTGGGGGGCATTTTGGGCGTGGCCGCCGGCATTGGCATGGCGGAGCTTGTCTCCCATCTCACCCAGGCCCCGGTGGCCATCAGCGTGCCGTCCATTTTCCTGGCGGTGCTGTTCTCCATGGCCATCGGCGTGGTGTTTGGCCTGCTGCCCTCCATCAAGGCCGCCAACCTGAATCCCATTGACGCCCTCCGCCACGAATAGGCAGCGTGACGCTGCACTCAAGTCGCGTACGCGCCTAATGGGCGCGATTACCCGGTGGGATAGACACACGGGGCGGCACGCGTTTGGGGTACGGTGAAACCGCAAGGCTTCTTTTTGGGAGGCCCCCGCGGGCAAGCTGCTAGGGGCCGCACACTTCGATACAAAGAAAAAGCACTCCGGTTTGGAGTGCTTTTTTCACAGGATTTAGATTCCAGCCAATTCCTTCATGCGGCAGTCCAGTTCATATAGGGCAGTGCGGTTAGAGTCCCAGGTGAGCTTCTTAGTGGCTTCATCATAGGGAAGCCAAACACACTCTGTGTGCTCGGGGGAAAGTGTAATATCCTCCTGGCAGGCTACCCCAAAGGCATATTCCGGAACCACATAGGTTCCTCTCTCCCAATGACGGCGGCATTCCTCTGAAAAAGCCTCTGCTGGAATAGAGCACAGGCTCTTTAATGCCGTCCACTGGCTGGATTGGATGCAGGCTTCTTCCCAAGCTTCCCGTTTTGCGGCCTCTTGCGGTGTTTCCTCATCCTCTCCGCCGCCCGATACAAACTGCCATTGGTCCCAATCAGAACGATGAAAGACGCAGTACCGCAGGGAATCTCCCTCCCAGCGGTAGGGAATCACCAACACTTGAAACGGGGCTCTCATATTTCACGCCTCCCTAATCTGTGAGATTTTGTTTTAGACCATCATAGCACATGGAAGCAGCGGTTTCCATAGTTTTTTTGCAAGGAGGGACAAGTTTGAAACAAATCAGTGACACACCAC
>FR893637.1 GCA_000435395.1 Firmicutes bacterium CAG:94
GCAAAATCGTTAACTTGTCACTTTTTGGATTTCAAGTGGTCCCCATTGCTACAGGAGGAACGTTTTGTTATGAATAAAGAAGAAATCAAGAAGATTCTCCCCCACCGGGAGCCCATGCTGCTGGTGGACGAGGTGGAGCTTATCGACGGCGTGGCCCACGGCAAGTGCCACATCCGGGGGGACGAGTACTTCCTCCAGGGGCACTTCCCCGGCAACCCCGTGGTGCCCGGCGTCATCCAGTGCGAGATGATGGCCCAAAGCGCCTGCGTGCTGCTGGCCAGCGGCGCCGCCGAGGGCTGCACCCCCATGTTCACCTCGCTGGACAAGGTGAAGTTCCGCGGCCAGGTGAAGCCCGGCGACACCTTGGAGACAGAGTGCGAAATCACCCGGCAGCGGGGCAGCTTCTACTTTGCCAAGGGCAAGGGCTCGGTCAACGGCAAGGTCTGCGTCAGCGCGGAGTTCTCCTTCGCCCTGGTCAAATCCGAATAAAGGGGCGCCTGGCCCCTTTGCGGAAAGGATGAAAGCATGTGTTCACAAAAATTTTAATCGCCAACCGGGGGGAAATCGCCATCCGGATTATCCGGGCCTGTAAGGAGATGGGCATTTCCACCGTGGCGGTCTACTCCGAGGCCGACCGGGAATCCCTCCACGTGGCCCTGGCCGACGAGGCCATCTGCATCGGCGGCCCCCGGGCGGACGACAGCTACTTAAACGGCCAGCGCATTGTCAGCGCGGCCCTGGCCACCCACGCCCAGGCCATCCACCCGGGCTATGGCTTCCTCTCGGAAAACGCCGGGTTCGCCGCCCTGTGCAAGGAGCACGGCGTGGTGTTCATCGGCCCGCCGGCGGAGGTCATCTCCAACATGGGCGACAAGGACGCCGCCCGCCGCCTGATGAAGCAGAACAACGTCCCCACCACCCCGGGCACCGACATCCTGCGGAACGCCCAGGAGGCCAAGGAGGCCGCTGCCAACATCGGCTATCCCGTGCTGATCAAGGCCAGCGCCGGCGGCGGCGGCAAGGGCATCCGCCTGATCGAGCGGGAAGAGGACATGGAGCGCGCCTTTGAGACGGCCTCCAGCGAGGCGGAGAAAGCCTTTGGCGACGGCCGCATGTACATGGAGAAGTACCTGGACCCGGTCAAGCACATCGAGGTGCAGCTGCTGGCCGACGAGGAGGGGAACATCGTCTGCCTGGGAGAGCGGGAATGCTCCATCCAGCGGAACAACCAGAAGCTCATCGAGGAATCCCCCTCCCCGGGGGTGAGCCCGGAAATCCGCCGGGAGCTTATGGCCACCGCCGCCCGGGCCGCCAAGGCCTCCGGCTATGTCAACGCCGGCACGGTGGAGTTTTTGATGGACAAGGACAAGAACTTCTACTTTATGGAGATGAACACCCGCCTGCAGGTGGAGCACCCTGTTTCCGAGCTGGTGACGGGCATCGACATTGTGAAGTGGCAGATCCGCATCGCCGCCGGCGTGCCCCTGGACTTTACCCAGGAGGACATCCACGTGCAGGGCGCGGCCATCGAGTGCCGCATCAACGCCAAGGGCCCCGGCAAGGTGGGCTTCTTCCACACCCCGGGCGGCCCCTGGGTGCGGTTCGACACCTTCCTCTACCAGGGGTATGAGATCCCCCCCTATTACGACAGTATGCTGGGCAAGATGATCGTCTACTCCTCCACCCGGGAGGAGGCCATCCGCAAGATGACCGCCGCTTTAAGCGAGCTGGTCATTGGCGGCACGCTGAACAACATTGAGGACCAGATCGATATTATCCGGGACGAGCGCTTTAAAAAGGGCGACTACTACACCGATTTCATGAAGCATTTCCAAAGGCCGGGGCAGTGAGAAACCGCGCCCCCAGGCCAAACAAGAAGGGTGATGGCAAGCTATGAATTTGATGGGCCTGTTCCGCTCGCCCCAGAACGAGCTGGAAAAGGGCGGCAAGCCGGTGCCGGAAGAGGACGCCGGCATCCGCACCACCTGCCCCCACTGCGGGGTGCAGCTGCCCTTAAACGATTTGCAGGATAACCTTCAGGTGTGCACCGCCTGCGGGTACCATTTTCGAATGGGCCCCCGGGACAGGATTGTCTACCTGGTGGACGAGGAGAGCTTCCAGGAGCTGGACGGCGACCTGAAAAGCCGGGACATTTTGGGCTTTCCGGGCTACGACCAAAAGCTGCGCAACGCCAAGCTGGCCGCCCGGGAGAAGGAGGGCGTGGTGTGCGGCACCGCCCAGATTGACGGGCAGCCCTGCGCCCTGTTCTTTATGGACCCCAACTTTATGATTGGCAGCATGGGCACCGTGGTGGGCGAGAAAATCACCCGCCTGTTTGAGCATGCCACGGAGCACAGCCTGCCGGTGGTGGGCTTTACCGTCTCCGGCGGCGCCCGCATGCAGGAGGGCATCCTCTCGTTGATGCAGATGGCCAAGACCAGCGCCGCGGTGCGCCGGCACTCCGACACTGGCAACTTCTACCTGACGGTGCTCACCGACCCCACCACAGGGGGCGTTACCGCCAGCTTTGCCATGGACGGCGACGTCATCATGGCCGAGCCCGGGGCCACCATCGGCTTTGCCGGGGCCCGCGTCATCGAGCAGACCATCCGCAAAAAGCTGCCCGCAGGGTTCCAAAAGGCGGAGTTCCTGCTGGAGCACGGCTTTGTGGACATCATCGTCCCCCGCACCCAGCAGCGGGAGACCATTGCCAAGCTTTTAAAGCTCCATAGAAAGGGGGCGGCACAATGAGCGCCTATGAAAAGGTCCTGCTGGCCCGGGCCAAGGATAGGCCCACGGGAATCTCCTACATTGAGAATATCTTTGAGGACTTTATCGAGCTCCACGGCGACAGGCGCTTTGCCGACGACCCGGCCATTGTGGGGGGCATTGCCACCTTGCACGGCCGGCCCGTCACCGTCATCGCCATGGAGAAGGGCAAGGACATGCGGGAGCGCGTGCGCCGCAACTTTGGCGCCCCCAACCCCGAGGGCTACCGCAAGGCCCTGCGCCTGATGGAGCAGGCGGAGAAATTCCACCGGCCGGTGGTGTGCTTTGTGGATACCTCCGGGGCCTTTTGCGGCATGGGCGCCGAGGAGCGGGGCCAAGGCCAGGCCATCGCCGAGAACCTGACCACCATGGCCGGCCTGAAAACACCCATCATCTCCGTGCTCATCGGCGAGGGCGGCAGCGGCGGCGCCTTGGCGCTGGCTTTGTCCGATAGGGTGTGGATTTTGGAGAACGCCGTGTACTCCGTCATCTCCCCCGAGGGCTGCGCCAGCATCTTGTGGAAGGACTCCAAAAAGGTGAAGGACGCCGCCGAATCCCTGCGCCTGACAGCCCAGGACATGCTGGAGCTGGGCGTGGTGGAGCAGGTTATCCCCGAGGAGAAGGAGTTCTCCCTGACCTACGCCAAGCTTCAAGAGGAGCTGGAGGCGGCCCTGTCCCAGCTGGGCCAGCTGCCGGTGGAAGAGCTGCTGGAGCAGCGCTACCAGCGGTTCCGCAAATATTGACAGAACAAAAGGCCCGCCTTTTCCCGGCGAGCCTTTTTTCACCTTTTCCAGAGAGGAGCGGCCACTATGCCAACCACCTACACCCCCTGCCCC
>FR893638.1 GCA_000435395.1 Firmicutes bacterium CAG:94
GATGACAAAGGCGAACATGCCCCGCAGCTTTTGCAAAATGCCCTTGCCGTACTCCTCGTAGCCGTGGAGGATGGTCTCCGAATCGGTGCGGGTGGTAAACTGGTGGCCCTTTTGCAGCAAATCCTCCCGCAAAGCCTGGAAATTGTAGATTTCCCCGTTGAACACCAGCACCTTGGTGCCGTCCTCGTTGCGGATGGGCTGGCGCCCGCCCTCCAGGTCGATGATGGAAAGCCGCCGGAAGCCCAGGGACACATCCTGGTCCACGTAGTAGTCGGCGTCGTCCGGGCCCCGGTGCACGATCCGGTCGGCCATAGCCTTTACCACGCTTTCGGGGCTTCTCACCTCTGGCGTATTTCGAAATCCCACAAAACCACACATGGGAATGCTCCTCCTTTTCTTTTATGAAATCAGCTGGCGGTAGGCCTCTTTCAGCGGGGCGCCGCAGGCTTCCACGCACCGCTTCGAGAGCACCTCCAGGGCGTCTAAGTACCCGTGGCCCAGGGGGATGTCCCGCTTGACCAAAGAGAGCTCCGTACAGCCCAAAATGACGCAGTCGCACCCCTGGTCAAAGAGCTGCTCGCTGGCCCGCTGGAATTTCCCCATGTTGGCGGGCCGCCCGGCCTTGATGTCCTCGTAAATCAAAGACATCACCAGGCGCTGGCCCGCCTCACTGGGGATGGCCCACTCCACGCCGGCCTCCTCCAGGGCCTGTTGGAACAGCCCCATCTTCACCGTGCCCGTGGTGGCCAAAATGCCCGCCCGGGTTTTGCCGGCGGCCTGCAGCTCCTTGGCTGTCTCCCGCACCATGTGGAGAAAGGGCACCTGCACGCACCCCGCCAGCTCCTCGTAGAAGTAGTGGGAGGTGACGCAGGGGGCGCACAGCACCCCGCAGCCCAGGTTTTCCAGGGCGTGGGCCATGCCCTCCAGCACCGGCAGGGGAGAGGGCTTCGCCCGGTCCAGGATGTAGGCGGTGCGGTCCGGCACCTGGGGGTTGTTCAGCACAACGGCGCTCAGGTGTTCCTGGTCCGTTTTCGCGGCAGTCATCTGGATGATGAGCTCCAGCAGGTAGGCGGTGGCCATTGGCCCCATGCCTCCGATGATGCCCAGTGTTTTCATAGCGTTCCTCCCTGTTGGGGACGTGCGTCCCCCCCTTTTTTGTGTATGGGAAGGCGGTGGCTGGTCTCGGCTGCCGCCTCGGTCGGTCCTGAACGGTGCCCACCGGGCACCAGGACCCCCCGCACCCCTGTAAGGTCTTGGGGTTTCACCCCAAACCCCACAAGTTTTTTGAAAAAAACTTGACTAAAAACTTTTACTCACCTACGGCGCGGACGTGCGCTAACTATCGGCACAGGCGCGGCCGTAGCCGCCGCCCCCAAAGCGCGACTCGTCCAGTCCGGCCACGGACTTAGAACCGAAAGTCCCGGATGCCCTGCTCGATCTTCTCCAGGTGGTCCTTGCAGATCTCCTTCACCTTTTCCTTGGGAATGTTCTCCAGCTCCGCCTGAATCAGCTTCTCCCCAATGGCTTTTGTCTCCGGGGCGGCGTAATCCATCAGGTACTCCTTCAGCGTCATCAGGGCGTTGGGGTGGCAGCAGTTCTGGATCTGCCCGCTCTTGCACAGGCTCATAAAGCGGTCGCCGGTGCGGCCCTCCCGGTAGCAGGCGGTGCAGAAGGAGGGGATGTACCCCAGCTCCATCAGCCAGGCCACCACCTCGTCCAAGGTGCGGTTGTCGCTGACGTCGAACTGCTCGGTGTCGTGGGGGCGCTCCTCCTCGGTGTAGCCGCCCACGCTGGTGCGGCTGCCACCGGACACCTGGGAAATGCCCAGATGCAGCGCCCGCTCCCGGACGGACTGGTTCTCCCGGGTGGACATAATCATGCCGGTGTAGGGCACGGCCACCCGGATGCAGGCGCAGATTTTCAGGAAGGTGTCGTCGTCAATGCCGTTGTCGAACTCGTCGGGATCGATATCGTCGGCGTGCTTTACACGGGGCACGCTGATGGTGTGGGGCCCCACCCCGTGGACGGCCTCCAGGTGCTCGGCGTGCATCAGCAGCCCGGCGAACTCATAGCGGTACAGCTCCAGGCCGAAGAGCACCCCCAGGCCCACGTCGTCAATGCCGCCCTCCATGGCCCGGTCCATGGCCTCGGTGTGATAGCAGTAGTTGCTCTTGGGGCCGGTGGGGTGCAGGTGCTCGTAGCTCTCCTTGTGGTAGGTCTCCTGGAACAGGACGTAGGTGCCGATGCCCGCCTCCTTCAGCTTGCGGTAGTTCTCCACGGTGGTGGCGGCGATGTTCACGTTCACCCGGCGGATGGCGCCGTTTTTGTGCTTGATGGAGTAGATGGTGTGGATGCAGTCCAGCACATACTCAATGGGGCAGTTGACGGGGTCCTCGCCGGTCTCGATGGCCAGGCGCTTGTGGCCCATGTCCTGCAGGGCGATGACCTCTTTCTCCACTTCCTCCTGGGTCAGCTTTTTCCGGGGGATGTGCTTGTTCTTCTGGTGGTAGGGACAGTACAAACAGCCGTTGACGCAGTAGTTAGACAGGTACAGCGGCGCGAAGATGACAATGCGGTTGCCGTAGAAATCCTTTTTGATTTGCTCGGCCAAGGCGTACAGCTCCTGGACCTTCTCGGGGATGTCGCAGGCCAGCAGCACAGAGGCCTCCCGGTGAGACAGGCCCTTGCGCTCCCGGGCCTTGTTCAAAATCTGGTCGATGAGCTCCACGTTGTTTTTGTTTTCATCGGCATAGGCCAAGGTGTCCAGGATCTCCTGGTGGTCGATAAATTCCTCGGCTTTCAAAGACTTGGGATTGTACATGAAAAATCATCCTTTCTTCTGGGTCAGAGACACTTTCCCATCAGTTGTCATAGTGTGGATACAGGAACCAGCCAGGGCTGAACGCCCCAGAAAACCTAGGTTACACTTGCCCCCAAAGGGGGAGCTGGCGCCGTTTGGCCAGTGAGAGGCAAGGCGCTGGCACGCTTTTTGAGAACCCACTTTCTCGGTGCGCTGGAGGCCAGGCCTTTGGCCCCTGCTTCCCTAGTTTCTTTTCGGGCTTACGCCCCATTCAGGGAAGGGCCGAAAGTTTTTTGAAAGAAGTTTCAGCAAGAAACTTTACGCTCGGTTTCCTTTTACACCGCTTTACTGTCGCCCCTGCTCACGGCCACCTCGTAGCCAATCTTACCCAGGCTCTGCCGCAGCAGGTTCAAGCTCTCCGCCGCCTCGGCCCCGGAGTGCAGCTTGTTGTTGTACAAGGTGTACTTCTCCCGGGCGTCCTCCGGGGAGAGGTTGGGCATCACCACATTGGCCCCATGGAGGATGCCCTGTTCCCGGCCGCCGGGCAGCAGCGTGCCCAAAGCGGTGGTGGCGGGCAGCAGCACCCCC
>FR893639.1:0-679 GCA_000435395.1 Firmicutes bacterium CAG:94
TGGGGACAAACAGCCCCAGGAACAGCCCGCCGCCTGCGGCACAGCTTGCGGCGCTGGGGATAAGTAAGCTCTGATTCCCCCGGTCCCTGAGGGCTGCCCGCTCTCAGGGACCACTTCTATCCCAGGAAAGTGAGGCACACACATGGAGTATTTCGCCTTTCAATGGCATATCATCGAGGCCTGCGACCAGCGGTGCAGGCACTGCTATATTTATGCGCTGGGCAGCCACGCCAAGTTCCAGGAGATGGCTTTGGAGGACATGGTCACCGTACTTGAAAACTGCAAGACCTTCTGCCAAAAGGCCGGGCGGCTGCCCTATTTGTACATCACCGGGGGCGACCCCATCCTCCACCCCCAGTTCTGGGCGCTGATGAAGCTGTTAAAGCTTTCCAACATCCCCTTCGCACTGATGGGCAACCCCTTCCACCTCACGGCGGATGTTTGCCGCCGGTTGAAGGACTGTGGCTGCCGGAAGTACCAGCTCTCCCTGGACGGCCTGCGGGAGACCCACGACGGCATCCGCCAGCAGCCCGGCTCCTACGACGCCACCATGGCGGCCATCCCCCTGCTGCGGGGCGCCGGCATTGACGTAGCCATTATGACCACCGTATCCCGGTGGAACTATCGGGACATCCCCGCCCTGGTGGACGAGGTGGTGAAAAACAAGGCGGACATCTTC
>FR893639.1:745-7020 GCA_000435395.1 Firmicutes bacterium CAG:94
CGTGTGCTGCTCCCCGGCGGAATACCGGGACATGATGGAACAGTGCTGGGAGAAATTCCAGAAGTACAGGGCCCAGGGCTGCGGGACCACCTTCAACCTGAAAGACCACCTGTGGACGCTGTTCCTCTACGAGAAGGGGCTGTTTGACCCCAAAGTTTACCCCGAGGATGAATACGTCTACGAGGGCTGCAACTGCGGCAACTGCCATCTGACCATCCTCTCCGACGGGGCGGTGTACGCCTGCCGCCGCATGGAAAGCAAGGTGGGCAACGCCCTCACCGACGACCTGTACGACCTGTTCACCGGGCCGAAGCTTGACCAGTACCGGGTGTACGAAAAGTTCGAGAAGTGCTCCAAGTGCGAGCTGCTCCGGTTCTGCCGGGGGTGTCCCGCCGTGGCGGCAGGGTATCACGGCGACATGTATGCCCCGGACCCGGAGTGCTGGAAGGAGGTATCTTAAATGAACGTGCTAGAAGCCATCCGGGGGCGGCGCTCCATCCGCAAGTACCAGGACAGGCAAATCCCCCGGGAGAATTTGGAAAAAATCTTGGAGGCCGGCTCCTTCGCCCCCAACGCGGGCGGCGGCCAGCGGGCCATTCTGGTGGGCGTCCACAACAGGGAGCTAACCAGCCGGCTGGGCCGGCAGAACCTGGCGAAGTTCGACCGCAGCCGGCTGGCGGGAAATTTCGTCTCCAAAGAGCAGCCCAGCACCATCGATGACCCCACCATTCAAAACGGGTTTTATGGCGCGCCCACGGTCTGCGTGGTCTTTGGCCCGGAGAACTTCCTCTACAGCGTGCCGGACGCCTTTTGCTGCGCGGAAAACATGGTCCTGGCCGCCTATGAGCTGGGGATTTCCTCCTGCGTCATCGCCCGGGCGGAGGAGACCTTCGAAAGCCCCCTGGGCGCCCATCTCATGGAGGAGTGGGGCATTCCCAGACACTACAAGGCCCGGTGCTTTGTGGCTTTGGGCTACGTGGAAGGGGATTACCCACCGGAAAAGCCCCGGAAAGACGGCCGGGTGAAGCTTGTGGGAGAGGGGAGGTAACCGTATGGACGCTCAAACCTGTTTGAACAAGCTGCGCTATGTGGGGGTGCTGTCCTTTGCCACCGTGGACAGGGAGGGCAACCCCCAGGTGCGCAACATCAGTGCCATCCACTACGAGCCGGACGCCCTCTACTTTTTCACCGCCCGGGGCAAGGACTTCTGCAAGGAGCTGCTGGCCCGGGGGAAGGTGCAAATCCTGGGCTACACCCGCTATAAGGAGATGATTCGCCTCTCCGGGACGGCCACGCCTGTGCCCCCCGGGGAGCAGGAGAAGTGGCGGGATTTGATTTTTGCGGAGCTGCCCTATCTCTCCAACGTGTACCCTGGGGAGACACGGAGCATCGGCATGGTGTTTGTCATCCGGGACATGGCCATCGAGTACTTCCACCTGGGGGTGAACCCCATCTTCCGGGAGAGCTACACCGTCGGCCAAGGGAGGGCAAAGCCCAAGGGCTACACCATTACCGAGGACTGCATCAGCTGCGGCGCCTGTGTGGAGGCCTGCCCCCAGCGGGCCATCACCTTGGGCGCGCCCAGCGTCATCCACCAGGAGCACTGCCTCCATTGCGGCAACTGCGTGGAACATTGCCCCGTGGCGGCTGTTATACCAAGGGAGCAGGAGACCGTCCCTCCGGAAACTTAACGAAGGGTTCGTGTGGGCTTTTGGGGAAGAGCTCTCACCCTACCTTTCTCATCTTCTCCCATGTGGATTTTCGGGACGCTCTCGAGGTATACTGAAATTAGCAAAAAAGAGTCCGGTGTCACATCTGTAGACACGTTTTCATATTACAAAGGACACATGACCATCTATGCCGCCTTGACAGAGCCTTGGCTCTTTCCCATGCCGTAGAGCAAGGCTGCCAAAACGGGATAGGCTAACAGGGGAACTCCCAGCTGGCAGAAGGTGAAGAACCCCCGCACGGCCTGGGGCTGGGTGGGGATGGCTCCCGCGGCTGGTGCCAAGTAGCCGAACAGCGCCATGCCCCCATTGAGCAGGCTCACCGCCACGCCGCTTGTGATGGTCAGCATGGAGTTATACAGGGAGGAGGTGAAGCCGTCGCAGCGGACGCCGCTTTTGGCTTGGACATCGTCCAGGGCTTCGCTGAGAAGGACACTGGCCAGGTACGTGGAGGGGATAGTCCCAAAGGCCTTGATAAACTGGCCTGCCAAAACCGCCGGCAGTGAAGTGGGAAAGACCAGGCACACCCCCAGCCCCCCGCAGGAGAGGAGCAGGCCTCCCACCATGGCCCGGGCACGGCCCAGCCGCTTGCACAGGGGGTTGCAAAGGAAGACGCCGATGCCCATGGGCAGGTTGCCGATGGCGTAAAACAGCACCTGGGTAATCCCATCGTTATAGCTGCCCAGCACCCAGCTGCAATAGTAGAACACGGCGGAACTGGAGAGGGCATTCACCAGCCCCAGCAGCAGGAAATAGGCCATCAGCAGCAGCCAGGGTCGGCTTTTGGCGCAGCAGCGCAGCTGCCGGGCCAGGGAAAGCTTCGGGCGCCTCTCTCCCGCGGCTTGCTCCTGCTCGGTAACGCGCTCCCGGGTGAAAAGGTACTGGAGGGCCAGCAGGGGCACGGGCACCACGGCGGTGCACACCATGACGGTTATCCAGCGGCCTTGGTCCACGCCGATGGCGGGCAGAATCACTGCGGGGAACACCACTGCTACGGTGGTGCCGGTAAGCAGCCCCTGGGCGTTGACGGTGACGGCCAGCTGGCTGCGCTCCCGGGGGTCGGTGGAGGACAGGGGGACCATCAGCGTGTTGGCGGTGCAGTACAAGGTGGCCACCACGGCGAAGAAGAACAGGTTGCTGCACAGCACGGCGGCAGCGGTGAGGAAATCGTTGCCCTGGGGCACCAAAAACAAGAGCAGCGCGCTGACAGGCAGCAGCGCCCCGCTGAGCAGCAAATAGGGCCGGGCCTTTCCCTGGGTTGTCACGGTGCGGTCCACCAGCCAGCCGGCAGCCAGGTAGGTGAGCACATCCAGGCCCTTGACCAAAATGGGGTACACGCTCATAAAGCTGCCGCCCCACAGGCGGCCCAGGCCGCAGACGTCGGTATAGTACACGTTGAGGTAGCTGTTGACCATAAGGGAGAGGAAACCGAATCCCAAGGGGCCCACCAGGTACCCCAGGAACCGCTCTTGTTTACTGACTTTTTCGCCTCTGCACAAAGTCCCGGGCAAGGTAATTTTTTTCATAGAAATCCGCCTCCCGCAGAAAAACAACACTTGTTGCTTGGAACTGTCTCCAGTATACTAGAGAGAGAAACACAAAGTACACAGCAAAAAGCCGATATGTGTTGGGATAATGGGAGGCTATGCCATGAACACCAAAAACAACAGCCGCTCCCGGGAAACGCGGGAACGGCTGAAGGAAGCGCTGCTGCGCTTGCTGGCACGCAGGGATATTTTAGATGTGACGGTGAGCAGGCTCTGCCAGGAGGCCGGGGTGAACCGCTCCACCTTTTACAGCCACTACGACAGCATTGGGGACCTGATGGAGGAGCTGGAGCAAGAGATCGGCGCGAACCTGATGAGGCGTTTCCGCGGGGACAACTACGACGGGGAGCACCCCTTCTCCCCCGGCCACCTGCTGCCCATTTTGGAGCACATCCGGGACAACCGGGATTTCTACCGGGTCTACCTCAGCCAAAGCACGGCCCAGCACCGCCTGGACTGGGCTTTCGGCCAGCTTTTGGAGTGGTATGTGCGGCCCTTGCTGCGGGGGCTCTCCGTAGAGGAGGAGGCCATTGCCTATTACTTCGCCTTTTTCCGGGCAGGCTTTCTCGCCCTTATCCAGCAGTGGCTGCAAAACCGGTGTCAGGAGGAGCCGGAGGTGATTCTCTCCTACGTGCAGAACTTGCTGCGGCTGCCGGAGATAGAGGGGGAACAAGTGTAGAGACAGCATCGAATCCTCACGCCCCGCTTTCCCATAGCGCTGTGCCACGCTCATGTACTCCTTGCGGCTGGAATACTCCGCATAAAACTGGTAGTTCCGCCCCTTTTGCCCGGCCAGGTAGGAGGCGATGTTGGCGCTCCCCGCGGAAACGCCCACGCCAGAGTCAAAGCGCACGCCCTCCTCCAAGCAGCGGTCCAGCACACCGGTGGCGTAAACGCCCCGCAGGCCGCCGCCCACATCCACAACTGCGGTCCTCATGGCTTCCCCCTTCGTTCCTTATTTGGCGTTTAACAGCACCATAAACTCGTCGCCGGTGATGGTCTCCTTCTCGTACAGGTACTTGGAAATCTCATCCAGCTTGCGCCGGTTGTCCTGGAGCAGCTGCAAAGCCTTCTGGTGCTGCTCCTTCACCAGGCCTACCACCTGCTGGTCGATTTTCGCCTGGGTCTGGGCCGAGCAGGCCAGGCTGGCGTCGCCGCCCAGGTACTGGTTGTTCACCGTCTCCAGGGCCACCATGTCGAAGTCCTCGCTCATACCGTAGCGGGTAATCATGGCCCGGGCCAGCTTGGTGGCCTGCTCAATGTCGTTGGAGGCCCCCGTGGACGCGGAGTGGAATACCAGCTCCTCGGCAGCCCGGCCGCCGGTGAGGGTGGCAATCTTGTTTTCCAGCTCCTCCTGGCTCATCAGGTAATGGTTGCCCTCGTCCACCTGCATGGTGTAGCCCAGTGCGCCGCTGGTGCGGGGCACAATGGTGATTTTCTGCACCGGCGCCGAGTGGGTTTGCAGCGCCGCCACCAAGGCGTGGCCCGTCTCGTGGTAGGAGACGATAAGCTTTTCCTTGTCGGTGAGGATGGCGTTTTTCTTCTGGTATCCGGCGATGACCACCTCGATGCTCTCCTCCAGGTCGGCCTGGGTCACGGACTTCCGCCCGGCCCGCACAGCCCGCAGGGCTGCCTCGTTGACGATGTTGGCCAGCTCCGCGCCGGACGCGCCGGAGGCCATCCGGGCCACCTTCTCAAAGTCCACGTCCCCGGCAATCTTTACCTTTTTGGCGTGGACCTTCAAAATCTCCGTCCGGCCCTGGAGGTCGGGCAGCTCCACAGGCACCCGGCGGTCAAAGCGGCCGGGGCGGGTCAATGCGGGGTCCAGGGACTCCGGCCGGTTGGTGGCCGCCAGAATGATGACGCCGCTGTTTTCCTCAAAGCCGTCCATCTCGGTGAGCAGCTGGTTCAAGGTCTGCTCCCGCTCGTCGTTGCCGGAGATGTTCCCCTCCCGCTTTTTGCCGATGGCGTCAATCTCGTCGATGAACACGATACAGGGGGCCTTCTCCTTGGCCTGCTTAAACAGGTCCCGCACCTTGGCGGCGCCCATGCCCACGAACATCTCCACAAATTCCGAACCGGACATGGAGAAGAAGGGCACGTTGGATTCACCAGCCACCGCCTTGGCCAGCATGGTTTTGCCGGTGCCGGGAGGGCCCACCAGCAAAATGCCCTTGGGCATGGCGGCGCCCACTTCCTTGTACTTGTTGGGGTTGTGCAGGTAGTCCACGATTTCCGAGAGGTTCTCCTTGGCCTCGTCCTCCCCGGCCACGTCGGAGAACTTGATGCCCTCGGAGGACTTCACATACACCTTGGCGTTGGATTTGCCAAAGCTCATGGCGTTGGGGCCGCCGGCACGCTGCATCAGCTTCTTGGACATCCACTGGCCCAGAATAATGAAAATGGCAATGGGCAGCACCCAGCTGACTAAAAAGGCGATGATGGGGTTGGCCTGCTCAAGAATTTGCCCGGAGAACTGTGCCCCCGAGTCGTCCAGGCGCTGGGTCAGGTCGGGGTCGGGCATCATGCCGGTTTTAAAGATGGCGGTCTCGTCCTTGTTGGTAAAGACAATCTGGTTCTCTGTCTCCTGCACCTCCACCAGGCCCAGGTCCTTGTCCTCGGCCATCTGGAGGAAGGTGCCGTAGTCTACCTCTTTCACCTGCCGCTGGGCCAGCCAGGGCACGGTGAACAGGTTGATTGCCAGCAAAATTACCATTGCAATGACGTAGTAAAAAATCAGCGGCTTCTTGGGGCGTTTTACTTCATTCATCATGGCTGGCCTCCTCTGTTTCTTTGATTTCTGTGTCCGCCGCGAGCTTTACCGCAGGCTCCGCCTTCTCTGGGGGCGCCCCCTCGCCAGGGGCGTCCCCGACGGGGGTTTCCTCCCCCTGTTCTTCCAGGGGCAGGGCTTGCGGCTCCTCTGCCTCTCCCGCGGGGAGGGCGTTGTTTTTCTTCCGTTTCCAAAAGGCCAGCCCGGCGGCAGCGGCGCCTACAGCGGCTG
>FR893640.1 GCA_000435395.1 Firmicutes bacterium CAG:94
CTGGTGGAGGCGCAGCCGGTCCGTTTCAACGAATTGCAGCGGAAGATTGGCACCATTACCTATAAGGCGCTGAGCCGGGAGCTAAAGGAAATGGAAGCGGATGGTTTGGTCCGGCGCAAGGAATATCCCCAGGTTCCTCCCAAGGTAGAATACAGCCTGACGGAAAAGGGCGCTTCCCTCTATCCCATTATGGAGCAGATGTGCCAGTGGGGGACGGAGCATTCAAGGGACAAATAGAATCGCTTTTCAGCAGGCAAGGAAAAGGCTGGCCTGCACGTTCCCTGCTGTCCGTTGGTACCGGCTGGATGCACATACCCTTCCTTTTCGATTTTGCTTGCATTCCCATGGAGGGCATGGTATAGTATTTATGTAAAGTGTCCCCATTGCCCAGAGCAATGATAGTATCTCGTATCGCAGCGTCAGAGAGCCTTGGCTTTCTGGCGCTTTTTTACGTCTTCTGCCTCTGTCATAGAGGCACAGGAACAAGGAGGTGGGAGCAGGACTCCTGCCCCTACTTTGGCTTAGCCACAAAAGCACTCGAAGGTTTTCTTCGGGTGCTTTTTTCCTATATACCGGAGTCTCACGGCTCCCCCAACTTTCGTTCCGGGGAGCCGTTGGCTGCCCCGTTTTCATAGAATTCATCAGAAAGGGGTATGCGAAATGAGCTCGTATAGCAAAAAGAAAAGCTGCGACTTTGTTGTCACCGCGGAAAACACCGGGAAAGTCCTGGCTCTGAGCCAGCGCTTTCTTCCGGATGCCCTGTACTGTTTCACCCTAAAACATTTTTCCAATCTACTAAAAAAGGAGGACTGCACCGTGGGTGCGAATGTATCGAAAAAAAGTAAGAAAAGACAGGTGGGAAAGCATTTCCGCCCGAACATCAAAAAGCAGAAACCTCGCCGCCTGAAGCTGCGGCCCCTGGAGCCCCACGAAAAAGAGATGGCGGAGGCACACCACACCTTGGTGCTGCGCTTTCTCCGGGTCAACGGCCTGCCTATGGAGGACTACTACGATGTGGTGATCTTCCGGTACCTGCTGGCGGTGGAGAAATGGTTCCGCCGGCCGGACCTTTACCGGTACGGCTTTACGTCCATCGCCTGGGCTGCTATGAGCTCCGCGCTCTCCCACGAGCGGGAAAAACAGCGGCGCCGCCCCCAGACCGTGAGCCTGGAGGAACCCATCCCAGGCTGTGACGGCCTTACCTGGGGAGACGCCATCACCCAGCGGAACTTGACCTACACACCGTATCTCTTGGAGGCGGCTGTATGAAAATCACCTATAACCTGGAATTCCTTCCCGAACGCAGACGGACCAAGGACGGTGAGGATCTCCTGGCTCTGAAAGCTTTTCTGGCAGGGAGAAGTTTGAAACAAATCAGTGACACACCACC
>FR893641.1 GCA_000435395.1 Firmicutes bacterium CAG:94
CTTCTTTGACCAGGTGGCGCTGTTCCCCTACCTGCGCATCCCCCACGGGGAGGAAGGCCAGGTGACGGCCCAGGCCCTCTCCGCCTATGACGCCCTGGGCCTGCCCCCGCTGGAGGCGTTTTCCAAAGTCTATGTGGCGGGGGCCCAGTTCTATTTTTCCCTGTGCCTGGTGGCCAAGGGGCTGGCCTTCTCCTTTTTCGAGGACGCCGCCGGGGCCCTGAGCCACCCCCAGCGGGAGGCGGGCATTTTGGCGGAGAGGTTCCCGCGCCACGCGGCCCTTGCCCAAAGGCACGGCCTGTTCTCTGGGGAGAACCCCCTCATCCGGGAGGTGTTCTGCTGCGGGGAGGCCCAGTCCGCCCCCATAAGCCTGCCGTGCCCGGTGTGGGATTTCTCCGTGGAGCGGGCCCTGGGGGCGCTGCCCGCCCGGCAGCGGAAGCGGCTGCTCCGGTTTTTCCTGCCCCGCCCCCTCAAGACCCAGGCGGACACCATTTTGCTGACCCAGCAGTTTTCCAACCTGGGGCTGCTGGGGGAGGGGGAGCAGCTGGCCCTGTACCG
>FR893642.1 GCA_000435395.1 Firmicutes bacterium CAG:94
CGAGGGCATTGGCGACACCATCGTCAACGCCATTTGGGACAATCTGGTGAAATGGCTCTTCAACGCCTTCTATGATTCCATTGCCGATGTGTTCTCCCAGATGGGCGACATGGGCGCGGAGATTTTCGACCTCTCTTGGATTGAGTCCGCCGTCCACCTGTTTTTCCTCTTCGGCTGGGTTCTGTTTGGCGTGGGCGTCATTGTGGCCGCCTTTGACCTGGCGGTGGAGTACCAAAACGGTCGGGCCACCATCAAGTCCACCATGCTAAATATCCTCAAGGGGTTCTTCGCCGCCAATCTGGTGACGGTGGTGCCGGTAAACCTTTATACCTTCTGCATCTCGCTCCAAAACATCTTTTTGAAAGACCTTGCCGCCGATTATGTTGGCGCGCAAAGCTTCAACCTGGGGGAAGTAGCTCTCAAGGTGCTGGCGGCCAAATTCGGCCCGCCCACCGTGGGGCCAGCACTGGGGCTGCTGAATTTACTGACCCTGGTGGCTTTGGCCTACTGTGTGCTGAAAGTGTTCTTCGCCAATATCAAGCGTGGCGGGATTCTGCTCATCCAGATGGCGGTGGGCAGCCTGTACCTATTCAGCGTTCCCCGGGGCTACACGGACGGCTTCTCCCAATGGTGCAAGCAGATCTTCGCTCTATGCCTGACCGCTTTCCTCCAAACTGTGCTGTTGTTCCTGGGCCTGCTCACCTTCCAGGACAACCTCTTGCTGGGACTTGGCATCATGTTGGCGGCTGGGGAGGTGCCGAGGATTGCCCAGCAGTTTGGGCTGGACTCGTCCGTCAAGGTCAACATGATGAGCGTTGTCCATGCCACTTCCACCGCCGTAAACATGACGAAGAATATCGCAAAAGCTCTTTGAGAGGTGTTTGACTATGAAACTCTACATCTACCCCCAAAATTTGAAAGCCACCGCCAACTTATGGCTGTGGAGCCTGCGGGACTTCGCCCTCATCTGCGTGGGGCTGCTTCTTTCCCTGGTGGCCCTGACCCAAATGGGGATCCTGCTGCCTCTGGCGCTCACGGCGGCTTTCGCCTTCCTCTCCATTCGCATGGAGGATTTGACCGTGCTGGATTATATCCGCTTTGCCGCCAAGTTCACCATCTCCACCCAGCAGGAATACCACTGGGCGGAGCACTAAAAGGAGGCAATCTTGAACAAGCAGAAACGAAAAAAGCGTGGGAAGAAATCGGTGCAGAACCTATTGGGGCTCCAAGGCTTCACCACTTATGGCCTCAAGACCACCGGCGGCGAACTGGTGTATTTCGCTATCCAGCCCACCAACATTTCCGTGCTGTCCCACGTCAACATTGAAATCAAAATCCGGCACCTGCTCATGGTGCTCACAGCCC
>FR893643.1:0-136 GCA_000435395.1 Firmicutes bacterium CAG:94
CAAAAAACTTTACGCTCGCTTCGCTCGGCCAACCCCCTGCGCGCACGTGCGCTATCCTCTTGATGAGCACGAGCGGCAGCGAGCTGCCCGGGGCGCGAATTGAGAGCCCAGGCACCGGGCCGCGGACGTGCGCTGG
>FR893643.1:217-2268 GCA_000435395.1 Firmicutes bacterium CAG:94
CAGGCACTGGGCCCTCACCCCTCGTCGGCTTTGCGGATTTGTGCCCGCTTTATTTTGCCGCCGATGGTCTTGGGCAGCTCGTCCACATACTCTATCACACGGGGGTATTTGTAGGGCGCCGTCGCGTGCTTCACATGGTTTTGCAGCTCTTTCGTCAGCTCCGGGGTGCCCTTATATCCCTTGGCCAGCACAATGGTGGCCTTGACCACCTGGCCGCGGATGGGGTCCGGGGCGCCGGTGATGGCGCACTCCACCACCGCAGGGTGCTCCAGCAGGGCGCTCTCCACCTCGAAGGGCCCAATGCGGTAGCCAGAGCACTTGATCACGTCGTCGTTGCGGCCCACAAACCAGTAATAGCCGTTGCTGTCCCGCCAGGCCACGTCGCCGGTGTCGTAGTAGGCGCCGCCCAGCTTCTCCTGGGTCATCTCCGGGTTTTGAAAGTAGCCCGTAAACAGGCCCGTGGGCGGGTGGTTCTTCACGTCCATCACAGCGATGGTACCCTCCTCGCCGTCCTCGCAGCTGTTGCCGTCGGCGTCCACCAGCTGGATGTCGTACAGCGGCGAGGGCTTGCCCGTAGAGCCGGGGATGGGCTCGAACCACTGGAAGTTGGCCAGCATCACCGAGCTTTCGCTTTGGCCAAAGCCCTCGTACAGCTTCAGGCCGGTCAAATCCAGCCACTTCTTGTAGACCTCGGGGTTTAGGGGCTCCCCGGCGATGCAGCAGTGGTGGATGCTGGAGAGGTCATACTTGGTCACGTCCTCCTGGAGCATGAACCGGAACATGGTGGGCGGCGCGCAGAAGGTGGTCACCTTGTACTTCTCCAGGTGCTCCAGCAGGTGGCGGGGGTTGAACTTGGCCTCCATGTCATAGCAGAAGATGACCGCACCGCAGACCCACTGGCCGTAGATTTTGCCCCAGCCGAACTTGGCCCAGCCGGAGTCGGAGACGCTCATGTGCAGCTTGTTCTCCTCCACCTGCTGCCAGTACTTGGCAGTGACAATGTGCCCCAGGGGGTAGGAGAAGTTGTGCTGCACCATCTTGGGCATGCCCGTGGTGCCGGAGGTGAAGTACACCAGCATAATGTCGTCCCAGCGGGTGGCCTCCTGGCCGGTGGGGCGGGGGAAGGTGTCGGGGAACTTCTCCAGCTCCTCGTTGAGGTCCAGCCAGCCCTCCCGCTGCTCCGCCACCAAGATCTTGTTGCGCAGGGAGGGGATGTCCGGCTGGGCGGCCTCCACCTGCTCAATGACGAAGGGGTCGTTGACGCACACCACCGCGCAGACCTGGGCGGCGTTGCCCCGGTAGACGATGTCCTTTTTCGTCAGCTGCAAGGTGCCGGGGATGAGGATGGCCCCCAGCTTGTGCAAGGCCGTGGCGCACACCCAGTACTCCCACCGGCGGCGGAGGATGAGCATCACCACGCTGCCCTTCTTCACGCCCAAGCTCTTAAAGAAGTTGGCGGCCTTGTTGGACAGGCGCTTGATGTCGGTAAAGGTGAAGATTTTCTCGTTGTCCTCCTCATCGCACCACACCAGGGCCTTTTTCTCGGGCTCTTCTTCGGCCCAGGCGTCCACCACGTCAAAGCCGAAGTTGAAGTTCTCCGGCACGTTCACGGTATAATTGGCTTTAAAATCCTCGTAGGAGTCAAACTCGATACGGGGCAGGAATTTTTTCAGCAAATAGTCCATGGGTAACACATCCTTTCACATCCTGGGGCGCTGCCCCTGCTGGAAATCCAAACGTGTACAAGTGTGGAAAACCCCGGTGTTCCCGCGGGTTTGGGCCATAGTTGTACGCTTTTTTATCTTCGATGGGGGGACCAGTTGTCACCTCTATGACTTGAGATTTTAAAAGTGACAAGTGGTAAGAAAAGCCAGGTTTTATGTGGCTTCCGCCATTTGACCCCCCGTGACAAATGGCAAACCCCGCATATTTGCTGGGTTTTTGGGCCACTTGTCACTTTTCCTATCTCCGGCCCTGGGGCAACTGCGCTCCTTGTACCACTTGAAATGAAAACTTGAGGGAGTTGCCAAAAAAGCTAGGTTTTATGCGGG
>FR893644.1 GCA_000435395.1 Firmicutes bacterium CAG:94
ACAGGAAACAAGCCGCCGTGGAGCTTCCGCGGCGGCTTTTGTTCTGCGCAAAAACAGGGCCGGCAGAAGTTGCCGGCCCTGTTCCGAGGTAAAATATGAAAGGACGAAAACCCTTATACTCTGTTTCTGCCGGGGAACGCCATGTCCGCCCGGGGGATGTAGCTGCGCCGCCCCTGCCGGGCGCGCTTCCCGCAGCGCTTCTCCCTGCGGTAGACTGCCAGGCCAATGGCCACAATGGCCAGCATACCCAGGAAAGCGCCCACGCAAACCAACGGCGAGGCCACCAGCTGCGGGGGGACGGAGGCGGAAAGCTGCGCCGCTGGGAGGGCTTCCTCCACCGCGGGGAGGCTGGGGCCCTGTGCCCGGGTGACCAGGTGCAAGGCGGCCACAGCCGTCACGGTACAAACCAGCACCAACAAGAAAGACAGGAAATTTCCCAGCGTCTTTTTCCGCATCCCGCACACTCCTTTCTCCGATGGGCCACCTGTTCCGGTGGTTACACATCGATGACAAGTGTTACAATTTGGTTACATTCTAACACGGGTTTGTAAGAATTGCAAGCCCCTTTTTCACTGTTCATAAAGAATTCACAGCTGGGGACAAAATGTGGGGGCAGAAACAGGCATTTTCAAGGAAAAGCACAAAATTTGGGGCCTTTTAGCGAAACAGCGTGCACTGGCCGCTCTCCCGGTACCAGCGGATGCGCTTTTCTATCTCCGCCCGGGGACATTGGAAATAGGCCGCCAGGCAGTCGATGCACAGGAACTCCTGGGCGCCCCGGTGCACCAGCTTGCGGTAGATGGCGATGTCGTCCCCGCCCAGGGGCGCGCCGCACTGCTTGCAGGTGTTGTAGTTGGCCATCACTTGCGGACCAGCTTGGCCCGGTACACGGCGCAGTCGTGGGGCTCCAGGACGTTGACGTACCGCTCGAAGAAGGGGCCCTCGTTTACATGGGTCCAGCAGTTGTACATCTCCAGGCCCACCCCGGCGGAAACCGGCAGGCCCAAATCCCAGAATTGCAGGGACATCTCGCTTTTCACATCCCCAAAGTTGAACATGCCAATGGCCAGGGAGCCGTCGCTCATGGGCTTAACCAGCGAGAGCACGTTCTCCGGGTTGTTCCACTGGCGGATGCAGTAGGGCCCCCGGCACTCCATGTCCTGGTTGATGGCCAGCACGTCGGCGTTGGTGAGGGTCTCCTTGGTGTAGTCGCTCATAGAGCGGATGTCGCAGCCAATCATCAAGGGGGAGTTCATCATGGCCCACAGGGAGAAGTGGGTGCGGTACTCCACATCGGTGCAGCCGCCAATGGCGCCGATGTACTCGCTGTTGCTGCCGCCGTGCATGCCCACCACCAGCATGTCGATGTCGTTGTGGCAGTAGGGGCCGGAGAAGGGCGTCTTGTCCAGCTGGGACAGGGCCAGCTCCTTGATGGACTGCCAGCTGTCCTGAATATCCCCGGTGGAGCGGAACAGCTGGGCGCCGCTGCCCTGAATCCACTGGTGGACGTTGTCGCTGCCCCAGTTGCAGGCGGAGAATAAAATGTCCCGGCCGCAGTTGCGCAGGGCCAGGCTCATGCGCTTGTAGAGGATTTCCCCATCGGCGTGGAGGGGCTTGTAGCAGTTGTCGTACTTCAAGTAGTCCACGCCCCAGGAGGCGAAGGTCTCCGCGTCCTGGAACTCGTGCTCAAAGCTGCCGGGGTAGCCCGCGCAGGTGTGGGTGCCGCAGCAGGAGTACATGCCGAACTTCAGCCCCTTGCTGTGGACGTAATCTGCCACGGCCTTCATGCCCTGGGGGAACTTCTCCGGGTCCGGCACCAGATAGCCCTTTTCGTCCCGCTGCTTCAGGCTCCAGCAGTCGTCGATGACCACGTACTCATAGCCGGCGTCCTTCAGGCCGCTTTCCACCATGGCGTCGGCGGATTCCCGAATGAGCTGGTCGTTGATATTCCAAGTGAAGGTGTTCCAAGAGTTCCACCCCAAAGGCGGGGTCATCCCCAAAAATTTGTCCTTCATACACAGTGCCTCCTATCGGCTGGATTTGCTTCCATTCTAGCCAGAATGCCGGGGAAAGTCAATCACTGTTTTGCGCTGTCCTGTTACAATCTTGCGCCCGGGCAAAACGAAAAGCCCGCAGGGCAGCACCCCGCGGGCTTTTGTAGCTTTGGTAAAAAACTTACTTCAGCTCAACCTCAGCGCCAGCCTCGGTCAGCTTGGTCTTGATGGACTCGGCGTCGTCCTTGGAAGCGCCTTCCTTAACGGTCTTGGGAGCCTCGTCAACCAGAGCCTTGGCTTCCTTCAGGCCCAGGCCGGTGATTTCCTTGACAACCTTGATGACGTTGATCTTGTTGGCGCCAGCGCTCTTCAGCACAACGTCGAACTCGGTCTTCTCTTCAGCAGCGGGAGCAGCGGCAGCGGGAGCGGCCACGGCAACAGCAGCGGGAGCAGCGGCGGAAACGCCGAACTCCTCCTCCAGAGCCTTAACCAGCTCGGAGAGCTCCAGGACAGTAAGGGACTTGACTTCTTCAATCAGGTTGGTGACTTTCTCAGACATGATGAAATACCTCCATGTGTAAAGTAATTGGCAAAATAAGATGCAAAATGTGTTCCCGGGTTTTCCCGGGGGATGCCCTTAGGCGCTCTGCTTTTCGGCAATGGCGTTGAGGGCGATAACCAGACCACGGATGGTGCCGTTGAGCACGTTGGCAAAGCCCTGGATGGGGCCGTTCAAGCCGCCGAGCACCTGGGCCACCAGGACCTCCTTGGGGGGCAGCTTGGCCAGCTCGTCAATGCTCTTGGCGTCCACAGTGTCGCCGTCGATAAAGCCGGCCTTCACCGTGAAGTTCTCGTTATCCTTGGCGTAGTCGGACAGGATCTTGGGGGCGTCCACATAGCCGTTCTCGCTGTAAGCGATGGCGGTGGCGCCGTGGAGATGCTCCTCCAGGCCCTCGATGCCGGCCTCCTGGAAAGCCAGGGACAGCAAGGTGTTCTTCACAACCTTGTACTCGCAGCCAGCCTCACGCAGCTGCTTGCGCAGCTTGGTGTCTTTCTCCACCGTGATGCCTTCGTAATTCACCAGGACACCCACATTGGCCTTTTTAAAGTCCTCGGCCAGCTGGGCGACCTGCTGTTTCTTCTGTTCTAAGATTTTCTCGCTGGGCAATTCGTTTCACCTCCGGATGTGAAAGTAAAATCAAAAACGCCTTTCCGGGGAATACCTCGGAAAGGCGTCGCAAGCAACATCGGGAAACCGCGCGGCAGCACCGCGCCGGGGCCTGTGCCCCTGTTTCACACACTGCTTGTCTTTCCTCGGCAGGCCGGACAAAACCGTTTACAAACCTGCTGTCTTTGGATGGACAGCTTATTTATTATAGCAAAGGGAACCGGACTTTGTCAAGCCCCAAATTACCACAGCTTAGATAAACTTAGCGGGGTTAATCTTCACGCCGGGGCCCATGGTGGCGCTGACCACGCAGGAGCGGACGTACTGGCCCTTGGCAGCGGAAGGCTTGGCCTTCACAATGGCGTCCATCAGGGTGTCGAAGTTCTCCTGGAGCTTCTCCACGCCAAAGGAAACCTTGCCGATGGGGCAGTGGATGATGTTGGTCTTATCCAGGCGGTACTCGATCTTACCGGCCTTGGCATCGGTAACAGCCTTGCCGATGTCGGGGGTAACGGTGCCAGCCTTGGGGTTGGGCATCAAGCCGCGGGGGCCCAGCAGACGGCCCAGACGGCCCACCTGGCCCATCATGTCGGGGGTGGTGATCAGCACGTCGAAGTCCATCCAGTTTTCACTCTGAATCTTCTGGACCATTTCCTCGCCGCCCACAAAGTCGGCGCCGGCGGCCTTGGCCTCCTCTTCCTTCTCGGGCTTGCAGATAGCCAGCACGCGCACGCTCTTGCCGGTGCCGTTGGGCAGGACAATGGCGCCGCGGACCTGCTGGTCGGCGTGGCGGCCGTCAACGCCAAGCTTTACATGGAGCTCGACGGTCTCGTCAAATTTAGCAGTGCCAGTCTTGACGCAGATGTCCAGGGCCTCAGCGGTGTCGTACAGCTTGCTGCGGTCGATGAGCTTTGCGCCTTCCACATATTTCTTACCGTGTTTCATTGTATCTTTCCTCCAGTGGTAAATATCGGATTAAAAAGATTTCCTCCCACTCGGGAATCAATCGACTACTTCGATACCCATGCTGCGGGCGGTGCCGGCAATCATGCGCATGGCACTTTCCACAGAAGAGGCGTTCAGGTCGGGCATCTTCTGCTCGGCGATCTTCTGCACCTGCTCGCGGGTGATCTTGGCGACCTTCTTCTTGTTGGGCTCACCAGAAGCCGTCTCAATGCCGCAGGCCTTCTTGATGAGGACAGCGGCAGGCGGGGTCTTGGTGATAAAGGTGAAAGAGCGGTCGGCGTAGACCGTGATGACGACAGGGATGATAAGGCCCACGTCGTTCTTGGTACGCTCGTTAAATTCCTTGGTAAACGCCATAATGTTCACGCCATGCTGGCCAAGCGCGGGGCCTACAGGCGGAGCCGGGGTTGCCTTGCCGGCAGGGATTTGAAGCTTGATAAAGCCCGTAACCTTCTGAGCCATTTGTTTGCACCTCCAAAATTCGTGGTGGATGACGGCGCGGCCGTGAGAAAGATTTCAGCCGTGCCTCCCACAGGGGCGTTGCCCCTCACATCAAAGCGGGATGCTTTCCCGCTTGCTGCCTTGCTACTTTGCTGCTGTTTTTTGCGGGGCGCGGCCGCCCTCTCTGGGGAACGCCCAGGCCTGGGGCATCAGTCCACAGGCTCGGCTTGGTCCAGCTCCAGCTCCACGGGGGTTTCACGCCCAAACATGGAAACGGTGACGCGCACGCGGTTTTTCTCCACGTCCATCTCCTCCACCGTGCCGATGAAGCCCTCCAGGGGCCCGTCCACGATGTTGACGGAGTCGCCCACCTTGTAGCTGACCTCCACCTCTTTGTTCTCAATGCCCAGCCGGGCCACCTCGTCCTCCGTAAGCGGGATGGGCTTGGAGGAGGGCCCCACAAAGCCTGTGCAGCCGCGGATGTTCCGCACGGCGTACCAGGATTCGTCCGTCATCACCATTTTCACGATGACATAGCCGGGGAAGATTTTGCGTTCCACTTCCTTGCGCTTGCCCGCCTCGGTGATTTCCGTCACCTTTTCGGTGGGCACGCGAATCTCTTGAATCAGTTCCTGCAGTTGGCGGTTCTCCACCGTTTTCTCCAGGTTCGAGGCCACTTTGTTCTCATACCCAGAGTAGGTGTGCACCACATACCATTTCGCTTCTTCAGCCATCTGCTACCTCCGTTTTCCTGAAACTCCCCTAGGGGATGTTTACCCGGCCACGTCCATCACAAGACCCAGAAGGTTCATGAACACGGTGTCCAGCAGGAAAACGAACAGGGCTGCCACGATGATGGTCACCAGCACCACGCCGGTGTTCTTAAACGTGGCCTTGGGGGTGGGCCAAACAATCTTTTTGACCTCGCCCTTGCAATCGCGGAAGAACTTCGTCACGCGCTTTACAAAGCGGACAAAACCGTTTTCGGTCTTTTTGACGTTTTCTGCCATGTCTCCCGCTCCTTACTTGGTTTCCCTGTGCAGGGTGTGCTTCCGGCAGAACCTGCAATACTTGTTCATTTCCAGCCTGTCGGGGTCGTTCTTCTTGTTCTTCTTGGTGTTGTAGTTCCTCTGCTTGCACTCGGTGCAGGCCAGCACGATTTTGACTCTCATTGTTTGTCGGCACCTCCGTTTTACGGAAAAATTTTTGGGGCTTCTCGCCCCGGCCTCCCTCGGAAAAACAGGCACAAAAAAAGAACCTCTTTTTCGAGGTGCTACCAGTATAGCACAAGAGGTTCTTCTTTGTCAAGGCTTTTTCCTTGGCGGCGGGGCGGTTTTGCC
>FR893645.1:0-3550 GCA_000435395.1 Firmicutes bacterium CAG:94
GGCGTGCAGGTGGGCACCCGGTTCCTGGTGGCCGAGGAGTGCGGCGTCCATCCCAACTACAAGAAGAAGGTCTTAAAGGCCAACGACATCGCCACCATGGTCACCGGCAAGCGGCTGGGCCATCCGGTGCGGCAGATTAAGAACCAGTTCGCCAAGGATTACGCCAAGGCCGAGTACAGCCAGATCTCCGACGAGGAGCTGGAGAAGCTGGGCAGAGGCGCCCTGTACCGGGCCGCCGTGGAGGGCGACGAGAAAACCGGCGACTTCCTGGCCGGGCAGATTTCCGGCATGATCAACAAAGAGCAGCCCGCCGCGGAAATCATCCAAGAGATGTTCCAAGAGGCGGAGGAAGTGCTGAAAGGAGCGGGCAAATGGGTAAGATAGCCTTTGTGTTTGCTGGGCAGGGCGCCCAGTACAGCGGCATGGGCCAGTCCCTCTGTGAGATGAGCCCCGCCGCCCGTGCCGTGTTCGATGTGGCGGACAAGCTCCGCCCCGGCACCAGCCAGCAGTGCTTTACCGCTCCCGTAGAGGAGCTTTCCATCACCGAGAACACCCAGCCCTGCCTCTACTGTGTGGACCTGGCCGCGGCCAAAGCCCTGGAGGAGGCCGGTGTGCGGGCGGACGTGGCGGCGGGCTTCTCTTTGGGGGAGATTGCCGCCCTGAGCTTTGCCGGTGTGTTCACGCCGGAGCAGGGCTTCGACTTTGTGTGCAAGCGGGGCCGGGCCATGCAGGCCGCTGGGGAGGCGAACCCCGGCGCCATGGCCGCGGTGCTCAAGCTCTCCAACGAGCAGGTGGAGGCGCTGTGCGCCGGCTTTGAAAAGGTGTGGCCCGTCAACTACAACTGCCCCGGCCAGCTGGTGTGCGCCGGGGAGAAATCCCAGATAGAGGCCTTCTGCCAGAAGGTGGAGGAGGCCGGCGGCCGGGCCAAGATGCTGGCGGTCAGCGGCGGGTTCCACTCCCCCTTTATGGAGAGCGCCAGCCAGGTCCTGGCCCAAGAGCTGGCGGGGATGGAGCTGGCCCCCTCCAAGGTGCCGGTGTACGCCAACTACACCGCCCGGCCCTATGACATCGCCGCCAAGGAGCTGCTGGTGAACCAGGTGAAGAACCCCGTGCGCTGGCAGGAGACCGTGGAGCGCCTGGCCCAGCTGGGCGTGGACACCTTCATCGAGTGCGGCCCGGGCAAGACGCTGTGCGGGCTCATCCGCAAGACGGTAAAGGGCGCCACGGTGCTGAACGTACAGGACGCCGAGACCCTGCGGGCCGCGGTGGAGGCCATAAAGGCCCGGGGCTAACCCCTCTTAGCAGTGGGAACTCTCCCCCAGCGGCGGAGGGAGGCCGGCTGTGGGCCGGTAAACCGCCGGGCGGGGATGGTCCATATAGATTTTGAAAAAACGAAGCCGCCCGCTTTTGTGGCGGACAGGAGGTACTTGAAACATGAAGCTGGAAGGAAAGATTGCGCTGGTCACTGGGGCCTCCCAGGGGCTGGGCAAGGCCATCGCCCTAAAGCTGGCGGAAAACGGCGCGGACGTGGCCATCATCTTTGTGGGGCCCCAGGAGCCTGCCCTGGAGACCAAAGCCGAGATTGAGGCCTTGGGCCGCCGGGCAGAGTGCTATCCCTGCGACGTGCGGGACGAGCAGGCGGTGGAGGACACCGTGGCCCAGGTGAAGAAGGACCTGGGCAAGGTGGACATTTTGGTGAACAACGCCGGTGTCACCCGGGACGGCCTGATGGTCACCATGAAGGACGAGGACTACGACATGGTGCTGGACATCAACCTGAAGGGCGCCTTCCACATGATTCGCGCCTGCTACCGCGACTTTATGCGCAAGCGCAGCGGCAAAATCATCAACATCAGCTCCATCGCGGGGCTGGTGGGCAACGTGGGCCAGGTAAACTACGCTGCCAGCAAGGCGGGGCTCATCGGCCTTTCCAAAAGCGTGGCCAAGGAGCTGGGCAGCCGCGGCGTGTGCTGCAACTGCATTGCCCCCGGCTTTATTGAGACGGACATGACCAAGGACATCAAAGAGGACAACCCCCTGCTGGTGCAGGTGCCCATGAAGAAGATGGGCACCCCCGAGGACGTGGCCAACGTGGCTTTGTTCCTGGCCTCCCCGGAGAGCGACTACATCACCGGCGAGACCATCCGCGTGGACGGAGGCCTGGCTATATGAGAAGAGTTGTGGTAACCGGCCTGGGGTGCGTCACCCCCGTGGGCAACGACGTGCCCACCTTTTGGGAGAGCCTGAAAGCGGGCAAGTGCGGCATTGGACCCATCACCCACTTTGACACCACGGAGCACAAGGCCAAGGTGGCCGCCGAGGTGAAGGACTTCGACCCCCTGCAGTACATGGAGAAATCCGACCTGCGCAAGTTTGACGTGTTCTGCCAGTACGCCATGGCCGCAGCCACCCAGGCGGTGGAGGAGAGCGGCATCAAGGGCACCTTGCCCCCCGAGCGCATCGGCACCTACTTTGGCTCCGGCATTGGCGGCATGCACACCTTTGCCGAGGAGCAGAAAACCCTCATGGAGAAGGGCCCCCGGCGGGTGTCCCCCTTCTTCGTGCCCGGCATGATCATCAACATGGCCGGCGGCCTTATCGCCATCAAGTACAACTTCCAGGGGGCTTCCATCCCCATTGTCACCGCCTGCGCCACAGGCAACAACGCCATTGGCGAGGCCTACCGGGCCATTAAGCACGGCTATTTGGACGCGGTGCTCACCGGCGGCGCCGAGGCGGCCATCATCCCCATTGGCGTGGCGGGCTTTAGCAACATGAAGGCCCTCTCCACCCAGGAGGACCCCTCCATCGCCTGCACGCCCTTTGACGCCCGCCGCAGCGGCTTCGTCATGGGCGAGGGCGCCGGCGCCCTGATGCTGGAGGAGTACGAGCACGCCGTGGCCCGCGGGGCCAAGATTTACGGCGAGCTGTGCGGCTACGGCGTCACCTGCGACGCCTACCACATCACCGCGCCCCAGCCCGACGGCCTGGGCGGCGCCGCCGCCTTGAAGATGGCCCTGGAGGAGGCCGGCGGCTGCGAGGACTACAGCAAGCTGTACATCAACGCCCACGGCACCAGCACGCCTTTGAACGACGCCTGCGAGACCAAGGCCATCAAGACCGCCCTGGGCGAGGAGGCGGCCCGGCAGTGCATGGTGTCCTCTACCAAGTCCATGACGGGCCACATGCTGGGCGCCGCCGGGGCCGTGGAGGCCATCGCCTGCGTGCTGGCAGTGAAGGAGGGCATTGTGCCCCCCACCATCGGCTATGAGCAGCCCGACCCGGAGTGCGACTTGGACTATGTGCCCAACCAGGCCCGCGAGGCCCAGGTGGACCTGGCTCTGTCGGCGTCTTTGGGCTTTGGCGGCCACAACGCCTATCTTGCTTTCCGGAGGGTATAACATATGGACGTAAAGAAGATCGAAAGCCTGGCAAGGCTGATGCAGGAAACGGGCCTGACCGGCCTGGAGCTGGTGGAGGACGGCCAGCAGCTGCGCCTGGAGCGCCAGGTGGAAGTGGTGGCCGCCCCCGTGGCAGCCGCCGCCCCGGC
>FR893645.1:3604-4098 GCA_000435395.1 Firmicutes bacterium CAG:94
TTGGGCGTCACCCATGAGGCGCCCCAGCCCGCCAAAGAGGGCACCCTGGTGCTGTCCCCCACGGTGGGTGTGTTCTACTCCGCCCCCAGCCCGGACGCCCGTCCCTTTGTGGAGGTGGGCGACCAGGTGAAGAAGGGCGACACGCTGTGCATCATCGAGGCCATGAAGCTGATGAACGAGATTCCCGCGGAGCTGGACGGCACCGTGGCGGAAATCTGCGTGGGCAACGGCCAGGTGGTGGAGTTCAACCAGCCGCTGTTCCGCATCGTATAAATACAGTGTGAAGTCCGAGCGGCGGAGTGCCGAGCGAAGCGAGCGTAAAGTTTTTTGATGAAACTTTTTTTCAAAAAAGTTTCGACCTTGCCCTTGACCTTAGTGGGCGCCAGCCCGAAAAGAAACCAGCGACCGGGGCGGACGCGCCCGTAAGGGCGATAGCCACGGGAGCGGATGGGGAGGCTGGCAGCTTGCCCTCTCCGTCATGCCAAAGGCATGAC
>FR893646.1:0-5699 GCA_000435395.1 Firmicutes bacterium CAG:94
GTCTGCTGGCGGCGGGGTTGGCGGGTTTGTTGGTGCTGGCCTTGGCCTTTTCCGCGGAGTTCAGCCGCCAGCACTTCTATCCCTACCCCGCCTATTCCGTGGGCACAGAGTCCGGGGCACAGTAGCCCCGCTCTCTTTTACCTGATAAATCTACAAATGTAGTTATAAGGAGGCCGTTATGGAACCGAACATTGTCTTTTCCCACGTCACCAAAACCTACAAAGGGGGCGTCACCGCCTTGGAGGACGTGTCCTTTTCCGTGGGCAGCGGCGTCTTTGGGCTGTTGGGCCACAACGGGGCGGGCAAGTCCACCTTGATGAAAGCCCTTGTCACCGTGGAGCCGCCCACCTCCGGCGCCATCCAAGTCTGCGGCTTCGACACTGCCCGCCAGGGGAGGGAGGTCCGCCAGCGCCTGGGCTACCTGCCCCAGGAGCTGCCCATGTACCCCAGCCTTTCCGTGAGGGATTTCCTCGGCTATATGGGGGAGCTGAAGGGCGTTCGGGACAAAACCCAGGTGGAGCAAGTCCTTCTCCAGGTGGAGATGCAGGACTTTGCCCGGCGGAAAATCGGCCAGCTCTCCGGGGGCATGAAGCGGAGAGTGGGCATCGCCCAGGCCCTGCTGGGGGAGCCGCCCATCCTGGTGGTAGATGAGCCCACCGCCGGCCTGGACCCGGAGGAGCGGGTGCGGTTCCGCGGAGTGCTGTCCCGCTACGCCCGCCAGGGGAGGACCGTGCTCCTTTCCACCCACATCGTGGAGGACGTGCACCAGCTGTGCCAGCACCTGGCCGTGCTGCGGAAGGGCCGCCTTTTCTACGCCGGGCCCTCCCAGGAGCTGCTCCACCAGGTGGAGGGCCGGGTGAAAGTCCTGCCCCTGGGGGACGACAAAGAGCTGGCGGCCTTGCAGCGCCAGGCGGTGGTGCTCTCCACCACCTACGAGCAAAACGCCATCCTGGCCCGGGTGGTGGACGAGAGCGGCCGCTTCCCCCAGCCGCCTGTCCCCGCCACCTTGGAGGACGCCTACGTCTACTGCATGGGAGGGAAAAGCCATGCGTAAAACAGTGTCCATTCTCCACTACGAGCTGAAGATGCAGGCAAAGCGCCCGGCGGTGTGGGGCGTGTTCCTGGCCGCCACCGCTATGGCCCAGCTGGACTGCTTCCCCTCCGCCCAAAACCTGGCCCGGCTGGAGTTTCTCAACCAGCCCGCCTACTTTGTCCACCGCGTCATGACGCTGGACGCCCTGTTGCTGCTGTTCGGCCTGGCTGTCCTCCTGGCCAACCGCTTCCCCGCCGACAGGAAAAACGCCATGGGCCACCTGTTCCGCTCCTACCCCTTGGAGAGACGCCAGTACATCCTGGGCAAGCTGCTGGGGGGCTTCTGCCTGGCCTACCTGCTGACGGCCCTGTTCCTCCTGTGCAACACCGCCGTCTACGTGGCGGCCGCGCCCTTTCCCAACGCCCCGTGGGAGTGGCTGGTTCCTTTAGGCAAGGCCCTGGCGCTGTGCGCTTTTCCCGCCAGTTGGTTCACCGGCTTGGCGGCGGTGGCACTGCCCGGCGTGGTGGACATCCGCCTGTTTTACGCAGCGGCAGCCCTGTTCTTTGGGTGGAACGCCGCCACGGTGGGCTCAGCGGAGAGCATGCCCTTCTGCCTGCTCACCGCCGGGGACTTGTCCCGCCTGCTGTGGGTACACCCTAAGTGGCCCGGGCTGGCGTGGGGAAGTGTGCTGGCAAACGCCGCGTTCCTCCTGGGCGGGGGCGTGCTGTGCGCCTGCCTGCCCTTCTGGAAGCTCTCCTTCTGGAGGCGCCGCCTATGAGACGCCTCCTGCTGGAACTGAAAATCGCCGGGATAAACTTCCCGTTGGTGACAGCCGCCCTCTCTTTGGCCCTGGTGCTCTTTGCCGCCCTGGCCGGGGAGCTGCTGGACTTCGCCCCCATCGCCTTCGAGGTGGTGTTCCCCCTGTACGCCGCCATCGCCGTGGGGGAGTGGTCCCGCTTCCGCAGCGATGCCGCCTTTGAGGCCATCGCCGCCCAAAGCCCCGCCCGGTTCCCCTGGATGCTTTGCCGTTTCTTCGCTGTCTTCGTCACGGTGAGTCTCTTTGCTTTTGCCACCACGCTGGCCGCCGTCTGGGTCCGCCCGGGGCTGGCCTTGGAGGAGATGCTCCTGCTCTACCTTCCCACGGCGTTTTTCTTCGCATCGGTGGCGGCGCTGGTGGGCGGCCTTTCTCCCCAAGAGCACCTGCCCACCCTGGTGTGCGGCCTGCTGTGGCTGGTGGCGCTGCTCACCCGCAGCCTGCTGCGCCTGCCCGGGGTGGAGTATGTCTACCCCTTCCTGCGCTTTGCCGGGGACCAGCACGGCGTCTGGCTGTGGAGCAAGGCGGCGCTGGCGGGGATAGGGCTGCTGCTGTGGGCGGCCCTTGGGCTGCTCGCGGAAAAACCGCCCCAAGCGGGCCCAGCCCTCACAACCCCTATACACAAACCGGGGAAAGTGTAGTATAATGCTTCTATCTATCCACGTTGCTGGGGGGAACGTCATGTTGTATGCAGTCATCGCGGACATTCACGGGAACTATCCCGCCCTACGGGCTGTCCTGGAAGACGCCCGGAAAGCGGGGGCGCAGCAGTATCTGGTCCTAGGGGATTTCCTCACAGATTGGCCTTTCACCCGGGAGGTCCTGGAAACGCTGGCCAGCCTGGAAAACGCCGTGTTTGTGTCAGGGAACCGGGAGTGGTACCTGGATACTTTAAATCCGGCGCACCGCCACCGGGAGCAATTCGCGGCGCTGTTCCTGACCCGGGAAGCCATGGGGGAGAGGGCCCTTTCCTGGGTGAGGGGCTTGCCTAAGTCCACTCGCCTCTCCACGCCCGATGGGGTGGGCAGCCTGTTCTTGGAGCACATCCCTCCCGTGGGCGTGGGGGAGAGCGGCGGGAAAAGTCCGGCTTCCGGGGAGCTGGATGAGCGCTTCCCCACCCGGGACGCGTCCCACCAGGAAGTGGCCCAGTATGTGAGGGAGAGCTTTTTGAAGCTGCCCCATCTCCCAGAGGTTCTCCAGCGCGTGAACGCCCCGGTCTACCTTCACGGCCACAGCCACCTCCAGTACGCCGTGGAAGTGGGCGGGACGCTGTTTCTCAATCCCGGCTCCTGCGGCCTGCCGCTGGACCATCAGCCTGGGGCGCCCTATACCCTTTTGCGGTTTGAGTCCGGCCGTTTTCAAGTGGAGGAACGCCGCGTGCCCTACGATGTGGAGGAAACCATCGCGGGGGCCCGGAACTCCCCAGCCTATCAACAGGCGGCCGGGTGGTACCAGCTGAACAGCTGGCAGCTCCGCACAGCCAGGGATTGCAACCGGGTGTTTTTCCGCTTTTTGCAGGAGGAGCAGCGGCGCTCCTCCCCGCAAACCGACCAGGAGCACAACCTGGCGTTCCACAAAGCTTTGGCCCTTGCCCAGGCCGCTTGCCAACAGCGGAAGCCCGCCCGGGATTTGCCGCGAACCACATAACCCAGCAGCGCGAACAGAAAACGCCCCCGCCAGCCAACAGGGCCAACGGGGGCGTTTTTCATTTCCTATCCAGTTCTTGCCGCGGGAACTCCACCCACACGGTCAGCGTGCCGCTGTGAAGCGCCGCGCCGATGGAGCCGCCCATGCGCTGGGTCAGCTCCTTGGCGATGGAAAGCCCCAGCCCCGTGGAGTTTCGGGCCGCCTCCACGGTGTAGAACCGGTCGAACAGCCGTCCCGCTGTCACCGGGTCCAGCCCCGGCGCGGCGTTGGAAAAGGTCAGCCGGCCCCTTTCCTCCAAAGTGACTTCCAAATCTCCGGCGCTATACTTTAGGGCGTTGGTGAGGATGTTCCCCAGCACCCGGGAGAGGGCCGCCGGGTCCAGCAGGCGCTCCACCTTTTCCTCCGGCAGGCGCACCTGGGGCTCTATGTCCCGGCCCTCCAGCGCCCCGTAAAAGGAGAGCAGCGCCTCCTCCACCGCCCGGCGCAGGTCCACCGGCTCCCGGGCCAGCGTCTCCTCGGACACAACCACCGAGTACCGGAACAGCTCCTCGGTCAGCCGTTTCATGGCCTGGGCCCTGCCGCCAATCTGCTCCAGATACCGCCGGGTGTCCGGGGGCAGGTCCTGGCTTTTCAGCAGCTGCAAGTACCCGGAGATGGCCGTCAAAGGCGTGCGCAGGTCGTGGGAGATGTTCACCACCGCCTCCTTCAGTTCCTTGTCCCCCTGCTGGTACCGCAGCCGCTCTTGCCGCAAGGCCCGCAGCTCGTCATTCAAAGCGCTGGCCAGCTTCCGCAGCTCCCTGTCCCGGCAGGGCAGGGACAGCAGCGTGTTGGTGTCCTGCCCCCGGCGCTCCACCAGGTCCTGCCGAAGGGCTTTTATTCCGTGGCGCAGCAGGGCCACTTTTATTCCCAGCCCCAGCGCCACCAGGGCCAAACCAGCCGCCAACACCCAAACCATAGCCATCCTCCTATCTGCGCCGGCGCCCCAGCAGCCGGACTCCCACAGCCAGCGCCAGCAGCAGCCCCATCACCGCCCCGCCGCAAAGCCATTCCATGACCCTATTTTACATCCTTCCGCTGGAAGATGGCAAGGCCGATACCCGTGGTCAGGGCGGTGAACAGGCCAGCGTACACCGGCAGATGCCAGGGCGTCTCCGCACCCATCTCGGCGATTTGGAAGCACTGCCCACCGGGAGTCAGCTCGTACAGGAATTGATACACCTGCCGCTTGAACCCAGAGATATAGCTGGGGTTGGGAGCGGGGTCGGCCATTTGAAAGGTTCCGTCCGGCCTCCAAATCAGGCCACCCTGGAGCAATTCCGGCTGGGAAAGTCCGATGGTCAAAAACTGGCCCAAAAAGTAAAGGCCAAAGGCAAGCACAATGCACAGGGCCACAGCTACCGCCCGGTTTGCGACAATCATTGCCGCCATCGTGAACAGGGAGACGCAGGCCCAGGTGGTTATCAGGGAGAACAGCCCGTATATGACCAAAGTGGAAGGCTCGGTTTCTCCAAAGCCCTTCAGCATCGGCATGCCCACACAAAGGCCTGTCAAAATTCCCAGCACCGTCGCCGTTGCGCCGTACAGCCCATTGACTGTCAAATTTCCCAGATAAATCTGGGTTCTGTTTCGTCCCACAATCAGTTTGTTGCGCAAAACACCGTCGCTGTACTCGTGACTCAAAAACAGGGGGCAAAATACACCGCAAGAGATTAAATTGAGAAGCACATATTGAAAAAAGAGGGAGTTGAGAGGATAGAAGGGCGCCGGCTCCTCAAATTCCATGGTAACGTATCCCTCCTCGTGGGCGACCGCCTCCGTGGGTGAGACGTCCAACGACACCGTTTGGGGGATAGCCTGTATATAACACAGGGTCAGCGTCACTACAAGAAGTCCCAGAAGAATGTAAAACAGTTTGGAGTATTTCAGCCGGTACATCCCGGCGGAAAGCAGGTTACCCATGCCGCTCACCTCCCACCAGGTTGATGTAGTAGCTCTCCAGGCTCTCGTCCCGCTCCTTCACCGAGAGCAGGCTGCAGCCTTCTTTGCGCAGCGCGTCCACCAGGGCGGTGATGTTCAGCTCCCCGTAGATGTCCGCCGCGGCGCCGTCCACCACGCTGTATTCCAGCTGCCAGCCGTCCAGCACCCTGCACAAGGCGGGGACGCTGGTCACCTCCACCCGGGCGCACTTGCGGCAGGCGGCCTCCA
>FR893646.1:5796-7783 GCA_000435395.1 Firmicutes bacterium CAG:94
GGAAAGCTCGTCCAGAATGTGGGAGGAAATCAGCACGGTGATTTGCCGCTCCCGGTTCAGCTTTAAAATCAGCTCCCGCATCTCCACGATGCCCTGGGGGTCCAGGCCGTTGATGGGCTCGTCCAGCACCAGAAAGTCCGGGTCCCCGCACAGGGCGATGGCAATGCCCAGCCGCTGCTTCATCCCCAAAGAGAAGTGCCCGGCCTTTTTCCTGCCTGTGTTCGAGAGCCCCACCAGCTCCAAAAGCTCGGGGATGCCCCCGTCGTCCGGCAGCCCCAGCACCCGGTATTGCAGCTTGAGGTTTTGCTCCGCCGTCATGTCCGGGTACAGGGAGGGCGTCTCCACCACCGCGCCCATGCGCCGCCGGGCGCGGTTCAGTTTGGCCTCGCCCAGTGTCGCCCCGTACAGGGAGTAACTCCCGGCGGAGGGAGCCTGCAACCCGCACACCACCCGGATGAGGGTGGTCTTGCCCGCGCCGTTTTTCCCCACCAGGCCGTAGATAGCGCCCTTGGGCACCTCCATGTCCAGCCCGTCCAGAGCCTGAAAGCGCCGGTAGTGCTTGCACAGGCCCTGGGTTCGCAATACAGTTTCCATTTTCAGATACCTCCTTTTCGGTATGGGAGTATCCTACCGGAGAAGCGTCAAGAAAGCGGTCAAGAAAAGGGTAAAGATTCCGTCAAGATTTTCCCGCGCCCTCCGCGTCCAGCCGGAACCCAATGCCCCATACCGCTTGAATGTACTCCTTGCCCCCGGCCTCCCGCAGCTTTTTCCGCAGGTTGCTCACGTGCTGCTTCAGGGAGTATTCCGTGCAGTCCGGCGTGTCCAGGCTGATGCGCTCCAAAATCACGGACTTTGCCACCGCCTGCCCGGGATTTTGCAGCAGCAGCTTCAAAATGGCGTACTCCGTCTTGGTCAGGTGGACTGCCGCGCCACTTACGGTGACTTGGCGGCTGGCGGTGTCCAGCTCTACGTCCCCGGCCCGCAGCACAGGGGAGAGGGGAGCGCTCCCCTTCCGCAGCTGCACCTGGATGCGGGCCAGCAGCTCGGGCAGCTCAAAGGGCTTGGTGAGGTAGTCCGCCGCCCCGCCCAGCAGCAGCTTCACCTTGTCGTCCACGCCCACCTTGGCGCTGACCACAATCACCGGCACCCCAGCAAGGTGGGGCAGCACCTCCTCCCCGGAGAGGCCGGGCAGCATCAAATCCAGCAAGGCCAAGTCGGGCCGCTGCTGAGACAGCAGGTACACCGCCTCTGTCCCGGAGTAGGCCCGCTCCACCTGGTAGCCCTCCTTTTGCAGTACTTCCTCCAGCAAATCCCCAATAGTCTGGTCGTCCTCAATGATGGCAATGGTTTTCACAGCGGCACTCCTTTCGCAGGTTTCTTCCTCCAGAGTATCCCATCCGCCGGCGCTTGTCAAGGTGGGCGGCCACAGCGTGCCGAACAGCTTTGGGATAAGTCATATTCGTAAAAGAGATTTGCGTCTTTCGAAGCAGCCCTAGTGTCCGTAGCCGGTATCTTGTTCGCCGCTGCAGCAGGGGACAGTTGCAACAGGTTGCCTGATGGCCTACCATACCAGCCTTGCAGGGCACGGCACGCACCCTGCTGGCTTTACCCATGCCGCCCAGGAAAAAACCAGGTGCCGCCAACACGGTACCTGGTTTTGGGCAGGGGACCGCTGTCCCATGCAAACTTCTCCTGCCGGAAAGGAGCACGGTTATGGAACAATCCCCAAGAGAAAAAAAGAAGCCCAGTGCTTCGGGTGGCACTGGACTCCTCTAAAGGATTGGAATCAAGGTTTAGGCGATTTTATTCCGCAACACCCTGGTTGGCGCTGGCGATGGCGCTGTTGGTGCTCTCCACGGCCTGGGCCACGGCGCTTTCCACATCAGAGCCGTTGAACACGGCCTCCAAAGCGGTCTGCAAATCGGTGCGCAGCTGGGGCAGCTGGGAGAGCAGGGGACCAGCGGTAATGGAGTTAACATTGGAGTTC
>FR893646.1:7814-13223 GCA_000435395.1 Firmicutes bacterium CAG:94
AAGCTGGTCTGCAGCCACCTGCAGCTGCGGCATTTCCTCGTAGCTGGTCTTTAAGGTGTCGGTGTCATAGGCGCCGTTACAGATGGGGAAGTAGCCGGTGCTCACCGCCCAAGTGGCCTGCACTTCGGGAGAGGTCGCATAGGTGAAGAATTCCATTACCCCGGCTTCCACTTCCTCGCTCAGGCCGGTGGCCACGCACAGGGCGCCGCCGCCGCCATACACGCCTTCGGGCTCGGTCCCTTCGGGGACGGGCAGGTTGGCTACGCCTACCTCAAAGTCGGTGGCGCTGTCGATAACATTCCGGCAGCTGGCAGAGCTGGCAATGAACATGCCCACCTGCTGCTGGGTGAAACCGCTGATGGTGTTGGTGCCATCGGAACCGTAGTTTAAAAGCAGGCCCTGGTCCTGCAAGTCCTTGATCCAGTTGTAAATTTGGATAATCTGGTCTTGATAGGCGACCTCGGTGGCCCGGTCAGCGCGGCCGTTCTCGTTGTTGATTACGTACCCGCCCATGTTGATGACCATCTGGTCCAGGGCGTAGCCGTAGGCGTACATGCCCACCGGGGTGATGCTGGAGTTGCTCTCGGCCACCTGCTGCGCCGCTTCGGTAATGCCCTCAAAGGTGGTGGGGAACTCCGTAACGCCAGCGGCGTCGAACACGGTCTTGTTGTAATAGACAACCGGGGTGGAGCAGTTAAAGGGCATGGCCCACATATCCTCGTCCACGGTGTAGAAGTTCACTTCCTGCTCCAGCAAATCACTGTCGTCAAAGCTGTGCTTCTCAATAAGGTCGCTGACAGAGGCGATCATGCCGGAGTCGATCATGGATTGCAGGTTCTGCTCGCCAATCTGGATGATATGGGCGCTGCCGTCCCCGTTGGCCATGTTGAAAAACTTGCCGGTGGATTCATCGTAGGAGCCCTGGTTGGTGGCAACCACCTCATACTGGTCCTGGCTCTCGTTGAACCCGGCTACCAGGGTGTCCAAGGCCTCCTGGGTGTTGCCGCTCATCGAGTGCCAGAATTGAATTTGCACCTTGCCGCTGTCGGCAGAGGAACTCCCAGATTGCGTGCTGCCGCTGGCAGTGCAGCCTGCAAAAGACGCGACCAATGTCATGGCGCTTACAGCAAGGGCAGCAATTCGTTTTCCAAAGTGTTTCATACGCTTCATTCTCCTATAGTTTCTTTTTTTATAGCCACGCGCCAAAAAGGCACATAACCTTGTGGAAATAGCAGGCGCCAACAGGCATCTATTATTTTATAGCGCCTTTCGTCATGCCCTCCTGCAGCCGCTTCTGTCCGAAGAAGATGAGCAGTAGGGTGGGCAGAGAGGTGACCATGGCCCCGGCTGCCATCATGCCGTAATCGCTTACTGCCTCGGTGTTTTTCAGCTGCCGTAGGCCGATCTGCACGGTGCGCACCGTGTCCTCGGTGGTAGACAGAAGGGGCCACATGTAGGAATTCCAGCTAACCAGGAAGAAGTAAATGGCCAACGTCACCACGGTATTCACTACCATGGGGGCAACGATCTTCCAGAAGAACCCAAACTCCGATACACCTGCCACCGTAGAGGCCTCTTTCAGCTCCAGAGGGATTTGCAGCATGTTCTGCCGGAACAGGAAGATGCCAAAGGTAGAGGCCAGGCCCGGCAGAATCAAGCCCTGATAGGTGTTCAGCATATTCCAAGACCGGATGGTCTGGAAGTTGGTGATAACCAGCACCTCCCCGGGGATCATCATGGTGGCCATCATAAGGAGAAACACCACTTTCTTTGCCCGGAAGGGGATAAACACAATGGCATAGGCTGCCAGCAGCGCGAACACGATCTCCAGCGCCGTGGAGAGTACGCCTACAATCGCGGAGTTGAGCATGTAGTGGAGCAAGGGCTGGGTTTGAAAGGCGTTGATGTAGTTTGTGAAGTTGAGTGAATCGGGGATGTAATCCCCGGCCAGAATGTCGTTTAAATCCGAGAAGCTCAGTGCCAGGGAAAATAACACGGGAAAACACATCACGGCGGCAGCCAGGATGAGCACCCCGTATGTAACAGTGGTAGAGACCTTTTTCACTGGTAGGTCACCAGCCTTTCGGTAAGTTTCGTCTGAAGCTGAGAGATGAGCAGGATGAGCACAAACAGCACAATGCCCTGTGCAGAGGCCGACCCAAACCGGTAGTTTACAAAGGCGTCCTGGTACAGCTTATATACCATCAGGTTCGTGGTGTTGTTGGGGCCGCCGGAAGTGAGCATATCGATGAGGCCGAAGGATTGAAAGGCGTTGATCAGCGAGGTGGTGAACACGAAGAACAGGGAAGGGGAAACCAGGGGGATGGTCACCTTGCGAAGCCGGTAGAAAAAGCCGCCGCCCACAATTTCCACGCTTTCGTAGTGGGAGTCATCAATGTTCTTAATGCCACCCATCAGCACCAGGTAGGAAAATCCAATGTTCATCCAGATAGACACGGCGGAAATGGCGAAGATGGCGTAGTGGGTGTCCGTCAGCCAGCCAATGGGTTTGCCCCCAAAGGCGGTAACAATCTGGTTCAGCAGCCCGGCGGTGGGGTGGAACAGCAGGTTCCAAAACACAGAGCCCGCTGCTACGGAGATACCCATGGTGGAAGAAAAAATGGTGCGGAAAACACCCATCCCAGGCAGGTTGCTGGCGGAGAGCACAGCCAGCAGCAGGGAGATGATTACCGTCAGGGGCACCGTGAGCAAGGTGTAGAGAAAGGTGGTGCCCAGAGACTGCAGGTAATTGGCGTTGGTAAACAGGTCTATGTAGTTCTGTACCCCAACAAACTTGGTCATTGCCCCTGTGGTGGAGGTGGCGAAAAAGCTGGTGATAAAGGTCTTTACAAAGGGGTAAATCGTGAACAGCAAAAAGATGAGCAGGGAGGGAAGAAGGTAAATCACCCACACTGGCAGCTTTCGCTTGGCTTTTAGTTCGGTCTGTTCCACTGCCACGCTGGCAGCCGCTTTGCTATAGGTCATGGTGCTGCCTCCTTATGCAGTTTGGGCGGTAAAGCCCTTGATGTGGAGGGCAGGACGGATGAGCGTGCCCTTCTCCCCATCGAAGAAATGGAAGTCGTCGGCGGAGAGCGTGACGTTCAGGTGCTGCCCAGCGTCGATGATGTACTGGCCGGTCCAGCGGGCGGTAAACAGGGTCTCGCCCACGTTGAAGAGCACCTGTGTCTCGTTGCCCATCATTTCGGTGCTCTGTGTATAGACCAGGCAGGTGCCCTCTTCCCCGGGAGAGGCTGGCTCAATCTGCTCGGCCCGCACGCCTATCTGCCACTGGCTGCCCTGGGGAAGGTGGGCGCGTTCCTCCTGGGTCAGGGGCACCACCAGGTCGTTGTTCAGTACCAGGCCCTTCTCCGTCAGCTGGGCCTTGGCAAGGTTCATCTGGGGAGAACCGATAAACCCAGCCACAAAGGTGTTGGCAGGCTGGTTGTACAGCTCCAAGGGGGTGCCCATCTGCTGGATTTTTCCCCCATGGAGCACCAGGATGTGGTCGCCCATGGTCATGGCCTCCACCTGGTCGTGGGTGACGTAGATAACGGTCAGGCCCAGTTTTTTCTGCAGGCGGCGGATTTCGTTGCGCATCTGCCCGCGGAGTTTGGCGTCCAAGTTGGAAAGGGGCTCGTCCATCAGGCAGATGGGGGACTGGCTACATACGCTGCGGGCCAAAGCCACCCGCTGCCGCTGGCCGCCGGAGAGCTCCCGGGGCTTGCGCTTCAGGTATTGGGTGAGGCCCAGCATTTCGGCTGCTTCGTCCAGGCGGCGCTTCTGCTCGCTTTTGGGCACCTTTTTCACATCCAACCCAAAAAGGATGTTGTCTTTCACCGTCATGTGGGGGTAAAGCGCATAGTTCTGGAACACCATAGAAAGGTTCCTGTCTTTTGGGGGCATGTTGTTGGCAACCTTGCCATCGATTTTCAGCGTGCCGTCGGTAATCTTTTCCAGCCCCGCAATGATACGCAGCAGGGTAGACTTGCCGCATCCTGAGGGGCCTACCAGCACATAGAACTCCCCTTCTTCCACATCCAGGCTAATCTTTTCCAGGATGTTGGTTTTCCCGTCGTAGGATTTCGTCAAATCCCGAATCTCAATTTTGCTCATACCTTACAGTCCTTTCCACGCGCCGAAAAAGTGCATCACGTTTAGGTCTTCCTCTAAATCCGAGCCGTGGGCCCCGTGGCCGTTTTCGTTGGTGTGGATGCCGTGGTCCGTGGCCCACACCACCAGAGAGTCCTCTGTATCCCAGCTCTCCTCTGCGGCGGTGCACAGCCGGTCGAAGGCGGCGATGTGGTTCTTCAGCGCCTGGAGAGATTCCTCCGATTCGGGGAAAGTGCGGTGCATCACATCATCGTACTCCTGATTGTAGACCACCACAACTTCGTAGCTGCCCTCTTGGATAAGCGCAACAGCCTTGTCGGTTACTTCACCATCATAGGGCAGAATGTAATAGTCGATCCCCTCCCGCTCTTGGAACAGCACCGCCATGCTGGAGTCGGCTACAGCCACCAGGGCGGTCTTTTTCCCGGCGGCGGCCAGGCAATCGAACAGCGACTCCTGTTTTAGCAGGTGTTTTTCATATTTCTGAATGCCGTGCACGGCGGGTTCCACGCCGGTGTACATGGTTCCAAAGCACACCGGGGTCACAGAGGGCATTACAGTGCGGATCGGCACCCCCAGCTGGGTGTGCCGAAGTACAGGAGCAAACCAGGTGGTGTACTTTTGGAATAGCCACATGCCCACTGCGTCCGGGTTGTAGATGAGCACCCGCTTGGCAGTGGAAAGGCCCTGGTGCTTCATGGTTTCCCCCAGCATGGAAAAGGGAGCCCCCCCGGCTTTCGGGGCGGGGATGCCCATGCTGGCTGCCATGGTAGCCGCGAACTGTGTCATGGAGATAGCGTTGTTCAAAAGGTTCCCTACTTTCGTATCCAAATTTGGTCTTCACATGAACCTTTTTCACTTTAACCAAATTGTGTTAAAACGTTTACCTTATCTGTGTTAAGCTATCGTAAGAATGTGATAAATTTAGGAAAGATTCGCGAATTTGCCCCCTGTGCGGCCCTTTTTCCTCTTTCTTTCCCGCCTTTTACTGGGGGATCCGGCAGCACTCCCTGCAGTTTGTACGGCTTCGGCCAAGGCGCACTCTTATCCGAAACAAGGGGCATAGCAGGCAAAAACTGCCCTTCCAAAGCAGTTGCCTGGAAGGGCATGCAGAATATGTTTGGAAAGGTGTCAGAGCTGCAATAGAAACGACGCACACAGCCTTGCCGGATGTCTGCAGGTACCTTCCGGCCGGAGTGCGCTTTGTGAAAGGCAAAAAGAAAAGGCCCCCGAAAGAGGGCCTTTCCCGTATGCCATTTTTAGGGCAACACCGCACAGAAAAGTAGGCGCGATACTGCC
>FR893647.1 GCA_000435395.1 Firmicutes bacterium CAG:94
CGGTGACGGTGCGTGTGCGGCGCTCCCCGCCTGCGGCGGCCAGGAAAGCCTCTACGCTGCCCTCGCCGCCGTCTGCCACGGGGATGCTTTTCACCTGGGCCTGGGGGAAGAACCGGCGCAGCTGGCCGGCCATCACCTGGCACACCTGGCGGGAGGACAAGGTGCCTTTGAACGAATCGGGGACAAGAAGGATTTTCTCCATGGGAAAGACCTCTCTTTTGCAGGGTGTAGAAACAATCCCCCGCCGCGGGGCAGGGGATGGAAGGTTACAGTTTCAGCTTGGTCCAGTTGCCCTTGCGGAACCGGACAAAGGTGAGCAGGAAGCGGACCAGCTGGTCCAGGGCGGTGCCCAGCCAGGCGCCCATCAGCCCCAGGCCCACGGGGTAGCACAGCAGCCAGCTGGCGCCGGGCCGGATGAAGGTGACGCTGATAAAGGACACCAGGGCGGTGAACTTGGTATCCCCCGCGCCCCGCAGGCAGCCAAACTGTACCACCTGCTCAATTTGCATGAACAGCACCACGCTGAGGATGCGCATGATCATGGCGCCATAATCCAGAATGACGGGGTCGTTGGAATAGAGCAGGAAAATCTCCTTGCCAAAGAAGAAGTAGATAAAGCCCATGACGCAGGCGCACACCAGGCCCAGGCGCTGGCACACGCTGCCGTAGATTTTCGCCATATCCGGGCGCTTGCGGCCCAGGCTTTGGCCAATGAGGGTGATGGCCGCCACAGAGAGGCCGTCCCCAAAGGAGAAGGACATGCTCATCATGTTGCCGCCGATTTGGTGGGCGGCAAGCTCCGTGGTGCCAAGGCGGGCCACTGTCATGGAGAACAGCAGGAAGCCAATGCGCAAACACACCTGCTCCACCAAAGAGCTGGACCACACGTTGCCAATGGAGCTCCGGCTCTGCTTTTCGGGAATCCAGCCCTTGACAGCCCGCAGGTTGATAAAACTGTCCTTGCGCAGCACAGAGGCAATGCTCAAGGCGCAGGCGCACACCGTGCCCAGCACCGTGGCAAGGGCCGCCCCCTCCACGCCCAGCTCAGGGAAGCCGAAGTTGCCGCCGATGAGCAGGTAGTTGAATATCACGTTGACCACATTGGAAATCAAGTTGGTCATCATGGCGATGCGGGTGTTGCCCGCGCCCCGCTGGGCGGCATTGAGCACCAGGCTCACCGTATTGAATACCTGGCCGCCCATGATGATACGCAGGTAGGAAACCGCGGCGTCGTGGGTGTCCAGCTGGGAGCCCACCAGCTTGACAATGGGCCCGGCCAGGCCCACAAACAGGGCGCTGACAGCGGCGGTCATGGCCAAGGTAATCAGCAGGCACATGCGCACCACACGGTTGGCGCTTTCCCTGTCGCCCTCGCCCTTGCGGCGGGCCACAATGGCGGAAACCGCCACGTTTAGGGAAAGGAACAGCGCCAGGCCCAGCATCTTGGGCTGGATGGTAAGGCCCACGGCGGCGATGGCGTAAGAGCCCATGGTGCCCACCATGATGGTATCCACCATGCCTGCCAGGTTGACGAAAAAGGACTCCAGCACAGAAGGCCAGGCAACGGACAGGGTGGTTTTTAAAATCTCCCGGTTCGAGGGGATGTCCCCCATCTCCATGCCTTTGCAAACTTTTGCGGGGTTGATAAATTGCACCGTACTCCACTCCTCCAAAATGGTTGAAACCGCAACTATTGTAGCACGTTCCGACAGGGTTTGCAAGGGGCAAAGGGGCTGCTTTTAGGACAAGGCAACAAAAAACACCGGGCAGCGCCTCTTTTTTTCGTGGCGAGCCCTCCGGGAAAGCCGCGCCCTTTTGGGCAAAAAGAAAAGGCCGCCGCGCCAGGCGGCAGCCCTTCCCAGGGGTTTACTCCCCAAATAGGTCTTTCAGCTTCCCGAAGAAGCTTTTGCGCTTTGCATAGTTCTTGTCGTCAGAGGCCTTATCCAGTTCGGCCAGGATTTCCTTCTGGCGCTTGGACAAGTTTCTGGGCACCTCCACGGTGACTTGGACGTACTGGTCACCCCGCATCCGGGAGCCCAGCCCCTGGATGCCCTTGCCCTTCAGGCGGAACACGTCCCCAGGCTGGGTGCCCTCGTGGACGTGGTAGCTGACCTTGCCGTCCAAGGTGGGCACCTCCACATCGGCGCCCAAGGCTGCCTGGGTGAAGGTGATGGGCATTTCGCACCAGACGTCGTTGCCCCGGCGCTCGAACAGCGGGTGGGGCCGCACGGACACGTACACGTGCAAGTCGCCGTTGGGGCCGCCGTTGACGCCGGCGTTGCCCTTGCCGCCCACATTGAGGATTTGCTCGTCGTCAATGCCGGCGGGCACAGTCACCTCGATGCTCTTGTGGCGGCGCACCCGGCCCTTGCCGTCGCAGGTTTTGCAAGGGGTCTCCACAATTTTGCCGGTGCCGCCGCAGCGGTCGCAGGTCTGGGAGGACTGCACCACCCCAAAGGGCGTGCGCTGGCTGATGCGCACCTGGCCGGTGCCATGGCAGTGCTCGCAGGTCTTGGGGGAGGTGCCCGCCGCAGCGCCGGTGCCGTGGCACTGGTCGCAGGTGTCGATTTGGGAATAGGTGACGGTCTTCTTGCAGCCCTTGGCCGCCTCCTCAAAGGAGATGGCGATATTGGCCTGGACATCGCTGCCGCGCCGGGGGGCGTTGGGGTTGGCGCGCCTTGCGCCGCCCCCAAAGCCGCCGCCAAAGAAGCTGTCGAAAATGTCCGTAAAGTCGAAGCCGCCCTGGAAGGGGCTGCCGCCCCCGGCGCCGCCGCCAAAGTTGGGGTCTACCCCCGCGTGGCCGAACTGGTCGTAGCGGGCCCGCTTGTCTTTGTCGGAGAGCACCTCGTAGGCCTCGTTGACCTCTTTAAACTTGGCCTCGGCGTCCTTGTCCCCGGGGTTTAAGTCCGGGTGGTACTTTTTGGCCAGCTGCCGGTAGGCCTTTTTAATCTCGTCCTCGCTGGCGCCCTTGGCCACGCCCAGCACTTCGTAATAATCCCGTTTATCCGCCAAAATCTATCACTCCCAAGCGGCAAGGCGCGCCGCTGTTCTCAAACTAAAACATTCCGATACACCCAAAGACGCGAGGACGGTCCCCCGCCCCCGCATCTCTGGCCACACAGGCTTTGCCCTTTGGGCCAAAGCCTTAGTCCACTTCCTTGTAGTCGGCGTCGTACACGTTGCCGTCGCCGCCGTTATTGCCGCCGTTGTCACCGGGGTTGCCGCCCTGGTAGGGAGGCTGCTGCCCGGGCTGGCCGCCCTGGGGCGCCTGCTGCTGGTACAGCTTCTCGCTGGCGGCGTAGACAGCCTTCTGCAAATCGTCCATGCCGGCCTTGATCTGGTCCACGGTGCCGTTCTTCAGGGTCTCCCGCAGAGCGGCCGCCTTGGTGTTGATTTCGTTCTTATCGGAATCCTGCATCTTGTCGCCGCTGTCGGAGACCAGCTTCTCGGCGGTGTAGCACAGGTTCTCGGCGTTGTTCTTGGTGTCCACTTCCTCGCGGCGCTTCTTATCCTGCTCGGCGAACTGCTCGGCGTCCTTCACAGCGCGGTCGATATCCTCCTTGCTCATGTTGGAGCTGGAGGAGATGGTGATGTGCTGCTCCTTGCCGGTGCCCAG
>FR893648.1 GCA_000435395.1 Firmicutes bacterium CAG:94
CCCCGCGCCCCAGCGGGCCCCCGCCAGGAGCCCCGCGCCCCGGGGCGGCTCCCATGCCCGCAAGCCCGCGGGACGCCATTCCAGAAAGGAGGCATGACCCATGCGCACCACAGGTTTCCGCTCCATGGTCCTCTACATCTTGCTGGCCGCGTTTTTAGGCGGCCTGGGCTACCTGCTATACCAGTTTGTGGTAAACGGCAGCCAGTGGGCCATGCAGCCCTATAACGGCCACGTCTATTCGGAGAATTCCACCGTGAAGCTGGGGGACATCACCGACCGGGACGGCAACCTCCTTGCCACCACCGAAGACGGCGCCCGCCTCTACAGCCAGGACGAAACCGTCCGCCGCTCCCTGCTCCACACCGTGGGGGACCCCTATGGCTACATCTCCACCAGCGTGCAGTACACCATGCGGGCCCAGCTCTCCGGCTACAACATCATCACCGGGCTCAACGACACCATCTTCAACCGCATGGGCAGCGACATTGCGCTGACCATCGACCAGGACGCCTGTGTGGCCGCCTACAACGCCCTGGGCGGGAAAAACGGCGCTGTCATTGTCTACAACTACGAGACGGGGGAGATTTTGGCCAAGGTCAGCACCCCCACCTTTGACCCCAACGCCGTCCCCGAGGATTTGGAGACCAACGAGGCCTACAAGGGCGTGTACCTGGACAACACCCTCTCCGGCAGCTTTACGCCGGGCTCCATCTTTAAGATCGTCACCGCCGCTGCGGCCATGGAGCGCTACCCTGACAGCTGGAGCTCCATCACCTACAACTGCCAGGGCGCTGTGGAGCTGGCGGGCAGCGACATCACCTGCCTAAACGGCCACGCCCACGGCAGCCAGGATATGTCCGCGGCTTTGGGCAACTCCTGCAACGTGTACTTTGCCCAGCTGGCCAACGACCTGGGGGCGGAGGCCCTGCAGCAAAAGGCCGAGGAGATGGGCTTTAACACCCAAATCGACTTCGGCTCCATCCCCATCGCCCAGAGCACCATCGACCTGGCGGACACCAACGCCAATCAGCTGGGCTGGGCGGGCGTGGGCCAGTACACCGTGCTGACCAACCCCTACCACATGATGGTCCTCATGGGGGCCATCGCCAACGGCGGCACCTACGTGGAGCCCAAGCTCACCCAGGATTCCGGCCTGCTGGAGGGCCTTTCCAGCGGCGACCGCACCTTGGTCACCTCCACCGAGGCCCAGAACTTGAAGACGCTGCTGCGCACCAACGTGGAGAGCTACTACGGCGACTGGCTGTTCCCCGCGGGGATGAACGTCTGCGCCAAAACCGGCACCGGCGAGGTGGGAGAGGGCAAAGGCCCCAACTGCTGGATGGTGGGCTTCTGTGACTCCACCGTCACCCCCTATGCCTTCGCCGTGGTGGTGGAGGACGGCGCCGGCGGCATTGAGACAGCCGGCAGCGTGGCCAGCGCCGTTTTGACCGCCCTGGCCAGCTGACGGGGGCGGCCCGCTGCCACCGGATTTCGCGGAGGAACGCCCTTGGCGCGCCTCTCTCTCGCAAGAAAAATGGGAACGCCCCGCCTGGCATATCTACCAGGTGGGGCGTTCTGTATGGTGAGGAGGGTTGACGTACCGAAAAGCAAATTTACAGGGGCAGAACGGCCAGCAGCGCGCCGCCCAGGAGCCAGCT
>FR893649.1 GCA_000435395.1 Firmicutes bacterium CAG:94
TTCGCTCACGCGCCGCCCGCGCTTTTAGCTCTATAAAACCAGAAGCCGGCCTGCTCAGTCCAAGCTCGGGCTCCACTCCACGTTTTTGCCGTCTGCCCACAGGTGGTCCAGGTCGTAGAAGTCCCGGCCCTCTTGGGTGAAGATGTGGATGACCACATTGCCCCAGTCCAGCAGAATCCAGGAGTTGGAGCGGTAGCCCTCCACACGGGCGGGGGGCAGGCCCTCCCCTTTCAGCTTCTCCTCCAGCTCGTCGGCCAGGGCCCGCACGTGGGTGTTGTTGTTGCCCGTGGCGATGACGAAGTAATCCGCCAGGCTGGAGATGTTCTCAATCTCTATCACATGGACGCGCTCCGCCTTTTTGTTGTCCAAAAAAGCGGCCGCCTTTTTTGCCAGTTCCAAAGAAGTCATTCCATCTGCTCCTTCTGTGTTTCTAAAAGTAAAATGGCGTCGTTGTACGCCTGGATGGATTCCGCCGCCACAGGCAGCCGCTGCTCCATCAGCTCGTTTACGGTAAAGAGGATGCCCTCCACCATGGCCTCTTCCAGGCTGCGGTCCGCGGCAAGGCGCATGTCCTCCACCCCGGGGTAGTCCCGGTCGGCGGAGATGTAATCCGCCACAAACAGCACCTTCTCCAGTAAGGTCATGTCCCCCTTGCCGCTGGTGTGGCACCTCACCGCGGAGAGGATTTCCTCGTCCGCCACGCCCAGCTTGTCCCGCAGGTAGGCTGCCCCCGCGAGGGAGTGCCACAGCTTGCGGTTGCGGCTCTGGGTTTTGGTGAGTATTATACCAGAATCCTGTAGGATTTTCAACTGCTCCTGGGGGGCAGTGTCCTTCATGATGTCGTGGAGGATGCCCGCCAGCCGGGCCTTTTCCACGTCGGCCCCATAGCGCTGGGCCAGCCGGGCGGCCTCGGCGGCCACGCACTGGCTGTGGAAAAACCGTTTGTCCGTCAGGTGGCGCTTCACCTCTTGCTCATACTGTGCATAGGTCATGTGTCCTTCTCCCTTCCGTCTTCCCGCTCCACCACCACGGTGAGCAGCACCAGGTCGCCTTCGCCGGTGTTCTGGATGCTGTGCTCCGAGCCCTTTTTGCAGATGTGGCACACGCCGGGCTCCAGGGACTCCTCTTGGCCGTCGCAGACAGCCAGGCCCGTGCCCAGCAGGACAAAATTCACGTCGTCGCTGGTGGGGTGGCTGTGCAGGCCGATGCCCCCGCCGGGGTGGATGCGGCAGGAGATGAGCTTGCCGCCCTCCCCGCCAAAGAAGCGGGCGGACATCTCCCCCGGGCCGCCGTGCAGGCAGGGCATGGTCATCTCTTGGATTTGGTTAAAATCAATGCGCATAGCTTCCTCCAAAGGCTGGCAAGTCTTTCACGCCGGCCGGTACAGCCCCCGCTCCTTCATATAGGCGGCCACGGCCTGGGGCACCAGGCCGCTGACGTCCTCCCCCCGGGCCACGGCCTGGCGCACCTGGGTGGAGCTGATGGGCAGGTAGGGGATGTGCTCCAAAAAGCACCGCGCCTGGAACTGCCCGGTGTACTCCAGGGCCTTTTGGCGCAGGGCGTCCAGGCCGTCTGGGCTGCGGGGCGTGGTGCACACCGAGGCCAGGGAGAAGATGGTCTCCGGCCGGTACCAGCGGCCCAAGGTGAGGAACATGTCCTCCCCCATCAGCAGGTAGAACTGGTCCTGGGGATACAGAGCGGAGAGCTCCTCCAAGGTTTCGGCGGTGTAGCTTTTGCCCTCCCGGCGCATCTCAATGTCCGAAAGCTCCAGCCAGGGCTTCCCCTGGGCGGCCAGGCGGCACATGGCAAAACGCTCCCCGGCGCTGGCCAAATCCGGGGCGGCCTTGTGGGGCGGCACCCGGGTGGGGATGAGCAGCACCCTATCCAGCCCCAGGCCCCGGCGGAACTCCTCCACAATGTGCAGGTGCCCGTTGTGGATGGGGTTGAAGGTGCCCCCGTAAATGCCTGTTTTCATCCTAGGCCTCCTGTCACCGGGGCAGGACGATTTTGGGGTCCTTTTTCTTTTTGCGGTACAGCACAAACCGGCTGCCAATCACCTGGACCACCTCGCTGTTTGTCTGCCGCGCCAGCTCCTCCGCAGCCTCCCGGGAGGTCATGGGGCTGGACTCCGGCAGCACACGGCCCTTGATAAGCTCTCGCTTTTCCAGGGCGTCGTCCGCCTGCTTGGCAAGCTCCGGGCTCATGCCGGACTTGCCCATCATCAAAATGGTATCCTCGTTCACCGCCAGGGAGCGGAGGTAGGCTCTTTGCTTGCTCGTCAACATAGTTCATTCTCCTGTATCGTTACTTTTCCCGGCGCTTGTACACCACAAGCTCCGGGTCGCTGCCGTTGTCGCCGTATTCGCACACCAGCAGCCAGTTTTCGTCGGCGGTAAGGCCGTAGCACCGGCAGCTGCCGTCCTGCTTCTCCAGCTGGTTGCCCAGGTAGACCCGGCCGTCCTCCCAGAACTTTACCTTCTGGCCGCCGGGCAAGGTGTACTCCAGGTTGATGTAAGAGCCGGGCAGGGCGTTTAAGTCCGTCACCGGGCCCATGTGGGGGATATGCAAGTCGTTAAACTCCCGGATGAGCTGCTCCTTTACGGCGCATGTCCCGGAAAAGCAGCTGCCTGGTGTTTCACAGCCCTGGGCCTTGCAGCACTCCCCCAGCACGCAGGTGCCCCCAAAGGGCTTCCCGCCGGTGGAGGCGCAGCCGGGGCAGCTGTCCACCGCGGGGCACTGGGCGCAGTCCAAACCGCAGTAGTTTTTCATGGCTCACTCCCCCTTCTGCAGGTACTCCTTCAGCTTTTCCTCAAACAGGGCGAAGGCCTTGCCCCGGTGGCTGCGGGCGTCCTTTTCCTCGTCGGACATCTCCCCGAAGGTGCGGCCCTCCTGCTCGAAGATGGAGTCGTACCCAAAGCCGTTCTCCCCCCGGGAATCAAAGGCGATGGTGCCAAAGCACTTGCCCTCGGCCTCAATCTTGTCCCCATTGGGGAAGACGCAGCACACGGCGCTGACAAAGTGGGCGCCCCGCTGCTCCGCCGGCACGCCCTGGAGCTTCTCCAGCACGGTCAGCCGCCGCTTGCCGGGCTGGGCGAACCGGGCGGAGTAAATGCCCGGGGCCCCGTCCAAGTAGTCCACGCACAGGCCGGAGTCGTCGGCCACGGCGGGCAGGCCCGTCTCCTTGCAGGCGGCCTCGGCCTTGATAAAGGCGTTTTCCATAAAGGTCTTGCCGGTCTCCTCCGGCTCGGACAGCTGGGCCGTCACCACTTCAATGCCCATGGGCTCCAGCATCCGCTTAAACTCCACCACTTTCCCCTGGTTGTGGGTGGCAATGACAAACTTCATGACACTTCCCCTTTCTCATTCCTCATCCCGCTTGCGGCCAAAGGGCCAGAAGCGGCGCTTCTTCTTTTCGGGCTGGGGCTCCTCCTGGGGGGCTTCCTCCACGGGGGCGGGCTCCGCCTCCCAGGGCTCCGGCTGTTCTTCCTCGGCGGCGGCTTCCGCCTCCGCCCGGGCCTGCTCCTCCAGCAGGCGCTCCTCTTCCCGGCGCTCTTCCTCCCAGGCGGTGCGGTCCTCCTTGATGACAGGGGCCTCCTCCCGATGGACGTCGAACAGGGCGTCGGCAAAGGCGTCGGGGTCAAAGGGCTGCAAGTCGTCCACCTGCTCCCCCACGCCGATGAACTTCACCGGCAGGCCCAGGTCCTGCATGATGGGCAGCACCACGCCGCCCTTGGGGGTGCCGTCCAGCTTGGTGAGCACAATGCCCGTGATGCCCGCGGCGCTTTGGAACTCACGGGCCTGGTTCACGGCGTTCTGGCCGGTGGCGGCGTCCAGCACCAGCAGGGTCTCCCTGTCGCAGCCGGGCAGCTCTCGGTCGATGACGCGGGAAATCTTCCCCAGCTCGTCCATGAGGTTTTTCTTGTTGTGCAGGCGGCCGGCGGTATCGCAGATGATAACGTCGCAGTCCCGGGCCTTGGCGGCGGCGATGGTGTCGAACACCACGGCGGCGGGGTCGGCGCCCTCCTTGTGCTTAATCAGGGGCACCCCGGCGCGGTCCGCCCAGACCTCCAGCTGCTCGATGGCGGCGGCCCGGAAAGTGTCGGCGGCGCCCAAAATCACGGACTTGCCCTCCCCTTTCAAGCGGGAGGCCAGCTTGCCGATGGTGGTGGTCTTTCCCACGCCGTTGACGCCAATCACCAAGATGATGGAGGGCTTGGTGGAGATGTGCAGCTCGTTGTCCCCTTGCAGCATGTCAGAGACAATGGCCTTCAGCTCCCCCATGATAAGGCTGGGGTCGGTGATACCCTTCTCCTTGATGCGCTGGCGCAACCTGTCGCAGATAAAGCCCGCGGTGTTCACGCCCACGTCGCCCATCACCAGCAGCTCCTCCAGCTCCTCAAAGAGCTCCTCGTCTATTTTGGTAAAGGAGTTGACCATCTGGGTGATCTGCCCGCTGATGTTGTCCCGGGTTTTTTTCAGGCCTTCCCGGATTTTGTCAAAGATGCCCATGTGTTCCTTCCTCTCTTGTTGGGATATGTTCTATCAGGTGCCGAACTCGGCGGCCTCTTCCGTGCGCAGGGCCAGCAGCTTGGAGATGCCCTGGTCCTGCATGGTGACGCCATAGAGCATGTCGCTGCCCTCCATGGTGCCCCGGCGGTGGGTGATGGTGATAAACTGGGAATTGCGGCTCATGCGGCGCAGGTACTGGGCAAAGCGCGCCACGTTCACGTCGTCCAGGGCGGCTTCAATCTCATCCAGCACGCAGAAGGGCGGCGGGTTCACCCGCATGATGGCAAAGTAGATGGAGATGGCCACCAGGGCCTTCTCCCCGCCGGAGAGGGACTCGATGTGGGTGACGATCTTCCCCGGCGGATGCACCTTGATTTCAATGCCAGAGGTGAGCACGTCGCTGTCGTCGGTAAAGGAGAGCTCCGCCGCGCCGCCGCCGAACAGCTCCCGGAATATCTGCCCAAAGTTCTGGTTGATTTGGGCGAACCGCTCGGTGAACTGCTGGCGCATGTGTTTTGTCAAATCCTGGATGAGCTCCAGCAGCTGGGCCTTGGATTTCTCCACATCCTCTATCTGGCCCTTTAAAAACTGGTACCGCTCAGAGACCTCCCGGTACTCCACCACGGCGCCCACGTTCACCGCGCCCAGGGCCTTGATGCGGTTCTTCAAATCC
>FR893650.1 GCA_000435395.1 Firmicutes bacterium CAG:94
AGGCCGGGGGCGTGAACCTGCTGTACTTTGCCGCCTGCGCCCTGCCCGCCCTGTGGGGGCACCTCCGCCAAGGGCTGGTGGACAGGCAAGCCGCCCTGTGGAGCGCCGCGGCCGGGGCGCCGGCCTGCGTGCTGGCGGCCTTTGTGGCCTCTTCTTTGGAGGTCACCTTGCTGCGGCGGCTCTTTGGGGTGTTCCTGCTGGCGGTGGGCCTGCGGGAGCTTTTTTCGAAAGCAGAAAATCCCCCGGCGGGCGGCGCGCATAAATCCCCCCAAGGGGCGCACACTAGTCACGAGACCCAAACCGGCCCCAGCGCCGGGAATTCCACACAAAAGGGGTAGTCACAATGAGTATCTTAGACAGAATCGCGCTGGCCCTGACCGTCATCGGCGGCATCAACTGGGGGCTGGTGGGCATTTTCCGGTTTGACCTGGTGGCCTGGCTCTTTGGGGGCCAGGACGCCTTGATTTCCCGCATTATCTACACGGTGGTGGGCATAGCGGCCCTGTGGTGCATCAGCCTTCTCTTCCGCGGCCGGGACAGCGTGCGGGAATAAACATCCACAAAAAGGAAATGCCGCCCGGGTGGACGGCATTTCTCTTTGTACTTATTCTTCAAAGGCAAGCTCAATGTTGCCCATGTTGGTGGTCACTTCCAGGGTGTTGGGGCCGCCGGTCATCTGGTCGGCCAGGTTGGAGCTGCCCATGTCCGTGTCCACGGTGATCTGGTAGTCCGCCTGGCGCCCCGCGATGGTGCCGCTCACTTCCCCCATGTCCGAGATAAGGGTGATGTCCGGGCTGGCGAAGCGTTCTAAGAACACGCTGCCCTGGGCAGCCTGGCAAACCACTGTGCCAGCGGCCTCGCTGCGGGTCAGGTGGATGTCCCCCATGTCGGTGACAACGGCGAGGGCGTCAAAGGAACTTTCGTCCACGTCGCAGCTTCCGTAGCTACCCTGAAGGTTCCCGCTCTCAAACCGGCATTGGAACACTTGGGTGCCCCCCATATCGTTCTCCAAGGTGAGGGACCCTCCCTGGCAGTTTCCCAGGGTGACCCGCCCCATGGACTGGGTGACGGTCATGCTCTCCGAGGCGGACACGTTGTCCAAGGTCACGTCGCCCATGTCCCCCTGGACGGTCACGCTGCCTGCTTGCAAATCTGACAAATCCACAGTACCCATGCTTGTTTCCACAAACACGCTGTCCAGCAGCTTTTCCGGCACCCGGATGGTCACGTCCCAATCCCTATTGGAATGCAAATTGAGCAGCTGGTACCAGTTCCAGCCGTTTTGGCCCGTGGCGGTGTAGGAATCCTGGGGCATCACCAGCAGCAAACCGTGTTGGACGACGACTTGATACACATTTTCCGCCAAAACCAGCTCCACTTCCTCTGGGTTGGCGGCGCTGGCCCGTTCAATCTTCACATCGCCCATCGAGGCGTGAATCTCGATGGAGTCCACCGCGTCCGCCTCCACAAAGGAGGAGACCGCCACAGGCTCGCCGCCCCGGGGGTAGGTGAAAGCGTTCCAATTGCAGCCCATGCCCACAAACCCGGCGCCGCAGAGCAGCATTCCCGCGCCCAGCAGGATGCACCCCACAATGGCACTGAGCTTGAAAAACCGCTGTTTCCGTTTCATACCACAACCCTCCCCTTTTTGCTAAAACTGCGGCGGATTCCCCGCCAGATGGCTTTGGCGGCCTTTACCGTGGCCCTGCCTGTAAAGTAGAACCCCAATGCGCTGAGGACGGCCAGCCCCAGCAAGGCCACGGAAAGCCCCAGCTGGAACAGCCCCGCAGGCAGCCCGCCGGTGAGCAGGCCCACATCCAGCATCAAAACCGGCGTGCCCACCACGCCCACCAAAGCGCTGGCCAAGCATCCCAGGGCCAGCACTCCCAGCACAAAGGCTGGCAGGAACAGGCAGATGTACACGCACAGCAGCACAATGGCCGCCACCAGCAGCAGGCTGCCCCACAGGGGGAAGCCCAGCACCAGCAGGACGATGAGCCACACCCTCCGGCCCTTGCTGGTGGAGGGGGCGGGCTCCTCCTCCCCCAGGATCTCCCGGGCCACCTGCTGGGGCTCGCCCAGGCTGGCCACGGCGTCCTCCTCGCTTTGGCCGTCCTCCATCCTGTCGTCGATGAGCTCGTCGTAGTAGCCCAAGGTGCGGTAGCGCTCCTCCCTGGGCAGGCTGTGCAGGGCCGCCGCCAGCTCGTTTAAAAACAGTTGCTTTGTCATACTTTTCCCTCTCTCTCCAAGTTCTGGGCCGAGCCCTGCGTTTGAGAGCCGGCAATGTAGCGGTAGGCCCGCATCACGTCCTGCCATTCCACCAGGAAGTCCCGAATGCGCTGCCGGCCCACCTCTGTCAGGCGGTAGTACTTGCGCAGGCGGCTGTTGTGCTCCATGGAGTAGGTGGTGACACACCCTCCAGCCTCCAGCCGTTTGAGGATGGGGTACAGCGTGGACTCGGAAATCTCCACAATGGGCGACACGTCCTTGATGATTTGGTAGCCGTAGGAGTCCCGCTCCTGCAGGGCCACCAGCACGCACACCTCTACAATTCCCTTTTTCAGCTGGGCGTCCATCTTTCCACTCCTTTCCTCTGTTATCACTTATACTATACATCGCATAGTATAATACGTCAAGAGGTATTTCTTTCGTTTTTCTTACAGCTGCAAAAGAAAAGGCCGCCCGAAGGCGGCTTTTCCAGCAAATATTTAAAGGGGGCACTCCAGCTGGCAGTCGCAGGGCTCCTGCTCCACGTGGGCGGGGATATACTCTGTTGCCTCCACACAGCCCATGGCCTTGTAGAAGGCCTGGCTCTCCACCGACGAATGGGCGGAGATGTACAGGGCCTTGGCCCCCAGCCGGCGGCCCGTCTCCTCCGCCCGCTGGAACAGCTGCCGCCCCAGGCCGTGGCCCCGGGCGTCGGCGGAGACGTGGATGCTGGTCAAATCGGCGTACTGCTTCTGAGAGCCGATAAGCGGCCCCTCCACCGAGGCAAAGCCCTTGAGCCGCCCCTCCAGGAAGGCCCCCCACACCTGGCCGCCGGTGGCCACGGTGTTTTGCAGGCATTGGCACAGGAAGCGGTAGTCTTCCTCCCCCCAGCGCTCGGTGAAAACCACATCTTTCACCACCCACTGGCCCTCCACCTTGCGCCAGCACTTTTCCACAATCTGGAACCGGTCGAAGCAGCGGAACAGCTCCGGGGTGATTTCTTCCCGTGTGAGGGGGCGGAACTCCCGGCGGACCAGTTTTTTGGAGAGGTAGAGCACCAAGTCGTCGTCTGCGGCGCAGGGGGCATACTGCTCCAGGGGCTTGTCGCGGTACCACAGGCCGGAGCCGTCAAACACATAGCCCCGCTTCACATACAGCCGCTGGGCGGCGCCGTACCCGCTGTGCAATCCCACCCCCAGGCAGATGGTGCCGCTGGTCTGGGAGGCCAGATCCTCGGCCACCGCTAAAATACGGCTGCCAATGCCCCGGCGCTGGAATTTTTCCAGCACGTTGAAATCGCACACTTCCGGCCAGCCCATGCCCGCAAAGGGACCGGCAGGGGCCTGGGGCAGCAGGGTGGTGTACCCGGCCACTTCTCCCTGCAAAACAGCCACCAACACTTTCTTTACCCCTTCCCTCTGCTCCTCAAAATAGCGTTCAAACTGGGAGAAAGGCTTGTCCCATCCCTGGGCGGCAAACCCCTGGTGAAACGCTTGGCAGTCGGATGGGTACATTGCACGGACCGTCAAATCTTTATCTTGATAGTAGATCATACGCATCACCTATTAAAAGGCAGGAACGTTATCAGCAGGCAAAGCTTTTATGCCGCTATACAAGTTTATTTCACATTTCCCTGGCCGTAGTAGGCGTTGGCGCCGTGCTTGCGCAGGTAGTGCTTGTCCAGCAGCTCCTGCTGCATGGCGGGCAGGGCGGGCTCCAGCAGCAAGGAGTGCCAGGCCATAAAGGAGACCTCCTCCAGCACCACGGCGTTGTGGACGGCGTTCATAGCGTCGGTGCCCCAGGCGAAGGGCCCGTGGCTGTGCACCAGCACCGCGGGGATGTCGTCGGGGCTCTTGCCCTGGAAGGTCTCCACAATGACCTTGCCGGTTTCCAGCTCGTACTCCCCGGCGATTTCCTCGGGGGTCATCTTGCGGGTGCAGGGGATTTCCCCGTAGAAGTAGTCCCCGTGGGTGGTGCCCAAAGCAGGCACGCCCCGGCCCATCTGGCTGAAGATGGTGGCCCACCGGCTGTGGGTGTGCACCACGCCGCCGATGTTCTCAAAGCTGCGGTACAGCTCGCAGTGGGTGTCGGTGTCGGAGGAGGGGTTCCACTTGCCCTCCACCTTTTTGCCGGTGCGGATGTCTACCAGCACCATGTCCTCGGGGGAGAGCTGGTCGTACTCCACGCCGCTGGGCTTGATGGCCATAATGCCGCTCTCCCGGTCGATGCCGCTGACGTTGCCCCAGGTGAAGGTCACCAGATGGTGGGCGGGCAGCAGCATGTTGGCCTGATACACTTGCTCTTTCAGTTGTTCTAACATGACAAATCCTCCCATACCGGGGCAGCGAGGCGCCGCCCCTTTTCAAAATATACTGTGTTTCTGGCGGGCGCGCCGGAGATGGCAAAGCACACCCACTTGAAATCCAAAACTGGTAAAGTACAGGGAAAACCCAGTGTTTATGCGGGGTTTGAACTTTACCACCCCTGGTAAAGTACT
>FR893651.1 GCA_000435395.1 Firmicutes bacterium CAG:94
TGTGTAAGCTGTGACTCACACAAGGCACAAGCCCAAGCAAAAAAGAAAGGTGGAAATGATAATGAAAACAGGAAAAATCACAGCGAAACTGAGAGACGCGGTTCCGGTTTGCCTCATGGTAAACGGTGAGGAAGTCAAGCGGTACAAGAACATCGAGCTGCCGGACGAACTGAAAGAGGTGGAAATGACCGACTTCCATTTCAACGTACACATGGACGGGAAGATCACCTTCGAAATCCACTATGAGGAAGGTGTACTGCCGGAGATATTCCCGGAGGCCCGTACCAGAGTAAGTCGGGCGGCAAAGGCCGCCGCCAAAGCCGCCGCACAGGAAAGCACAGAGGTTTTGACCGTAGAGGCTACCAAGCCGGAAACAGAGACAGCACAGGAGGACAGCCTACAACCCGACGAAATTCCATCAGAAGATTCTGGTGAACCTATCACGGAGGAAAACGAGCCGGAGGGCATCGAAGCGGCCTATCATGTGACAGGTGTACGCCGCAAGGAGCTGGTGGCGGCAGTAGGCGACTTCATTGGTACAAAGCCGGAATATCTGAGAGCGCCGACATACGCTTTCGCAGTAGGAAACTATAACATTGACAAAGAAGGAACCTTGACCGGCCCGGAAAATCCGGCCCTCATCGAAAGCCTGAAAGAACAAGGTTTCATTGCCGCAGAGTAAAACGAGAAGGCCCCGCTTCGGCGGGGGCTTTCTTGGGTTATAATATGCTTCCCTTTTGTAGCTTGATATGCTATAATCAGAAAAACAAATTGGAAGTTGGAGGGATCACATGAAACGAGAATTAGGAATTGCCAGATGTGGCCTTGCGTGTTGCTTATGCACAGAGAAAGCTGATTGTAACGGCTGTGGCTCAAACGGTTGTCCAGATAATGATATTTGTGAGAATAAAAAATGTTCGATTGCAAAAGGACTGACACACTGTTATGAGTGTGAAGAAAATTGCAGGAAAGGACTATTAAGCAAAATCAAACCGTACGCATTTACCTTATTTGCGAAAAAGTATGGAGAAGAAAAGCTCTTGGACTGTTTAGAGAGAAATGAGAAAAACGGGATTGTATATCACAGAAATGGCATAAACGGAGATTATGATGATTTTGATGATGTAGAACAGTTAATGAATTTTATCCTGACAGGAGTGCGATAAATCCTAATTTGCTGTTTTGATTAGCCCCGCTTCGGCGGGGCCTTTCCTGTCCTCAGTGAAAAAGATATGTTTCAAGACCTTTAGAGCTTGCTTTTTGACCGGTGTTGTATAAGCTGTCACTCACAGAAATAAAACATATCTTTAAGGAGGACGCAACCATGCTACAAATATCTGAAATCGTAAGAAAAACCGAGGAAATGTTCGACCTGTTCAACGAGCATTTTTACGAGGGCGAGTTGAGCCGCCCGGCCATCACTGTATCGCCGGACGGAGGGCGCGGGGCTTATGGCTGGTGCAGTATCAACGAGATATGGAACGCCAGCGGAGAGAAATATCGGGAAATCACTCTCTGTGCCGAGTACCTTGACCGGCCCATCTTCGAGCTGGCAGCCACGCTCCTGCATGAGATGGCGCATCTCTACAATCTAATGTATAGTATTCAAAATGTAACTACCAAATCAAATATTTCCGTAATAAACCTTCCTGGCCATCATCTTTAATCCTTTCAACTGCGTACCGCAACCATTCATCCGGCGTTGGCATCTCTCCGGCACAGGGAATTTTTCTCCATTGCTCTCTTTTGACCGGATCGTTACTATTCCAGCCCTGCTCAATCCTTTTAGAAATAAGCGCTCGCATTTCCTCAACTGAAATGTTTCTCTCCCGTGCCATTCTCTCAAAAATATGCTCCTGCATTATCCTGCCTCCAGTCTTTTATGAATAGTATTTCCATCATCTACAATACTATAACTGCATAAGCCCCTTTTAGGAAATATGGTAGCTACCGATTGTGACTATTATACCACCTTTCTGGGACTTAGAATAGATACAGATAGGTAGGTGATGATATGGATGCGCAGAAACGAATCAGAGAACTGATGGAGGAACGGAACTGGACGGACTATCGGCTGGCAAAGGAGGCAAACCTTTCCCATTCCACCGTTACAAATATGTTCAACAGGAATAACGCACCCACGCTGCCAACTCTGGAGGCAGTATGCAGGGCATTTGGTATCACACTGGCTCAGTTCTTTGCCGAAGGTGAAGAAGCGCAATTGACCGAAGAACAACAGAAACTCTTTTCAAAATGGAGTACCCTGACAGATAGGCAAAAGCAAATCCTTCTTGAACTAATGGATGCTATTTGAAGCGCATCGCTCCCACACCGGGAAAGATGTGCTTTTCTTTTGCCACTAAAAAAGGCCCCTGCCAACCGCAGGAGCAAAAGCGAGAACTTTATATGTAAATTTGAAATGCACCCATTCACGCAAGTTGGGTGCATTGTATCAATTTATGGTACGCAAGCCAGATGGGGAAGCCCACAAAGACGGTGTCGTACTGCTCCACGTTTTCCACGGCAGCGGCCAGGGCGGGACGGCAGGCGGTGTCCCGCATCTCCAAAGAGCTGCGGCTCTGCTTGTTGGTCCAGTCCAGGTCGGCGGCAGTGTAGGGCTGGGCCGGGGCGATTTCGTACAGGTCGCCGCCCACTGCCTCGGCGATGGCCTGGGCGGCCCTGGCGGTGACGCCGCTGGCGGAAAAATAGGCCACTAAAATCTTGCTCATACCCATGCCTCCTTACAGCTCGATGAGTTCATATTCCCGGGTGCCCACGCCCAAATCCGCGGCGGCCTCGATGGTGTGGATGCCGTTGCGGCTGTTGACCCGCTCCATGAAGTGCTCCTTGCCCGGGTCGTTGGAGCGGAGCACCAAGTCGATGCAGGCCTGGTCGATGGCCACGGGGTCCAGAGAGGCCAGCATGCCGATGTCCTCCATGCAGGGGTCCTCGGCCACGGCGCAGCAGTCGCAGTCCACGGAGAGGTTCTTCATCACGTTGATACAGGCAAGCTTGCCCCGGAAGTGCTCCACCACGCTGGAGGCGGCATCGGCCATGGCCTCGGGGAACTCCACGGCGCTGGCGTGCTGCTGCCAGGTGGCGAAACGGTCGTCGGTTTTGCCGGCGGAGTGAATCAGCGCCTTGCCCGCCCGGGAGGCGCAGCCGATGGAGAGCTGCTTCAGCGCCCCGCCGTAGCCGCCCATGGGATGGCCCTTAAAGTGGGCCAGCACCAGCATGGAATCGTAGTGGAGGATGTTCTTGCCCAAGTGGTTCTCCTTCAGGATTTTCCCGTGGGGGATGGGCCACACCACGTCGGGGCCCTGGGCGTCCAGCAAGTCCACGGGGAAGTACTTGTTCCAGCCGTGCTCCTCTATGAGCTTGAGGTGGGATTCGGTGTTGTCCCGCACGCCGCCGGTGGCGTCGCCGTAAGCGGTGTTGCACTCCACGATGGTGCCCCGCACCGCCTCTACCATGGGCCGCCAAAACTCTGGGCGGAGGAAATTCTGGTTGCCCTTCTCCCCGGAGTGGACCTTGACGGCCACCTTGCCGGGCAGCTCCACGCCCAGGGCGCGGTACAGCTCCACCACTTTTTCGGGGGTCAATTCTCTTGTAAAATACACCTTTGCTGGCATACGCAATCACTCCTTGTGGCAGTAGGGCGCATTCCCCGCGAGCCTCTCCCC
>FR893652.1 GCA_000435395.1 Firmicutes bacterium CAG:94
GGTGATGGCCCGCTGGTCGCAGAAGCTGCACTGCTGGGGGCAGCCCACGTGGGGCACGAACAGGGCCACGCTGCCCATCAGTAGCCCATCAGCTCCAGGGCTTCCCGGGCGGCCTGCTGCTCGGCCTCCTTCTTGGAGCGGCCGCCCCCCTTGCCGATCACGTTGGAGTTCAGGTGCACCTCCACGGTGAAGTGCTTGTCGTGGTCGGGGCCGCTCTCCCCGGTGACCACGTACTCCAGCTTTTCCTCGGGGTTCTGCTGGATAATCTCCTGCAAGGTGGTCTTGTAGTCCTTAAAGGGCTTTACGCTTTGGGCCTTGGCCGCCGGGGCGATAAACCGCAGGATGAACTTCTTGGCCTCCTCCAGGCTGCCGCTGTCCAGGTAGATGGCGGCGGTGGTGGACTCGAACACGTCCGCCAGAATGCTGGGGCGCTCCCGCCCGCCGGAGTGGCGCTCCCCGTGGCTCAGGCGCAGAAAGTCCCCCACGTGCAGCGCCTTGGAAAACCCGCACAGGCTGCGCTCGCAGACAAGGCCGGCCCGGGTTTTGGTCAGCTGGCCCTCCGGCAGCTGGGGGAAGTGCTCAAACAGGTACTCCGCCGTGACGAAGCCCAGCACCGAGTCCCCCAAAAATTCCAGGCGCTCATAGCTTTTGCACTTGTGCTCGTTGGCAAAGGAGGAGTGGGTCAGCGCGGTTTCCAGCAGCTCCTTGTTTTGAAAGCGGTAGCCGATCCGCTTTTCGTACTCCTCCAGTGGCCGCGCGGCTGGGCGCATAGCCTCTCCCCCTTTCACGATTTTTTCCCCACCGCTTCCCCAATCTGGGCGATGATGCCCGACTGGGCGTAGTCCCGGGCCAGGCGCAGGGCGCTCTCCACGGTGGAGGCCTTGGCGCTGCCGTGGATTTTAAACACGGGCTTGGAGCACCCCATGATGGGGGCGCCGCCGTACTCGTTGTAGTCCAGCTCTTTCTTCATCTTTTTCAAATCGCTGTAGACCATGGCGGCCGCCAGCTTGCCCTTCAGGCTCCCCAGGAACACGCCCTTAATCTTGTCCATCAGGGCCATGGCCACGCCCTCGTAGAGCTTTAAAATCATGTTGCCGGTAAAGCCGTCGGCCACCACCACGTCCGCCTTGTTGTAGGGGATGTCCCGGGCCTCCAGGTTGCCCACAAAGTGGATGTCCGGGCAGGCCTTCAGCAAAGCCAGGGCCTCTTGGCGCAGCTGGTCGCCCTTGTGCTCCTCGGTGCCCACGTTAGCCAAGGCCACCCGGGGCTTTTCAATGCCCATGACGTTCTTCATATAGGCCGAGCCCATCACGCCGAACTGCAGCAGCATCTCCGGGCGGCAGTCCACGTTGGCGCCGCCGTCGATGAGCATGAAAAAGCCGTCCATCCCCGGCATGATAGGCGCGAAGGACACCCGCTTTACGCCCCGCACCCGCTTGACCAGGGTGGTGGCGCCCACCACCAGGGCCCCGCTGTTGCCGGCGCTGGCAAAGGCGTCCCCCTGGCCCTGGGCCAAGGCCCGCAGGCCTACGGCCATAGAGCTGTCGCTCTTCTCCCGGATGACGCTGGTGGGCTCGTCCTCCATGGTCAGCAGCTGGCCGCAGGGGAGGATTTCCATCTTCGCCAGCTGCTGGGTGAGGTCCAGCTCCTTGGCGCAGGCCTCCAGGCGGGCCTTGTCCCCCGCCAGGACAATGTCTATCCCCAGGCTTTCCCTGGCCTGGGCGCAGCCCAACAGGATTTGCTGGGGGGCGTTGTCCCCGCCAAAGGCGTCTACAATGATTTTCATAGCTTCTCCTCCACTTCCGCGCCGGGGGCGCTTTCTTCCAGGGGCTGGCCCATCTCCCGGCAATAGCCCGCCAGGTGGGAAAGCCCCCGCTGGGCCAGCGCCCCATACCGCTGGCGCTTGTCCCGTATTTTCTCAGACAAGGGGGGCAGCACGCCAAAGTTTGCCCCCATGGGCTGGAAGTCCTTCCCCTGGTAGCCGGCCACGTAGCGGGCCAGCGCCCCCAGCATGGTGGTCTCCGGCAGCACCAGCGTCTCCTGCCCCGAGAGCCGCCGGGCCAGGTTCAGCCCGGCCAGCAGCCCCGAGGAGGCGGACTCCATATACCCCTCCACGCCGGTGATCTGCCCGGCGAAAAACAGCTCCGGCCGCCCCCGGAAGGAGTAGTCGGCCTGCAGCAGCTGGGGGGAATTTAAAAAGGTGTTGCGGTGCATGACGCCGTAGCGGACGAACTCCGCGTGCCGCAGGGCGGGGATCATGCCGAACACCCGGCGCTGCTCCCCAAACTTCAGGTTGGTCTGGAAGCCCACCAGGTTAAACAGGGTGCGCTCCCGGTTCTCGGTGCGCAGCTGCAGCACCGCCCAGGGCCGGTGGCCGGTGCGGGGGTCCCGCAGGCCCACGGGCTTCATGGGGCCAAAGCGGATGGCGTCGTGCCCGCGGGAGGCCAGCACCTCAATGGGCATGCAGCCCTCGTAGACCTTGGGGTCCCGGACATCGAAGCTGTGCACCGGCGCCCGCTGGGCCGTGACCAAGGCCTCTTGAAAGGCGTCGTACTCCGCCTTGTTCATGGGGCAGTTGAGGTAGTCCCCCTCCTCCCCGTCCTCGTCCCCCCGGCCGTAGCGGGAGGCGGCGAAGCAGTGCTCCATGTCCAGGCTCTCCCGGGTGACGATGGGGGCTGCCGCGTCGAAAAAGCTCAAGCTGCCGCCGCACAGCTGCCGAATCTTCTGGGACAGCCCCTCGCTGGTGAGGGGGCCGGTGGCCACCACCACAGGGCCCTGGGGGATGTCCGTGACCTCCTCCCGCACCACGGTGATGCGGGGCTCGCCCTCGATGGCCTGGGTGGCCAGGCGGGAGAACTCCTCCCGGTCCACGGCAAGGGCGCCCCCGGCGGGCACGGCGGACTTCTCCGCGCAGGCCATCAGCAAGGAGCCCAGGCGGCGCATCTCCTCCTTTAAAAGGCCGGCGGCGCTGTCCACGCGGCTGGCCTTTAAGGAGTTGGAGCAAATCAGCTCGGCAAAACCCTGGCTGTGGTGGGCCGGGGAAAACTTTTGGGGCTTCATCTCGTAGAGGGTCACCGCGAAGCCCCGGCGGGCCAGCTG
>FR893653.1 GCA_000435395.1 Firmicutes bacterium CAG:94
CCCTCGGCACGCGGTTTTGGAGTGGATGTGAGTAGACGGACCAGGGAGCGGGGAAGGAACGGTGTTGGGCGGTTCTCCTGGACAAGTCACAAAAGAGTGGTGCTGGTTTGGTGCTGTAATAAAAAATTAGTGGTCCAAACCAGGCGAAAATGGGCGAAAAATCCGACTTAGAACACCTGAATTTTTGTGGGGGAAAAACAAAGAAAAGACTTGGGAGAGAAGAGCTGAGGACAGAAAGTTGGGCAAGTCAAACTGCAAACCCAAGATGCTGTTTGTGTCCTGATAGACTGTGTCCACCTAAAGACAGCTTACTGCGTCTGCGGTTATACCAATTGATACATTCATTAAGCTCTTAGGCACAAATCGTTAAGGGAGTTCCCTGACCATGAGTATCCATAAAACATTGTCTGCCAAAGATACTCTTCACATGCTGTGGTATTTAGAAGAACATCTCCTCTTAGAAATAAAGGCGGTGAACTTAGCCCCCTTCATTCGTTTGATCTGTAAAAAGTGACTAACGAAAATATTGTGTTAGTCATCTTGTTTTTGGAAAACCATAGTTTGAGAATTGTCAAATAATGTAAGAGAATTGTTTGTTAATTCATATTGTAAAACCTGAGATTCTCCTGTTGGACTGGACATTTGTAAAAAACCATCTAAAAGCGACCAGTTAAATGAATATAAATTTCCGTTTGTTCCAGATGAAACTGTTCCATCCTCAAAGAAAAACATTTCATGGGTACTGGTGCCATCAATGCAAACCCAATGTCCTAAAATTGTCTTCTTGTCAGAAGTGGTGCTTTGAGACGTGTAGTTTGATGAAATAAAAGGTTCAGGAATTTCGGAGACTTTCCTGTATGTTTTAGCTCCCCAGTTTTCTGTGGTAAGAGTTAAACGATCCGCTTTAAGAGTGTATTCTGCGAGGTAGGTAATTCCGGTAGGACTATATATAGATAAAATGGTGTTATCAATATCATAGGTTAGCTTGTATTGAGGAATATTCAACATCTCTGCTGAGTATATTTCAAGTTGTTCATTGCTGAAAAATGTAAGTTGTTGCCCGTCAATATCGGCAAGCCAAGTACCCACAATTCGTTCTTCAGGTGAATCTTCGCATTTGTAAAAAACACTCGTGTCACCAGTTTCCGTTGTTAAAGTAAGGGTGGCGTCTTCTAGGGAGCAAATTATGCGTGTTGTTGTGTTGCCTGAAATAGGTTTAAGTGTAATTATATTGGCTTCCAAGGCAAAAGTATAATACTCAAAACCAGTTGCTAAAGCATCTGCATAATTACATTCACCATTTCCCGTAAATTCCCAGGTTTCTTGGTTATCTTCTGAAATCCATTTGCCCAAAAGTTGTTCTTCCGCAATGATGGCTGTGGCATTTGACAATTCAGAAGGTTCTTCTGCGAAACTTTCTAAATCAGATTCAGAGGGGAGTGAACTCGTAGAAGTAGGAGTAGTGGAATCTTCTTTTCTCTGCCTTAAATAGGTTTTTTTCGTGTCCTCTAAAGTAAGGGTAAGTGTATCTCCGTCCAAAACACAATCATAGATTTCCGTTATTCCGGTAGAATCAATTAGTCGCAAAACAGTGGAAGAAATTGAATAAGTCCCATTTTGATAATTACCGCTAATACCTTCTGAATAAGTTCCGTCTTCAAAAAAAATAAGTTCTTGATCACCATATGTTTCTACCCAGCGACCAAGTATGTTGGCATCATTATAATTATCTGTTTTTTCTTTAGAGCAAGCCGTCATATTGATAACGAGGCAAAAGGTTATAATGATAAGCATTAAAAATCTTACTTTTTTCAAGTGAAACTCCCCCTGTGCATATGTGACCATTCTATAATAACTTAGAACCGAATAATTCACTCTAGAGCAGATTAAATTTCTGATTCATGAATTCAACTCAATGTTCGCTAAATTTAGGGCAGCACCGCACAATTGCTGAGGCA
>FR893654.1 GCA_000435395.1 Firmicutes bacterium CAG:94
TGTCCTCCGGCGTGGACAGCAGCTATGTGGTGAAGGAGATCAGCAAGGGCACCAAAAAGGTGAAGACCTTCTCCGTGGGCTACGAGGAGGAGAAGTACAGCGAGCTGCCCTACGCCCAGGAGTTCTCCCAGGCGGTGGGCGTGCCCAACATCTCCAACAAGGTAAGCGCCGATGAGTTCTTCGACGCGGTGCCGGAAATCCAGTACATGCTGGACGAGCCCTTGCCCAACCCCTCGGAGATCCCCCTGTACTTCCTGGCCCAGAACGCCCGGAAGTACGTGAAGGTGGTGCTCTCCGGCGAAGGGGCCGACGAGCTGTTCGGCGGCTACCCCATGTACCTGCAGGGCGGGCACTTTGCCCAGTACACCCGGAAGGTGCCCCGCCCGGTGCGGAAGCTGGCCGGGGCTGTGGCCAAGCGCCTGCCGGCGTTTAAGGGCAAACACTTTATCATCCGGGGGGCGATGGAGCCCTACCAGCGGTTTATGCGGGCCAACTATGTGTTCACCGACCCCGCGGAGCGCCAGAAGTACCTGAAGCGGCCCATCACCTCCAAGGCGCCGGAGGAGTACAGCAAGCGCTACTTCGACGAAGTCCCCAACCTGGACGAGCCCACCCAGCTGCAGTACGTGGACATGCACACCTGGATGATTTACGACATTCTGCTGAAAGCCGACCGCATGAGCATGGCCAACTCCCTGGAGCTGCGGGTGCCCTTCCTGGACAAGAAGATGCTGGAGCTCTCCTGCCGCATCCCCAGCCGCTACCGGGCCGACTGCCAAAGCGAGACCACCAAGCGGGCCCTGCGCTCCGCGGCGCTGAAGCAGCTGCCGGAAAAGACCGCCCGGATGAAGAAGCTGGGCTTCCCGGTGCCGTTGTCCGACTGGCTGATGGAGGACAAGTATTACAACAAGGTGAAAGCCGCCTTTACAAGCGACATCGCCGAGAAGTTCTTCGTCACCGGCGAGCTGATGAAGCTGCTGGACGACCACAAGGCAGGCAAGGCCAAAAACATGCAGAAGATTTGGTCTTTCTACTCCTTTATCGTGTGGTACGACCAGTTCTTTGTGAAGAACTGAGCGTCTCAAGGATACACGCAAGGATACAAAAGGAAAAGGACAGCCAGCTCGGCTGTCCTTTTTCTTTGCGCCCTTCTTTCTTGAAAGAAAGAAGCAAAGAACTTTTACGTCGCGGAGCGGGGCGCAAGCCGCCCCTTTGCCCGGGGCAAACCGCGCGGCTCTGTGTCCGCGATTTGGGGCAGTGTCTGCTTGACGCAGCTCGAACTCCCCTCCCGTTAGCTTTCGCTTTGCCCGGTCGCCAGCTGACAGCGCCAACGCGCATATTGCGAAAGAAAGTCGGGTTCTAGCACTGCCAGATAAAAGAAAAAGGGCCGCCCCTTTGAGCGGCTCTTTTCGTTTGGCTCTGTTTTAGCTCTCCAGCTCGTTGACGGTGGATTCCCGGTCCACGGTGACCACGGCGCGGTAGGTGGGGTCCAAGGTGCTTACGGCTTGGGCGATGCGCTCCTTCACCTGGTCGTCGCTGTCCGCCAGGGAGAAGGGCACTGCCACGTCAAACACCACGTTGGAGTGGGTGACGCCCCACACCACCCGGAAATCGTGCATAGCGGCCTGGGGGTACACCACGTGGAGCAGGCTTCCCACCTGCTCCCGCAGCTTGTTGGTGCGCTCGTCGCCGGTGACCACGGGGTCCAGGTGGATGACAAGCTGAATGCCCATGTCCCGCTGGAAGTCCCGCTCGATGTTGTCGATGATGTCGTGGCTGACCAGGATATCCTCCTCGGCGGGCACCTCGCAGTGGACCGAGGCAAAGCACTTGCCCTCGCCGTAGTTGTGGACGGTCAAATCGTGGATGCCGAAAATGCCCGGGTAGGAGAGGATTTTCTCGTAGATGGTCCGCACCAAGGCGGCGTCGGGGGCGGTGCCCAGCAGGGGGTTGCCCGTCTCCATAATCAGCTTGACGCCGGACACCACAATGAACACCGCCACAGCCAGGCCCAAAAAGCCGTCCAGGTTCACGTCGGTAAAGCGGGTGATAAGGGCCCCCAGCAGCACCACCGTGGTGGCAATGGCGTCGTTACGGCTGTCGCTGGAGGTGGCGAACACCGTGTCGGAGTGGATGGCCTTGCCCACGCTGCGGTAGAAAAAGCACTGCCACAGCTTCAGCAGCACGGACACCACCAAAATGACAAGGGCCAGGGCGCTGAAGTCCGCGGGCTGGGGAGAGATGATTTTCTCAAAGGAGGTGCGGCCCAGCTCCAGGCCCAAAAACAGCACGATGAAGGACACAATCACCCCGGAGAGGTACTCGATGCGGGCGTGGCCAAAGGGGTGCTTTTCGTCGGCGGGCTTGCCTGCCAGCTTAAAGCCCACCAGCATGACGATGGAGGAGCCGGAGTCCGTCAGGTTGTTCACGGCGTCGGCCATGACGGCCACACTGCCGGACACCAGCCCCGCCGCCAGCTTGATGGCGAACAGCAGCAAATTGGTGGCGATGCCCACGGCGCCGGCCACCTTGCCGCTTTTCTCCCGCACCTGGGGGGTGTCCTGGGCGCCGTAGCCCGGGACAAAGGCCTTCATAATGGAATCAAACAAAGTGTATCTTTCCCTTCCTTTTAGTATCCGGTTTTCCGGACACCAAGCCGGAAAGCCTTATTGTACCACGCTGTTGCCCTGGCTGTCGATGGCCACAATCAGGGGAAAATCCTTGAGCACCAGCCGCTTGACAGACTCGCAGCCCAAGTCCTCAAAGGCGATGACTTCGGCGCTTTCAATGCACTGGGCGGCCAAGGCCCCGGCCCCGCCAATGGCGCACAGGTACACCGCGCCGTTGCGCTTCATGGCCTCTATGACCTCTGGGCTGCGCTTGCCCTTGCCAATCATGCACTTGAGGCCCAAATCCAGGAAGCGGGGTGTGTAGGGGTCCATGCGGCCGCTGGTGGTGGGCCCGCAGGAGCCAATGGGCAGCCCCTCTGGGGCAGGGGTGGGCCCGGCGTAGTAGATGGCGGCGCCCTGCAAATCGTAGGGGGGTGTTTCGCCCTTATCCAGCATCTGGGTGATGCGCTTGTGGGCGGCGTCCCGGGAGGTGTAGCACACCCCGGAGAGCAGCACCCGCTGCCCGGCCCGCAAGGTGGGGGCCACCTGGGCCATCTCTTCCGTGTTTACCCGCACTGCGTCCGCCATGTTTATTTCTCCCAGAAGAACTCGATATATTCGCCGATGGGCCCATAGCAGAAGGCGATGTGGATGGGCGCACCGATGGCGTCGGTGTCGTAGGGCTCGTAGGCAATCTCGTAGCCGGCCTCCCGGACGCGTTCAATCAGCTCGTCCACCTTGGTGGTGGCGAAGGCCAGGTGGGCCAAGGCGCCGCCCCGAGACACGGCCTCGTCCCCGGGGAGGATCTCCAGGCAGGAGTTGTCCCCGCAGGAAATCATCAGGCATGGGTGCTGGGGGTCGCCCCAGCTGCGCGTGATTTCCAAGCCCAGCAGCTGGGTGTAGAACTTCACCAGCTCGTCGTACTGCTCCACGGTGGGGGTCAAGGCGATGTGGTGCACGCCGTCGATCCATTTGCTCATTAGATAGTCCTCCCTAATTCTTTTTCTTATCAAAAAAAGGGATGCCGGCCTGCGGCTCCCTTTTTTGACACAGATGCAGTTGTGCGAAGCTTACTTGCGGTTGAAGATGGACATGATGTCCGTGAAGGTGTCGTCGTCATCGATGACGGCGGGGTCCACCCGGGGCTCGGTCCTGCGGGAGGAGCGAGTGGGGGCGGCGGGAGTCACAGGGGCGGACTCCAGATAGTCCTCATCGTCCAGGTCCATGTCTACGTCTAAAGGGTCCTTCTTGTCCCCCTCGCTGCCCTGGAAGCCAGTGGCGATAACGGTGACGGACATCTCGTCCTCCATGCTCTCGTCGAAGGTGGCGCCCCAAATGATGTTGGCGTCCTCGTGGGCGCGCTCGGTGACAATCTGGGAAGCGGTGTCGATTTCGTCCAGAGCGATGTCGGGGGAAGAGGTGATATTGATGATAACGCCCCTCGCGCCGGCAATCTTGGTCTCCAGCAGGGGGCTGGAGATGGCGGCCATGGCGGCCTGCTCGGCCTTGTCCTTGCCGCTGGCGCGGCCCACGCCCATGTGGGCGTAGCCGGCGTTCTGCATAACAGACTTTACATCCTCGAAGTCCAGGTTGACAATGCCGGGCAGCTGAATCAAGTCGGAGATGGACTGCACGCCCTGGCGCAGCACGTCGTCGGCCACGATAAAGGCGTTGGCCAAGGTGATGCGCTCCTCGCTGACCAGCTTCAAGCGCTCGTTGGGGATGACCACCAAGGAGTCCACCTGCTCCCGCAGGGCGGCAATGCCTTTTTCAGCCTGCTCCATGCGGCGCTTGCCCTCAAAGGCGAAGGGCTTGGTGACGATGCCCACGGTGAGGGCGCCCTGCTCCCGGGCGATCTGGGCCACCCGGGGGGCAGCGCCGGTGCCGGTGCCGCCGCCCATGCCGGCGGTGATGAACACCATGTCGGCGTCCTTCAGGACGTTGGCAATGGCCTCGCGGCTTTCCTCCGCGGCCTTTTCGCCGATTTCGGGCTTAGAGCCGGCGCCGCGGCCCTGGGTAATCTTCTCGCCAATCTGAATCTTCACCGAAGCCTGGGACCGCTGCAGGGCCTGCTTATCGGTGTTCATGCAAATCAGCTCCACGCTGCGCACGCCGGCGCTGGCAATGCGGTTTACGGCGTTGCCGCCGCCGCCGCCCACGCCGACCACTTTTATCGTCTGAGGAGTTTCATTCAACAGGTTGTCAACTTCAAAAGGCATGTTAGGTTCCTCCTTGGCTTTTCTACAAATGGAATCTATCGAAGTGTAAAGCCCATGGCATTACATTTTTTCTAGGATGTTACACGGTATAATCTATCACTTTTTCGGGAAAATTTCAAGGAAATTCTTGAAAAAAGCCGCTGTAAAGGCAAAACTTTTCCATTCCCCTGCCGGGCGGTGGAAAAATCCACAACTGCCGGGCGCCCACCGGGCAAAAAACCAGCGCTTTCGGCACCCTATCCTGTGAAGATGTCGCTGGGGATATCGTTGCCCCGGTTGCTCTGGGAGGTGGAGCCGCCCTCCTGGGAAGAGCCCTCCTCCCCGCTGGAGGAGCCGCTGTCCTCGCCGGTGCTGCCGGTACCCTCCCCGGTGGGCTGGGTGGAATCCTCCCCGGTGGAGGTATCCTCACCGCCGCTGGAATCGGCGCCGGTGTCCCCGCTCTCTGAGGTGGAGCTGCTGGAGAGGACCTCCTCTGTAAAGTAAGCCTGCTTGGTGTCCCCGGCCAGGGACAGGTCCAGCGTGCCGGTTACGTCGCTGCCGATGTACTCCTGGTTTTCCCTGCCCGTTACCAGGTCCAGGCCGTAGTTGATTTTGTAGGCCAGCTCCACGGTGCTGCCCAGCTGGAACTGGATGCGGTCCTGGTAGTTCATGGTGATGTTGTACAGGTCGGTCAAGTCCAGGGAGACGAAGTCCCCGGCGGCGCCCCGCTGCTCCAGCACGGCGAAGATGGTGTCGTAGGCGCTTTGGTAGTCCTCGTCCTGGGCCTGGAGCTGGGCCCCCGGCGCCGGGTCTGTCAGCGTCAGGCCAGTCACCTGCAGCACGCCGTCCTCTGGGGCGGCGACGGACTCCAAAACCTTCCCGCTGTAGCTGACGTTGAACCACTGGCTGCCGCTTT
>FR893655.1:0-843 GCA_000435395.1 Firmicutes bacterium CAG:94
CAGGAGCCCCCCTGGCAGGAATATCCCACGGCCTTTGCCCTGGCGGACGCCTTGGGGAAGGGAGAGCGCCAGGCCGCTGTGCTGGAGGTGGCCTATCAGCAGAGCCTCTCCGACGCCCGGGGTTATGAATGGGCGGAGACAGGCATGCGGCAGGTGGGCTCCCTGTACGTGGAGGAGGAGGCGCCGCTGCCCTCTGTCCCCCAGGAGGCCCCGGAACGGTTCGTGGTCTACCTCAGCGGCAGCGATACCTTTGGGCCGGTGTCCACCTTGGCCCGCAGCGACGTGAACATCCTGGCGGCGGTGAACACCCGGGAAAAGCGCCTGTTCCTGCTGGCCACGCCCCGGGATTTCTACGTGTCCTTCTCCCAGACAGGGGGCGCCATGGACAAGCTGACCCACGCGGGCATCTACGGGGTGGAAGCCTCGGTGGACGCCCTGGAGACATTGTACGGGGTGGATATCGCCTACTACCTGCGGATGAATTTCACCGGCTTTGTGGAGGTGATTGACGCCCTGGGGGGCGTCAGCGTCTACTCCGACCGGGAGTTCACCGTGGAGAACATCCGCACCTACCAGCAGGGCTACAACCAGCTGACAGGCATCGAGGCGTTGGCCTTTGCCCGGGAGCGGATGAGCTTTCCCGAGGGGGACTACCAGCGGGCCCAAAACCAGATGGAGGTCATCCGGGCGGTGGTGGAGAAGGCCTCCACCCCGGCGGTGCTGGGCGGCTTTTCCAGCCTGCTTCAGGCGGTGGAGGGCAACTTTGAGACGAACCTCCCCCAAGACCAGGTGCTGGCCTTGGCCTCCGCCATGGGCGGGGACTGGCAGGTGGAAACCTACACC
>FR893655.1:857-7874 GCA_000435395.1 Firmicutes bacterium CAG:94
GGTGGAAACCTACACCGCCAGCGGCTACAGCGCTTACCGGGAGACGTATTCCATGCCCGGGCAGGAGCTGTATGTCATCCTGCCGGACCAGGCCAGCGTGGAGCAGGCCGCGGCCCTGCTGGAGGAAACCTTGGCGGCCTAGGCCCGCTTGTTGTGAAATTGCCGGGGATTTTAAAAAAACGTAACAAAAAAGTGTTGACGTTTGACAGTGCCGGGATTATACTGTATTGTGGAATAAGTGGTGGAGTCTGTCATAGGGAGCGAAAGCAACCCTATTTATTCCGAGTTTGCGCGGCAAGCAAGGGCGCGCCCCCGCCGGAAGGGGCGGCACTTTTCTAGGCGGCAAGCGGCTCCCACCCTTCGGGAGCCGCTTTTTTTCGCCTCTGGGCAGGCTGGGAAGCAGGCTTCACCTCCCGTTCAAACATTTAAAATTAACTATTGAGAAGGGTTAGGTGATTTCTATGAACGAGAGCCAACTGGGCCTGTTTTACGGCCTGTCGTTCCTGTGCGTCGCCTTGGCCTTTGCCTTTGCCGCCTACCTGTATTTGTGGGTGAAAAAGCAAAAGACCGAGAACGCCAAAATCCAAGAGGTGTCCCTGCTGATTAAACAGGGCGCCAACACCTTTATGCGCCGGGAGTACCTGGTGCTGGCCAAGTTCGCCGGGGTGGCGGCCATTGTCATTTTGGTGCTGCTTCCTTCCCCCATTTGGACTGGCGGCTTTGTAGACAACATCTCCATGGCCATTGCCTACCTGTGTGGCACGGCTTTGTCCGCCATTGCCGGCAAAATCGGCATTTTGGTGGCCACCCTGTCCAACGGCCGCACCGCCGAGGCCGCCCAGAAGGGCATTAAGCCCGCCTTTTTAATCGGCTTCCGGGGCGGCGCCGTCATGGGCCTGCTGGTGGTGGGCTGCTCTTTGCTGGGCGTGGCCGCCGTGCTGCTGGTCACCGGCGACTCCAGCATTCTGCTGGGCTTCTCCTTTGGCGCCAGCTCTTTGGCCCTGTTCGCCAAGGCGGGCGGCGGCATCTTCACCAAGACCGCCGACGTCTCCGCCGACCTCACCGGCAAGGTGGAGCTGGGCATCCCCGAGGACGACCCCCGCAACCCCGCCGTCATCGCCGACAACGTGGGTGACAACGTGGGCGACGTGGCCGGCATGGGCGCCGACCTGTTCGACTCCAACGTGGCTGCCATGGCCTCCGCTTTGGTCATTGCCCAGTCCCTCTCCGGCACGGGCTTTAACAACGTGAGCATGGTGTTCTGCTACGCCATTTTGGGGCTGTTCGCCTCCATCATCGGCATTGCCACCGCCCGCGTGGGGAAGAAGGGCCCCACCAGCGCGCTGAACTCCTCTACATACGTGACCACCGCCATCTACCTGGTGCTCACCGCCATTGCCACGGCAGTGTTCCCCGGCTTCTCCTGGCGCATTTGGGGCGCCGCCGCTGTGGGCCTGCTGGTGGGCGTTATCATCGGCATCACCACCGACTACTTCACCGACGACACCAAGCCCATTGTGCAGAAGGTGGCCCACGCCTCCTCTTCCGGCCCGGCGTTTACGGTGCTTTCCGGCATTTCTTACGGCTTTATCTCCGCTTTGCCCGCCATGGTGGGCATCGCCGTCTCCGCCCTGGTGGCCTATAAGCTCTGCGAGCCCATGGGCGAGGGCTACGCCATCTTCGGCATCTCCATGGCCGCGGTGGGCATGCTGTCCATTGTGGGCATGATTATCTCCAACGACGCCTACGGCCCCATTGTGGACAACGCCCGGGGCCTGGCGGAAATGGGCGGCCTGGGCGAGGAGACCATCCGCACTGCCGACGAGCTGGACAGCGCCGGCAACACGGTGAAGGCCGTGACCAAGGGCTTCTCCATCAGCGCCGCCGGTTTGACCGTCATCTCCCTGCTGGGCGCCTTTATGAGCGAGGCAAACAACGCTTTGGCCGCCGCTGGCCGGGAGCTGATTACCGGCTTTGACATCATGAGCCCCACGGTGTTCTTCGGCGTGCTGGTGGGCGCCGTGGTGCCCGCCGTGTTCTCCGCCATGTTGATTTTGGGCGTGGACAAAAACGCCCAGCGCATGGTGGCGGAAATCCACCGGCAGTTCAACACCATCAAGGGCCTGCGGGAAGGCAAGCCCGGCGTTAAGCCCGAGTACGACAAGTGCATTGACATCGCCACCTCCGGCTCCCTGCGGGAGCTGATCCCCGCCGGTTTGATGACCATTATCGCCACCATCATCGTAGGCTTCATCGGCGGCCCCAGCGCCATTGGCGGCTTCCTGCTGGGCAATATCGTCAGCGGCCTGCTGCTGGCTTTGTTCATGTCCAACGCCGGCGGCCTGTGGGACAACACCAAGAAGTACATTGAGGCCGGCGCCGAGGGCGGCAAGGGCAGCGACTCCCACAAGGCGGCCGTCATTGGCGACACCGTGGGCGACCCCTTCAAGGACACCGCCGGCCCCTCCATCAACACCCAGATTACCGTGGTGAGCCTGGTTTCCTCCCTGCTCTCCTCCGTGTTCGTCATGTTCTCCTTCTTCGGTTGAGAAGGGAAAGAAAGAAAGAAGGGTTCCTCTTTGGTGGATGCCAATAAGGAAGTGTACTGAAACGAACAACTATGTATTTTTGGCCAATTTTGTATAGGATTTTTGTCCCCTTTATTTTGCTTTCGGTTTTGATGTTTGTGTACGGATTCAAGAAGCTTTCGAAAAACAAATCGAGAGCAAGTCCTAAAAAATGGAAGCGTATGGAAAAAAAGAGAAAAACAGAAGTGATTCTTTCGTTATCTCTTTGTGTGGTATCCTTTTTCTATGCGGTGTACTTGTCTTCTGATTTGCTTTTCCGTGACTTTATAACCTGCGAAGGCGTCTTTCAGAAGTATAACAGGGCCCGCTATGAACTTGTGGTGTGGGATGTCAGTTTTGAGATTGATGGGGAAACCTCCAGTTTCAATCTGATGAATTCCGTAGAGAACATTCATAGCCTGGTGCCGGGGGGCACTTATAAAATTACTTACGCCAAACGAACCAATATGCTTCTCTCCATTTCTCCGTATCAACCATAGTATGATGGGATAAAAAAGAGCCCTGGCGATTGCCAGGGCTCTCTTTGTCTCCCGAAAACCACTTGCTAGGCGCGTGGTTTCAAAAAAAGCTTATGCCGGAGAAAAAGAAAAAAGCCTAAGCGCAGCAGCGTTTAGGCTTTTATGGTGGGGACAACAGGACTCGAACCTGTGACCTCCTACGTGTGAAGCAGGCGCTCTAACCAGCTGAGCTATGCCCCCGTAACGAGTATTGATTATACCAGGTTTTCCCGGCGACGTCAACCCCTGATTTTGAAAAAATTTTTCAGGGCCGCCCCAGCTGGTGGACCAGTTCCAGCACCAGGCGCTTTTGGGCCGGGGAAAGGGCGGCCCACTCCTCCAGCAGCTGGGCGGTGAGCTCCTCCTCGGGGGGCAAGGTGGGCTGCTGGGAGAAGAACTCCGCCATGGTGATGCCCAGGGCCTGGCAGATGCGCTCCAGGGTGGGCACCGTGGGCATGTTGTTGCGCAAAAACAAGTTGGCCAAGGTGGATTGGGGCACACCGGCCTCTTGGGCCAGGCGGTAGACGCTCCAGCCCCGCTCCTCCAGCAGTGTTCGAATGCGTTCCAAGCAGTCCACAGCGTTGCCCCCTCCTTGCCTTTCTTTACTAGATTACACTACATTGGCGATAGAAAACACTAGTAAAATGTAGTTGATTCTCCTTTTCTTCTGCGATATAATCAGGTCATCATAAGGGGAATATGCCCAGAAAGAGGGGGAGATATGAAAGGCAAGGAGACATTCCGGGTGTATCCAGGCACACCCTTCTGCGACATTGGGGAATGCCCCTACCGGGAGGCCATTGCCCGCTGCTACAGCCGGGGCTGGTTTTTGGGGATGGCGGCCACCCGCTTCGGCCCGGACCGCCCCTTGGAGCGTGCCATGCTGGCGGCGGTGCTCCACCGGGTGGCGGGCTGCCCCCAGCCGCCCCGGCGGGGCCTGTTCTTCGACGTCTCCCCCCGCTCCTACTGCGCCCAGGCCGCGGATTGGTGCGCCTGCCAGGGGATTCTGCCCGGCCTGGGCCAGGGCCGGTTCTTCCCCGGCCGGGCGGTGAGCTGGGAGGAGCTGCTCCTGGCCCTGTGGCGGTGGGAGGGCTGCCCCGGCGGCGGGGAGGCCCCAGGGGAAATCTGGGCCCGGGCCCGGGGCTTCGCCTTGCCCGAGGACTTGTACCGGCCCCTGTCCCGGGGGGAGGCCGCCCAGGCGGTGGACATCTTTTTCCCGCCCCAGTGACAGCTGTCCCCCCGGCCGCATAGGATAGGCCGGGAAGGCTTTTCCCAGAGGGGAGGTGACGGTATGGCGCTTCCCAAGCGGGGGATAGACATCTCCGAGTTCAACGGCAGCGTGGACATCGCCGCCCTGCAAGGCCAGGTGGACTTTGTCATCATCCGCTGCGGCTACGGCAGGGACTATGCCAACCGCGGCTACGGCAGCGACTATGCCAACCAGGACGACCCCCAGTTTGAGGCCAACGTGAAAAAGTGCCAGGCCGCGGGCATCCCCTGGGGGACGTACCTGTACTCCTACGCCAAGACGAAGGCCATGGCCCAAAGCGAGGCTGCCCACACCCTGCGGCTGCTCCAGGGGCGCAGGCCCCCTTACGGCGTGTGGTACGACGTGGAGGACAGCTCCCTGCCCAGCGGCGAAGCCCTCATCGACAACGTGGTGGCCTATTGCCAGGCACTAGAGGCCGCCGGGCTGTACTGCGGGGTGTACGCCTCCCTCTCCTGGTGGGAGGGGCGGCTGAACAGCCCCCGGCTGGACAGGTTCGACAAGTGGGTGGCCCAGTGGAACAGCCAGCTGGACTACCAGGGCCCTGTGGGCCTGTGGCAGTTCACCGACAGGCTGATGCTAAACGGCAAGGCCTTTGACGGCAACTGGGCCTACAGGGATTACCCCGCCCTGACAGGAGAGGAGGAGGACACCATGACCCAGGCGGAAGTCATCGCCCTGGCCCGGGCAGAGGCCCAAAAGGTCTACAACGAGAACGAGGCCAAATACAAGACCCTGGCCAGCCTGCCCAGCTGGGCCAAGGCCCCGGTGGAGCAGGTGTATCGGGAGCTGGGCCTGGCAGGCACCGGCGGCCCCGGCCAGAACACCCAGCTGGATGCCAGCGAGACCTATATCCGCGCCTTGACGGTGATTGCCAAGGTGCTGGAGAAGCTGGACGCCCAGCCCTAGCCCAAGCCCCTGGCGGAAATTCCGCCGGGGGTTTTTGGTGGGAGAAATTTGCAAATTGCCCCGGCAGATTGCCCAAATCGTATTGTGTCTTGCCAGGATTTGTAGTACAATAAAATCCTAGACCACCGGAGAAAGGGTGTAGCTGTATGGAAAAGACGAATACCAACGTGGAAATCAGCCGGCTGCTGGAATATGGGCTGCAGCGGGGGCTCATCGCCCCAGAGGACAAGGCCTATGCCGCCAACCGGATGCTGGCCCTGCTGGGCCTGCGGGAGTTTGAGCCCCAGCCTGTGGAGGAGGAGCTCCACACCCCGGTGGAGCCCCTGGAGCGCCTGTGCCAGTTCGCCGCCGAGGCGGGCCTTATCGAGCCCGACACCCGGGACGGCCGGGACCAGTTTGACACCGAGCTGATGAACTGCCTGATGCCCCGCCCCTCCCAGGTGGTGGGGGAGTTCTATAGCCTCTACGAAAAGGACAAGCAGGCCGCCACCGACTACTACTACCAGCTGGCCCGCTCCTCCAACTACATCCGGGTGGACCGGATTGAGAAGGACAGGATGTGGACCGCCCCCACCCCGTATGGGGATTTGGTCATCACCATCAACCTCTCCAAGCCGGAGAAGGACCCCAAGGCCATTGCCGCCGCCAAAAACGCCCCCCAGTCCGGCTACCCCAAGTGCGCCCTCTGCCGGGAGAACGAGGGCTACCTGGGCAGCGCCAACCAGGCCGCCCGGGGCAATCACCGGCTCATCCCCCTGGAGCTGGGCGGGGAGCCCTGGTTCCTGCAATACTCCCCCTATGTCTACTACAACGAGCACTGCATCGTCCTCAGCCATGAGCACCGGCCCATGAAGGTCAGCCGCCAGTCCATCTCCCGGCTGCTGGAGTTCGTCACCTTTTTGCCCCACTACTTTGTGGGCTCCAACGCGGACCTGCCCATTGTGGGCGGCTCCATCCTCACCCACGACCACTTCCAGGGCGGCCGGTACGAGTTCCCCATGGCCAAGGCGCCCATCCGGGAGAAGGTGTGTTTCCCCGGCTTTGAGGACGTGGAGGCCGGCATTGTCCACTGGCCCATGAGCGTTATCCGCCTGCGTGGCAAGGAGGCCCAGCGCCTGGTGGATTTGGCGGACAAAATCCTCACCGCCTGGCGGGAGTACTCGGACGAGAGCGCGGAGATTTTGGCCTACACCGAGGGCACGCCCCACAACACCATCACCCCCATCGCCCGCCGCCGTGGGGAGGACTACGAGCTGGATTTGGTGCTGCGCAACAACCGCACCACCCCGGAGCACCCCCTGGGGCTGTTCCATCCCCATGCCGAGTACCATCACATCAAAAAGGAGAACATCGGCCTGATCGAGGTGATGGGCCTGGCCATTTTGCCGCCCCGGCTGCTCACCGAGACAGGGCTGCTGGAGCAAGCCTTGAAGGACCCCGCCCAGGCCCAGGAAATCATGGCCCGGCCGGAGATGGAGAAGCACCAGGCCTGGTACGAGGAATTGAAGGCCGCTGGCGCCGGGGAGGGCGACACCCAGCGGGCCATCCAAGAGAGCATCGGCGTTATCTTCGGGAAGATTTTGGGCAACGCCGGCGTCTATAAGGATACGGAGGAAGGCAGGGAGGCTTTCCGCAGGTTCTGCAGCAGCCTGTGAGAGCGTTTCGGCCTGTCACCTGGCGGGAGAGGCTTGTGTGCCTGTTCTTCCCCGCCCGGTGCTTGACCTGTGGGAAGGCGGTGCGCGCCCAGCGGCTGGTT
>FR893656.1 GCA_000435395.1 Firmicutes bacterium CAG:94
TAGATGACACGGCACGCCCCGCCGGTGGCCTCCTTGCGGACGCTGTGGTTGAGGAAATGGCTGGGGAACTCGCTGGTGGGGCGGCCGCCCTTCTCCAGGCCCCAGACAATGCGCCAGGCATCCCCGGCCTCGTTAATCTCCACAATGCAGATGTTGTCCTGGGGGGCCAGGGGCACGTTGCGGAAATACTTGCCGCTGCCGGTGGAGATGAAAAATTCTCCCCGCAGGTTGTCCGCCTGGACGCCCATGTTCACCCACTGGCCGGGGGTGGCTTTGAAATAGGGGCGGCACTGCTCCACTTCCTCGGGGCGCATGCGGTAGGTGAGGTTGCCGCCGTTGCGCTCGTGCCAGCCTTGGTCCCAGCCGTCGCCGCACATGCGGATGTAATGTTGCATCACTTCAATATCGGTAATTGCCATGGTGGTACGCTTCCTTTCGCAGTTCTCTTTGTGCTAATCAGCGGGTGATGACGTCCACGGGGACGTTGAAAATCTTGGCCACCTTGAGGATGGTGTCGATGTGGCGGCCTGTGGCGGCGGCCATGTGGTGGGTGGGGCCCGCCTCGCTCCAGCGGTTGACGAATTCCCGGGCGCCGCAGGTGAAGCGGGTGCGCATATTGGTATCCCCAAAGGTGAAGATGGGGCCCTCCTCGTTGACGCCCTCGGCCACCACGAACTTGAAATGGCCGTCCTTATCCTGGGTGATGCCCAGGTAGGTGACAGGCCCCAGGTGGGGGTAGAACTGGGTGAGGTACCCGCCGCCGGTCTTGCCGTGGAACACGGGAACGATCTTCATGGTGGGCTTTTTGGCGGAGATGGCCGCGTCCCCGGAGCCGGAGTGGCCGATGATGCAGATGTCCTCGTTGAAGTCGATGGAGTACATCTCCGAGAGCTGGCCGGTGCCGGAGATGGTCTTGAGGATGGACATGGCCATGGCCACTTTGATGTCGCCCTCCACGGCGCAGGCCACGCCCTCTTTGATGAGCATGGAGAAGGCGGGAATGAGCATGGAGTCCAGCACGCCGGCCTTGCCCTGGGCGAAGCCGTCGTAGTGGGAGGCGATGAAGCCCAGCTTCTCCTCTTTCACCCAGGCCTCGAAGGCCACCAGGTAGCGGGCCATGTCCCAGACCTTCTCCACGGTGCCGCCGCCCTCGATGTCGAAGGTGTCCAAAATGTCCTGGGCCTTCTGGCGGATGGCGGCCTCGTCGGTGACATCGTCGGCGATGGCCCACATTTTCTCCCAATCGAACTGCTTGGTGTACAGCCACATGCGGTGGTACAGGTTGGTCTCGTCGATGTACAAGTCCATCATGCCGGGATAGGGCCGGCCGATCTGGGCCAGGTTCAAGTCCCGGAAGCGGCGGCGCACCTGGGCGGCTTTGCACCAGTCCTCTATCTCGGCCTGCACAACGGGGTCACCGCCCTCCACCACACCGGTGATGACGGCATGGCGCTTTCCGGCGCGCTCCAGGTCGGCCACCATCTCCCCCACGGCGCCGCAGGCGTACAGCTCACCCAGCCACTTGGCGGTGTCGGTGTTCTCGTAGTCCGGGGCGCGGAGCTTCTGGACGTTCACCAGCACCACGGGCACGTCCAAATCCCGCACGGCGGGAAGCATATTGTAGGAGGTGGCGTAGGTAAGCAGCTGGAGGATGACCAAATCCACGTCGGCGGCGCGGAACTTGTCCCCGGCCTGCTGGGCCAGCTCCTTGGTGGTGACGATGCCGCCGTCGATGAGCTCCACGGAATCGGGAATCATGGTCTTAAAGGTTTGGTACTGGGACTGGAACTCCGGCACCAAAGAGGGGAACTGGGGCAGATAGGCCCCCAAGGCAATGGCGAACACGCCCACGCGGGCTTTTGTTTCAACTAGCATGGCAATACCTCCTGAATGGAAAAACTGTGGCGGACGGCTTTGCGGATGGCGGCCAGGTCGGGGAATTCCCCGGCGGCCAGCATCTGCACCATCAGGTTGCCCAGGGCCGTGCCCTCGGTGGGGCCGGCGTAGACGGGCAGACCTGTGGCGTTAGCGGTGAGTTGGTTCAGGTAGCCGTCCCGGCTGCCGCCGCCCACAATGTTCACGGCGGTGTACTCCCTGCCGGTGAGGGCGGAGAGCTCCTGTACGCTTTGGGCGTAGCTGTGGGCCAGGCTGTGGTACACGCAGGCAGCCAGCTCGCCCAAGGTCTGGGGCACGGGCTGGCCCGTTTCCCGGCAGGCCTCACGGACGGCCTCTCCCATGTTCTCCGGGGCCAGGAAGCGGCTGTGGCCCACGTCCACCTGGGAGGGGAAGGAAGCCGCTTCCCGGGCGGCCTGCTCCAGGGCGTTGAAGGTG
>FR893657.1 GCA_000435395.1 Firmicutes bacterium CAG:94
TGAACGGTGCCCACCGGGCACCAGCGCCCCTGCAAGCTTTTTGAAAAAAGCTTGACCAAAAACTTTTAATCTCGCTGCCGCTCGGCCAACTCCTCCCTTGCGTCATCCAAGGCGGCGCGGATGACTTGGTCCATATTGTAATAGCGGTAGCTGCCCAGCCGGCCGCCAAAGCGCACCTCCGGCCGGGACTGGGCCAGCTGCTGGTACCGGGCCAGCAGCGCCTGGTTTTTCCCGTCGTTGACCGGGTAGTAGGGCTCCTCCCCGGGCTGCCAGGGGGCGGGGTACTCCCGGGTGATGACGGTCTTCTCCTGCTGGCCAAAGGTGAAGTGCTTGTGCTCGATAATGCGGGTATAGGGCACCTCCCGGGCGGTGTAGTTCACCACGGCGTTGCCCTGGTAGTTTGCCATGTCCAGCGTTTCCGTCTCAAAGCGCAGGGAGCGGTACTCCAGGGGGCCGTAGCAATAGCCGAAAAACCCATCGATGGTGCCGGTGTACACGGTCTTGTGGGCGATGTGGGGATGCTTTTCCACAAAGTCCCGGTAGCAGGTGGAAAGCAGCACGTCGCTGCCCGCCAGCAGCCGCTGGACTAGCACGTCGTAGCCCTCGGTGGGGATGCCCTGGTGGGGGTCGGTGAAGTAGTTGTTGTCGTAGGTAAAGCGCAGGGGCACCCGCCGCAGGATAAAGGCGGGCAGGTCTTTGCAGTCCCGGCCCCACTGCTTTTCGGTGTAGCCCTTGATGAGCTTTTGGTAGATGTCGTCGCCCACCAGCTTTAGGGCCTGCTCCTCCAGGTTTTGGGGCTCGTCGATGGCGTGGCGGCTGGACTGGCGTTGGATTTCCGCCTGGGCCTCCCCGGGGGTGAGCACGCCCCACAGCTTGGAGAAGGTGTTCATGTTAAAGGGGAGGTTGTACAGCTCGTTGTGGTAGATGGCCACCGGGGAGTTGACGTAGTGGTTGAACTTACCATAGCGGTTGACGTACTCCCAGACCTCCTCGTCGGCGGTGTGGAAAATGTGGGCGCCATAGGCGTGGACCAGAATGCCCTCCACCTCCTGGCAGTGGGCGTTGCCAGCCAGGTGGGGCCGGCGATCGATGACGAGACAGCGCTTGCCGGCGGCGGTCATCTGCTGGGCAAAAGCGGCGCCATATAGCCCGGCGCCTACAATGAGATAGTCGTATTTCATAAAAAAAGCACTTCCTAAGTTAAGCAACGCATGTACACAGGGGGGCCGAGCGGTTGCGAGCGTAAAAGTTTTGCCCAGTGCCTGGGCTCTCAATTCGCGCC
>FR893658.1 GCA_000435395.1 Firmicutes bacterium CAG:94
ATAAACAGGAGTGAATATCGCTGCGTAAACATAAGGATAAACGGCTCAAATACCTGTATGGATAGCCCAATTTCCTTGCTATAATCTACATATTCGCTAGTCATGGTCAGGCATAACAACAGCAACACAAGAAATGCGCAAATCACTCTGGGATTACGCTTCCATTTTTTTATTTGCATCCACGCAAATACGAAGCTCGCCACCGCCTACCCTCCTTTTCACGCCCAAGTAGAACAGCACGTAACACACTAGGAACACAATTGCGTGATATGCCAACATATAGAGAATACCCGCTGTGTCCGAGGAGAAATGCAGCACATCATATACAGGATCGAAACTGTAATACAGGTTCAAAAAACCCAAATGCAATTTGCTAAAGAGAAAGTTTCCGCCATACGCCAAGATTACGGGAAAACACCAAGTAAAAAATGGGTTAGGCAAGTAAGCTGACGCAGCCAACGCAATGACTGAGCAAGAAGCGCTGAAACAGGAAAAAAAGAATATTTGGCTAAAGATCACCGCTTTCCCGTCGAACACCGTCCCTAGTATCTCCCATGCTGTGTCTTTGAGCTGGTTACCGTTCTCCAAAACATACAGTTCCGTATAAGGGGCTGCAAAAGCAACGCAGATAATTCCAAAAACCATTAGAGGTATGGATATTACCAAAAAGCCACTGGTCCACACGGCGAAGTATTTTGTTCTCGTATATGCTTTAAGGTAAACGTTTCTGTGCAAGGCAAACTGGAGGTATCCCGAGTTTGCATCTTCGCAAAACACAGCTGCATATGGGATAGAGGCTAGAAAAGGAGTGAGAAGCATGAGCGGGGAAAAGTAAACGGTCATGTTAAAGAATTCTACACAGTGATTTTTAGCCTCTCCAGAAATAATCTCAACCAAGCCAATGCCGAACGCCTCTTGAGCTATCAGGAATGTGGCTATAAGGGGAGAAACATATAGTCCCACATTCCGGCTCAACCTATACATATCCGATTTCATACGTTACGCCCTTACACTATTTTGCCTGTGATGGCATTTACAGCAAACGTGACACTGCTTATATTTCCTTCTTGATCTACTCTCTCCAGCCCAAACATCCAGATAGGGGTCAATACGAACCCGCCGTCCTGGGGGAGGTGGGCATACGCCAGATTTATCATTTGCACAGTGAGGGACTGAGCGTCAGACAAAGCTCTGCTGAGAACAGCCATGCCTTCCTGGCGTAAAATATTCAACGCATCCTCTAAAGAAATAACTTTCACTTCTTGTCTGCTTTCCTCTTCTATTTGTGAAGAACGAAAATTGAGAAGAAGCAATTGCCCATCTTCTCCTATGCAGGCACGGACTTCTTCATAGGGGGGAACCTCCTCTATGGAAGTGGGTTGGGCACCTGAATTCACTATGGGTAGTCCCTCTATGATTGGCTGACAAGCTATCTCATAGAAAAAGCCGGTGTTGCCACTCCCGTATTTCGCACAAAAGGCTGGGGCAAAATGATGAACCCCAATGCTATCCAGAATGTCATTCATTTTGTCAACATACTGGTTATTAAGATCTTCATCGGATACAAGATTGTTCAAAGTTGTGTCTAGCTCAACCGTCTCAAGAGTCCTATAGCTGGTGAAGTCAATATCCGGATTAAAACTCAACACCCCACTATCACCGATATAATTACTTCCCCCGTTTGCATTGGGCTCAATATCATAGGATACCCCAAGCAATTCGTCAGCCATTTGTTTCTGGAAACTCTCATCCCCAATATTGAAATTTTCAGATTTCCACGTGTATACCTGCTCCTGCTTTACTGGAACAACTTCCGCATCAAGCACCAACGATAACTTTCCCTGGCTATAAACGTCTTCGACCCTCTCTGGCATTACGGTTAGATGGCTATTGTCTATCGCTACGGGGGATGTAGTCTCTTCTGTATGTGCACCGGAAGACAATGAAGAACCATCAGATACCAATAAACTATCCCCGTTATCCCTGGTCGGAGGTGTGCCGCAAGATACAAGCATAAGCGACAATATTCCAACTAAAACTAGCTGGATAAGATTCTTGCCTCGGTCCATTTTCCTCCTCCTTCTTCTCAAAACAAATTTCGCGCAAAATGGTATGCCTTTTCATCGATCCTGAGGGTCACTAAAATATGGCTATATTTTAGCATCTTCTTTTTTGAAAATCAAGAGTTTTGCATGAACTGTCGTTTTTGTTGATTATTCTGTTGTTGACTGCAGACAGAAAAAGGCCCGCTTCCCAGAGGAAGCAGGCCTGCTACAATTCAATACATAAAAAACGACAATTTGCGCGATTTTAGCAAAAAAGAAAATGCGGTGTGTTATTCTGATTCTGGGTGGGTCAGAGCAACCAAATCCTGCGCTACCCGAAGAATATGCAGCTGAAACGGTTGATCCAGCTTCTCCAGCGTATCAAGAATTTCTGCAAGCAACACATTCCTGGGAACGGGCAGCTCGGAGTCAACATAGAACTCATCCACTTTTACTCTCAGAGCATTTGCCAACAGCTTTTGGTTCTCCTGATTGGGGCGCAAAGAACCCGCCTCCCACCGGGCTATGGTGGAGGTGGAAACTCCACAATCTTCGGCAACCCTCTCTTGGGTTTTCCCTCTCATTTTTCGGATTTCCCTAATCCGATTACCAAATTCATTATTCACAGGATCACCCCAGGAAATTGTATCAGCAAATAGAGTTCCAAACTATTGCGCAAAACGCTATATATGTTTACATATACGGTTTGGCGGGTTATAATAGACCCAAAAAGAAAGGATTTTGGCTATGGAACCCTGTTTGCACCTTAACATCCCTGTGGAAAGCATGGTACGAAAACTGATTCTTACGTGCAACCAAGAAT
>FR893659.1 GCA_000435395.1 Firmicutes bacterium CAG:94
GTAGCTTCTATATCCTCATCAAGATAGAACCTTTACAGCCCAAAGACTACCAAGTGACCTTGACCAAGACCTCCGCTGACGTATCCATCACCCAGGGGAACAGCGCCTACTCTCTGGCCGGGGCTACTTACAATGTCTACAAAGGCACCAGTGGCACCGGTAGCGTGGTGGCAACTTTTACCACGGACGAGGCAGGCCACGCCACCCTGTCCACTCCTTTGGAGGATGGGATTTACTCCGTCAAGGAAGTGACGCCGCCAAAAGGGTACAAACTGGACGAGAAAATCTATACGTTCACCATCAATGGGGCGGACACCAACCTGTCAGTGGAGGACGAGCCTGGAACTCTCACGCTCAAGCTGAAGAAAAAAGACTCTCAGACCGGCAGCACGCCCCAGGGCAATGCGACCCTGGCCGGGGCGGTGTACCAGGTGAGTTACCAGCTTGACGGCCAGACTGTGACAAAGGAACTGACCTCGGACGCCCAAGGCAACCTGGGGACCCTTGAGGGCATCCCTTTTGGCACCGTCACCGTAAAGGAACTCTCGGCACCAGAGGGGTATCGATTGGACACGGAAGTCCACACTTATACGGTGGATGGTTCCCAGCTCACCGGGGATGTGTACGAGCTGGAAGTCACAGATTTAGAGGAAGATGTCCAGCGGGGCGGGCTGACCATCCAGAAGCTGGATAGCGAAACCGGCACCACCCCCCAGGGCGATGCCAGCCTGGAGGGCATTTCTTTCGAGGTCGTCAACAACTCTCAGAACGCCGTGGTGGTGAACGGAAGCACCGCCCAGCCCGGGCAGGTAGCTATGACCATCACAACTGACGCCAGCGGCGTGGCTTCCACCGGGGAGAACGCCTTGCCCTATGGCGAGTACACTGTGCGGGAGGTTTCCACCAACGATTCTATGCTCCAGACCTTTACGGAAGAAATTTCCGTCACCATTGACTCTGATGGAGAGATGCTAGAGTACGAGGCGGAGAATGAGGTAGTCCGGGGCGGCATCGACC
>FR893660.1 GCA_000435395.1 Firmicutes bacterium CAG:94
AGTGTCTCCCGGCTGCTTCTCGGGATACCAATAGCCGCTGGCCTGTACGGTTTCATAGTGGGCGTCCTTCACCTCCCGCGGCGTTCCCTTCCGGCTTCCATAGGGACGGATCTCCAGAAAGTCCAACAGCTGGAGGATGTTCTCCTTGCAGGCATCCACTTCCGCTCTGCTCCAGGTTCCGCCGCCGCCCCGCTCCACCAGCAAAGCGGGAATCCCCTGCTGGGCCGCCCAGCTGTACAGCCCGTCCCTGGCGAAGGACTGCACCAAAAAGGTCAGGGAAAGGGTCTGTCCCGCCTGCCTGGAAATCCGCTCCACCGTTTCTCCCGCGTCCACGGGAAAGAACGCCAAGGGCTCCATGGTTTCATAGATCCCGCCGCCGTGAAGGTCCAGCAGGAAGTCCGCCTGGGGATAGAGGGCCTCTTCCAGGGCGGAGGCCATGTTCCAGGTGTAGGTTTCCCCCTTGGCCCCCGGGAAGCAGCGGTTCAGATTTTCCCCGTCCTCCGGAACCAGGTATGTCCCGGCGAAAAAGCCGCCGGCGTTGACCACCGGCACAAAGATCACCTGCCCTGAAAGCTCCCCCGGAGAAAGCTGGGCCAGCAGCTCCCGCACTGCCTGGATGCCCACGTACTCGTCCCCGTGGACGCCGGCAGTGACCACCAAGGTCTTTCCCGGCTGATTTCCCACCAGGCGCACACCTTCTATGGGCTGCCCGCCCTTCACAGGGATGGAAAAGGGATGCCTTCCGGGCGTTTGGATCTTGTTCATTGGTTCATGCCTCCTTTTTCTTCCACTGCCCTGCCGTTCTCCAGCCGGACGATCCGGTCGCAGCCGGTGAGGGTGGAGGGCCGGTGAGAGACAAGCAGCAGCAGCTTGTCCCCGCAGGCCTCCTGGAGAGTGCGCAACAGCTCCTTTTCGTGGAGCACATCCAGGCTGCTGGTGGGCTCGTCCATGACAATCACGTCCGGATCCAATAGCATCACCCGGGCAATGCCCACCCGCTGCCGCTCACCGCCGGACAGCCTGGCCCCCATCTGGCCCATGGGGGTATCGTACCCCTGGGGCAGGTTTTTGATAAATTCTTCCAGCCCCGCCCGGCGGGCCGCCTCCGCGATTTCTTCCCGAGAGGCGTCTGGTTTGCCCAAGGCGATGTTCTCCCCCAACGTGCCGTTGAAGAGGAAGGTGTCCTGCTCCAGCACGGCCACCCGGCGACGAAGCTCCTCCAAAGGCACGCGTTCCAGGGGAATGCCGTTTACCCGGATGTGCCCGCTTTTGGGGTTCCAAAACCGGAGCAGCAGCCGGAGCACCGTGGATTTGCCAATGCCGCTCTCCCCCACAATGCCCAGCTTTTCATGGCCGGAGAGTTC
>FR893661.1:0-9347 GCA_000435395.1 Firmicutes bacterium CAG:94
TGCCTCAGCAATTGTGCGGTGCTGCCCTAAGCTGAGTATCGAACTTTTTTGCGCAATCAACACCGCACAACTTACCAAGACCGGTCAACATCTTTCCGTAAATGACCTTGATATTCATTCTCTCTCCTCCATCATTTATCAGATAGATGGAGAAGAATTTATCAACTTAAATCTGCAACAGTTTGCCCATCTCTAAGTCGAACTTATCGGAAAGATACGGAAAAACGCAATGCGCCGGTGTGAATGTGAGCTCACCGAAATAAACCTTTCCTTCAAGTTCATACAAGTCCACTCGCACAAACTTGAAATCTTCCGATAGGATTCTAGCAATCCGTACCATTTCATCGAGATTCTCTGGTTTCGGTAATTTCCCCTCTCCGGGATGTTCAAGACCAGAAGAAACGATTTCAGGGATAGGATTCCAATCCATATCAAACAGGTCTAATGTCACCTGCATTGCTTTATCGCCATTGCTTTTCCGATCACTACATGTCAGTACAAAGCGAGGTTCTCCGTTCAGGCAGTGAAATTTATAGTCAATCAGCTGGTCTGCCTTTTCGAGATACTTCTCAATATAGAACCTGTGAGGAATCACCGTGTAATGAGGTTCCATCGAGTACGTTCCATATGTAGTGCTCATCCATCTCTGTATTTCTTTTTTACACTTTTCAGAATCAAATTTGGATTTATCTGGAACAAGATAATTCATCTTACAGCCGTGAGTCGCCTTGATTGCAAAGTTATCCGGCAACTTGCTCAGATCAATATCCTCAAAGTGGGTGTACCCCCCCCCATAAATTGGAATGAGAATATCGCTGAGTCCCTTATTAGCTACATATTCGCGTACTGCATATTTATCTGTACAGTCAGCTGCAAGCGGCGACTGCTCATGCAGTTCTATGTAAGACACTTTTTCTGAAAGAGTCTGAGGGTTCTTGAGGTTCAGTTTCTTATGATCACGGAACAGCGTATCAAATTTCTTTGCATTATCAATTCCCGCGACTTTCGTAATCAGAGACAGCAAACCGCCGTATACTTCTTTTTTATTCATCAGGGAGTACTTTCCCCTTTGCAAATCATTTTTACTTTCGGACAATCACCCGTGGTTTGTTCATCACCACCGTGCAATTATCAGGAATATCATCTACAACAATCGCATTAGCACCAATTCGTACATTGTTTCCAATGCGGACATTTCCGATTATCTTCGCACCTGCACCAATCAAGCAGTTGTTGCCAATTGTCGGTGCCCCCCCCCGAGAATTATGGAGGTCATTCGAGCCAATCGTAACCTGCTGGTAAATCACACAGCCCTCTCCGACTTTCGCTCTCTGTGAGATGAAAATTCCGTAAAAGCCATGTGGCGTTGCAAAGCGATTGATATCAGGCAAAATAGGAATGCCCGCACCATAATGCTTTCTGATAATCTTACAAAGATAATTTTCTAAGCAATGTTTCCCGGGGCGTTTCAAAATTTCCTCTCTTGCCATCCAGAAGGCATCAACATCCCCCAAGCCAAACAACGCCTTAATGTATCTCAGTGGATTCATTACACTTTCCTCTTATCAATACCCATTCCAGTGCCCTTAACCCAAGCCCAGCAGCCAAGTTCATACAGGCTCCGAATCACATTGTGTCCTTCAATTCCATGATACAGCTGCCAGTGATACTTGGCTTGCTTAAATTTGTTACTTGAAACTGAGCCCATACGACCCATACGATATATGCCAAGAACTTCCTCCATGCCATAGCAGTATTTCGTCTTTTTTAAAATCTGTAACCACAGGGCAAAGTCATTTCTCTTTTTTATCAATGGAACTTCAAATTTTCCAAGTGCTTCTTGATCGTACATTACAGTTAAATTTCCAATTGGATTGGACAATCGAATCATCTTTTTATAGTCTGTCTTCTTCGGTGGAATAAACAAAGTGTGTAAATCATTTCCAACCTCATCCATCCAGCTGTATCCAGTTGCGCTGAATTTTGCACCAGTCTTCTGCATGAATGTGATCTGCTTCTCAAGTTTTTCTGGCTTCCATATATCATCGCTGTCAAGAAAAGCGATATACTTACCGGTTGCACGTTTTATTGCCTCTGTTCTGGCAGCCGCCGGCCCCTCGTTCTGAGGGAGTATATAGTAGTGAATAGTAGGATACCTTTCTAAATACGGTTTCAGCACTTCAGCGGTATTATCTGTGCTGCAATCGTCCACAATTAGTAACTCCCAATCCGTAACAGTCTGGGCAATCACAGACTCAATAGACTGGATAATGTATTGCCCACAGTTAAATGTGGGCATAATTACACTAACCAGCGGCTTTTTTTCCATACAAATCTCCCTCACGCAATCTTCCCCTCATCCGCTTTCTTCCCAGCTCCATTCTCCTGCACTGTCGCCTGGGCAAACCCCTCCGTACTCTCCTTCATAAACAAAATCTTCACCGTAGCGAACATGATCTGCAAATCCTGAAGAAAACTGGGATGGGCTATGTACATCAAATCCATGACCAGCTTATCGTAGGGCGTGGTATTGTACTTGCCATAAACTTGGGCGTACCCGGTGAGTCCTGCTTTGGCCTGGAGGCGCAGGCGGAACTCCGGCAGCTCCTCCTCATACTGGGCGGCAATTTCCGGCCGTTCCGGGCGGGGCCCGCAGATGGTCATATCCCCCTTGAGGATATTCAACAGCTGGGGCAGCTCGTCGATGCGAACCTTGCGGATAAACCGGCCTACAGGGGTGATACGGTCATCCTTATCGCCGGTGGAGAGACGGGCCACGCCGTCTTTTTCCGCATCCACTCGCATGCTGCGAAACTTGAGAACCTCAAAAATCTTGCCGTCCTTGGTCAAACGCTGCTGTTTGTAAAACACAGGGCCCCCATCGTACCGCTTAATAGCAATAGCGGTTGCGGCGAACACTGGAGACAAGATTACGGTGGCTATACCAGAAGCCAAAATGTCAAACCCTCGTTTGAGGAATAAATACACTGGCGAGGGGTGATACCTTCCCACCTGGAGCATGGGCAAGTGGAACATGTGCATGGACTGGGCGCCGCTCATGAGCACATCGCCAATGCGGGGGATCACATACACGTTAATGTCCTTTTCCACACAGTACTTGAGAAGGATGTTCCTGTCATGGCTGTGGATACCGCTGAGAAACACCGTTTCCATTCTGTTCAGCAATTCCTTATTGGCCAATGCCTGCTGGACGTTCATGGCGATCTGGATCTTGAACTTTTTTTCCAGCCCGTATTCTTCCACCAGACGCTCCAAGCCTTCCCGCACATCGTAAATCACGGCTGTTCTTTTTGCAGGGAACTTGGAGAAATACCAGCGATGAGCATAATACGCCCACAATCCTGACAGAAGCACCTGGACAACCAAGGCGCCAAACAACGGCAGTGGATTGACCAAACGCTTGCTCAGCAAGCAAATCACCACATACAGGAGAAAATCGGAAATGACAGAGGCCAATGCCTGGCTATAAACAATCTCAGAAATCCGATTGATGGAAATGAGAAAACCGTCATAAATACGGCAGAACAGTATGTACAGAATAAAAAACAGAGCCACAACCACCCAATTTCCCCAGTAGTAAAATGGTGATACTGTGCGTTCAGCATAGTAGAAAAACCATATTCCTAGAAACGGCAGCGTCAACAGAATAGGATTTACAACCTTTGCGGTTCCTACTTTCACATCATGCTGCATTCTACTCATACCTGTTCACTTAGTCCTTCCCTCAGTCATCCTCAAGTATCGTAAGACTTACATTGATAGCAAAACATCCATTACGGCTACGTATGGCGTTTTTCCCAACAACGCCGCAGGAACCAGGCTGCTGCGCACCCCGCCGCAAGGCCCACGGAATCCAACAGCACATCCCCAGGACTGGCCGTGCGGTTTCCCGTGTAGAACTGGTGCAGTTCATCGGAGGCTGCGAAAACCACCCCAAAGGTCATAGCCGGTATCCAAGGAGCCACTTTCTTCTGCCATTGAAATGCCAAAGCCAAGCCAAGGCCCATGCAGAAATAGATGGTGAGATGGGCACCTCTCCGCAAAAAGTAATTGATCCACCCCATGGTCTCTTCTGAAACCTCCAAGTGCAACCAATCTAATACCCAGAGAATGATACCTCGGCTTACGCCGTGGGAGGTTTCCCCTGGCTGACTGGAAAACGCCACCGCCGCCACGGCTGCCACGGCCACCAAAGCCAAAGAGAGAACAAGCCATCGGGTTTTCATGCAGTTCTCCCCTTTGCCTTAAGATTCTTCCACGGGCTCGTAGAACACGTCCATGACCAGCTGTTGGAGGGCGTCTTCGTCCACGGTAAATTCCATAAACTCCTCCCCCTCCTGGGCGTCGCCCGGGGTGGTGAGGATGTCGCTTACCTGGTAGGCAGCCAGGCTGTCCCCCAGGTCGGAGAGCTGGTCTACGGTGCAATCGGACACCATGTACTCGTTGAGCTGGAGCAGGGCGTCCAAGGTGAAGCCATCTTCCTGCTGGACCGCTGCCTTGAGTTGCTGCTGCAGAGCGCTCAGGTACTGCCGCTGGCGCTCCATGCGGTGGAGGTTGGAACTGTCCTCCATGCCGCCACGGGAACGGACATAGGTCAAGGCCCGCTGGCCCTGGAGCGTCACGGTCTCCCCCTGCACCAAACTGTCGTCGATGGCGGAGAAATCGTCCAGCACCTCCACGGTGACGCCGCCCACCAGGTCGTTGAGCAAGGCCACTCCGTCCATGGTAAGGGAGACATAGTGGTCGATCCCCACGCCGTAGAGCAAATTCTCCACGGCCAGCACCGTGTTCTCACAGCTGTCCTCTTCCCCACTGCCGTAGGTGTGGGCCAGGGCCAGCTGGCCGGTGAAGGTACCCGCCGGCTCCCCGGTGACACCCAAAATCTGAATCTGGGTCATGGTGTCCCGGTTCAGCTGGATGGGGGTGCAGGTCTCATTTTGTTTATCCATCACTAGCAGGAGCAAAAAGTCCGCCTGCTGGTTGTTTACATACCCATCCGGGGTTTCCCCCTCAAATTTGTCCACGCCCAGAAGGAGCACCGTTTCCAGGTCCTCTCGTCTGGCGTAGGCAGTGCCGTTATAATAGGTGATTTCCCTGCCATCCACGGGGACGTCGGCCTCTACGGACGAGGCTTCCCCTGAGGAGAAGACAGGCGCGTCCTGGGTGTTCTCCCAACGCTGCAGCAACAGCATGCCCGCCAAAAGAACAAGGACCGCAGCTAAGATTGCCGCGGTCCCTTTCAGGACGCGGACGTCCACTCGGAATTTCATTTAGTTCTGGGCGCGCTTCTTCCACACCACAGCGGCGGAGGCCAGGGCCACGCAGCCCAGGGTGATCAGCCCAGCACCGGCCACGGGAGGCAGGCTGCTGTCCCCGGTCTGGGGAGAGGTGGGGGCGTTGGCATCGGTGGAAGCGCTGGTGTCGGTCTCGGTGCTGTCCACCACAAAGGCGATGGGAGACAGGCTGTCGAAGGTCACGTCCACGGTGCCGTCGGCGTTCTGCACCACACGGTCATCGGGGATGATCTCCCAGTTGGAGCCCTCGTAGTTGTGGAGGACAATCAGGGTGGCACTGGGGGCAACACCCACATCAAAGCGCAGAGTGATGTTGTTGCCCTCCTGGGCCAGGTACTCGGCGGCGGTGCCGGTGAGGGACACGTCGAACACATCCCGCACAACCAGGTCAGCCACCTGGGCGGCGCTGCCAATGGTCTGGAGGAAATCGCCAATGGTGGGCACCAGGTCGGCGATGGTGTTCGCCTGCTGAATCTGCTCATAGGCGTTGGACAGCATCTCGCTGATGTCGGCTGCCGCCTGGTCCAATGCAGAGACAGGGGTCACCGTGATGTCCCCGGAGGCGACACCGTGGACTTCGTTGCCGTCCTGGTCCCGGATGATGGCGGACACTTCGTTGCCATTGGCGTCCGTCACCGTGTCCACAGTGGGGGCGGGCTTCTGCTCCACGCTGGGGTTGAAGTTGACAGCCGCGGAAACAGGCGCCGCCAAAGTCACCGCGATGAGGAGCACAGAGAGGAACATTGCGAACTTTTTCATGGGGAATCATCCTTTCAGATTTTTTCCAATTTACTCTATCTCAGCCTGGCACACGGCCAGGACCAGATACCTTCGTTGGGAGTTGCCCGCCAAACAGGTGGACAACACCAGCACTTCGTCGTCAGTGGAGACAGTGACGTCGCTGGCAAACTGGGCGCCGATCTCCCGGACTTCGTAGATGCTGTTTAAAAAGGCGTTGAACCGGCGGCTGTCGGTGCAGTCGTAGTTGTAGAGGATGTGCCGGTTGTCGTAGGGCACGGCGGCAAACACTTGGTAGTGCAGCTCCTTCTCCGGCAGGTAGACAATCACCTCGCCGTAGTCCTCCAAGGCGTTCTCCTGGGAGTAGGTCTCCTGGAGCTTGCCGAACATGGTGCCCGCGTGCATCTGATGGCCGTAAGCCACGGTGACCGGGTCTTCCATGGTGGTGGAGTTGTAGGAGCTCTCGGTGAAGATGGCTCCGGCGGAGCTTTCGTTGCCGTCGCTGTCGTGGGTCAAGTAGAAGCTGTCGTCCCCTTGGCGCTGCACCAGAGGGAAGTCAAACTCCGTGCCCGGGATACGCAGCCAGCCGTAAATGTCAGGGTTTTGCGCTTGAAGGGAGGCAAAATCGATAGGGCTGACGTAGGGCTCCTCCGTTTCCGGCTGGGAGCGGGCAGGCTCCGGGGTTTCCGCCGGTGCGGGGCTGGGTGTGGCTTCCACGGTGGAACTGGGCGAGGGCTCTGCGGTCACCGGGGTGGGATTCCCCTGCAGCAGCAGCGCGCCGCACACCACGCACAGCATCCCCAGCACGGCGATGAGAATGGCCAAACCGCGTTTCTTCATGGGCGGCTCACGGATTTCAGCAGGGCCAGGGCACGGCGGTTAAATGCCCGCCATGTCCCCTGCCCCAGGGATTTTTCTATCACTTCTGCCGCCTCGCCCAAACGGGGCGGCCTTGTGGTCTTATTGTGGCAATCGGAACCAAGCATGTGGATTTCTCCTTTCCGAAGCATCCGCAGCGCCTTGGGTTTCGTCCTCCAGTGGAGGAAAAAACTGGCGTTGCACTGCATCCAAACCTTCCCCTGGCGGAGCCTCTCCCACACCTTGGGCTCCTGGTAGGGCAGGTACCGCTCCACGTGGGCCAAAAGCACTTGCAGGCCCCGGCGCTCCTGGATTTCCAGCACCTCCTCCACCATGCGCGAACTCCAAGGGGAAAAGGGCATCTCCAGCAGGAGCAGGTTGGTGCCTTCCAGGGTGAGCAGGGGCAGCTCTTGGGTGCGGCTCATGCCGTCGAAGAAGCGCACCTCCGCCCCCATGAGGAAGGGAGGGAACTCTTGGGGCCAGTGAAGGAACAGCTGGCGCTCTGCACGCTCCCGCCGCCGTAGGAAGTCCTGGGGGCTCTCCTGGGTGGCGTAGAAGTGAGGCGTGGCAGCAAAGAGCTTGACTCCCTGCCGGGCCAGGGCGTGGCCCAGCCACAGGCTTTCCTCCAGTGAGCCGCTGCCGTCATCCAGGCCGGGGAGCACGTGGGTATGTATATCAATCATGAACTGGTTTTCTCTTTCTGTTGGCCATAGCCGTAGCCATAGCCGTATTGCTTGTAGTACTTCTTATAGTACTTCTTGTTGCCCTTGGCGCCGGAATCGGAGCTGGTCATGACAAAGCCCAGGATTTTGGCATCCACAAACCGCAGCTGCCGCACCGCTTCCGCCAAGGAACGCTTGTTGCTGTAGTTCTGCCGCACCACCAGGATCATGCCGTCTGTCAGCTTGGAGGCTATCAGGGGGTCGGACACGGCATTGACCGGGGGCAAATCCAGCAGGATGTAGTCAAAGTCTTTGCGCAGCACGTCCAAGCTGACCTTCATCCGCTCGGAACCCAGCAGCTCCGAAGGGTTGGGGGGGATCTCCCCCGCCGGGAGCACATACAGGTTCTGGTGGAGGTTGGTGCGCTTGATCACTTCCGAGCCGTTGCACAGCCCAGCCAGCAGGTTGGAAATGCCCTTGGAGCCATCTATCCCCAGGCGCTTTGCCAAGGTGGGCAGACGCATATCGCATTCAAGCACCAAGACGAACTGGCCCGCCTCGGCGATGGAGTACGCTAAATTTAAGGTGGTGGTGGATTTCCCCTCGCCCCGGACGGAACTGGTGACGCCCACCACGCGGCACTCGTCCGTTTCCTCCCCGGTGAGGGCATACATTAAATTGGTGCGCAGCAGCTTGTAGGCTTCGGAGGCGGCGAAGTTCAGGTGGCCGCCCAGCATGGCGCCGTATTCCGAATCGGAAACATTCCCTTTCTTGTTCTTTCCAAACATTTAAGACTGCGCCTCCTTTCCGGAGGTGGTTTTGTAATAGGAATCGCCGGCGCCCTTCCCGGTGAGGTCCGGGACAGCTGCCAGCAGGGGCAGGTCAAAGGTTTGCCGGACGTAGTCCTCGTCCCGGATTTGTTCGTCAAAGAGCTCCATCAGCACGATGACGCCGCAGCTGACCACCGCGCCCAGCAGCAGCCCAAGCAGTGTGTATCGGGAGATGCTGGGGGAAGATTTGTGGCTGGGCACAATGGCGTAGTCCACAATCTTCACCGAGCTGCCCTCCACGATTTCCGAGATGCGCCCCGGCAGCAGCTCGGCGATGCAGTTGGCAATCCGCTCCGCCTCTTCCGGGTCGGCGCTGGTGACCTGGATCTCGAACACCTCGGTGGAGTTTACGGCCCCCGCCTCAATCATGTCGGAGAGGGTCTCATAGTCGTAGGGCAGGTTCTCCTGCTCGATGACCTGCTCCAGGGTGCCCCGGGTCTTCAAGATGACAATATAGGTTTCCACCAAGCTTTGGGCGGCGCTCAGGTCGCTTAAGTCCACTTGGGTGCTGCCCACGTTGATGGAGCTGTTGTTCACATACATCATGGCGCTGGCCTGGTACAAGGGGGTGATGAGAAACCGGGCGTAGCCAAAAGCCGCCCCGCCGAAAATCACCATGGCCAAAACAATGGCCCAGGCCCGGCGCCACAGCGCTTTGGCAAGCTGCACCAGGTCGATGACCATCTCGTTGTTGTTTGGATTTTGCGTCTTATCCACCGGATACTCTCTCCATTCCTATGGTTCCTATTTCGTAAGCAATGGCCTGCCCTATCGCAGGTTTTCCCATACCATTTTCCCATTTTCCGTTTGTGGACCAAATGCGAAAAATGTCCTAAACAGGAAGAAAAGAACGTTCTTCCCAGTAAAAAAACAGGCCTGCTGCCCGCTGTATACAGACAGCAAGCCCATATGGCTGCCAATACTAGAAGATAAAATTTGGCTTT
>FR893661.1:9377-14550 GCA_000435395.1 Firmicutes bacterium CAG:94
TTGGCTTTCACCATGATCAATTAAAAAAGCGCACATCAGTTTAGTAGACATTTTTCGCATTTTGACAAACCATGGGTCAGGCGCGAAGCTGGACGTCTTGCCAGCCGTATATCACTTGCTCCTGCTCCAGCAGCTTGTCATAGGTCATCTGCAGCATTACATTGACGTTGCTTTTGATGGTGTCCCAGGTTTCGGCGTAAAGTTTCTGCAAACACCGCGGTGTACATTTATTCTCCTCCACCTTGGCATACCGGGCAATGTGGGGGACCATGTTGGACAAGGTGGTCCGCCCCAAGGGCCTGCCCTCCCTCGTGAGGAAGATGGGGCCCGATTTTACCCCTTTTTCCTTGGCGTACTCTAAAAGCTCGCTTTGCACGCAGGCGGGAATCCGCAGGGCCAGCCGGTTCCGGTTGGGGAAGGTAACGATTGTGCCCGAACGAACCGCCTCTACGGTGACTTTGTCAAACTCCTGCACGGCGATGCCCGTTGTGCCAAACAATTTAATAATGAGATACAGCCTCTCGTCACCGATGGCTTTGGCTGCGGACAACATGCGCAGATACTCGTTCCGGGAAAGCTCCGGCTGGATTGCCGTATCGTCCACACTCGCCTTGACGGTGGACTGGTATTCACGCAAGTCTAAAAAGCCTAAAATCCCATTGATGGAGGTCATCTTCATGTTGACCGTTCTGGAAGTGTATTTTCCTATTAAATACTCTTGGTATTCATAGACCTTCTCACGGCTGACCTGCTTCCCTTCGGGAAGCCAATCGAAGAAGTTTAACAAACTGCGGCGATAATTCTCCAGCGTGCCCTGCTTGCATCCGCGGGACGCCACATCTTGTAGGTACAAGTCAATATCGCTCCGCGCTAACACATAATAGGAGGATTCCCGCCTTTGAGCATTCGCCACAATCTCACCTCTGCTTTACCAGTCATTATGATAAAAATGTCAACACCGGAGGAAAAGAAATTCGTTTGCCCTCTCTAACCATTTCTTGCCAAAACACGTTTTCCGGCAGCGGGCCGGCTTCCAATATTTAGAAAGAGAACATATCGAAAAAGAAATATAGACCCGTGAAAGCGCAAAAAGGATGACGTATGCCAAATTTTATGAGGAATTCTGCGATTTTTACTTGAATTGCCTGCGGACCTGTGCTAGAATAAATTTAAGCTAGTTCGAAAAGATGAGGTTCCATATAAATTTCTGGACATTTTTATCATTTAGTCCTTAAAGGATAAGCCGTAATCGCTCCAAGGTGTGGGCGTGTTCCGCCCCGGTGGAAATCAGGTAGATGCGGGTGGTTTCCACGCTGGAGTGGCCCAGAACATCCGCCAGCCGGGCCACATCCCGGCAGACTTTGTAGAACGTGCGTGCAAACAGGTGCCGCAGGTTGTGGGGGAACACTTTACTGGCCGCCACCTTTGCCTTTTCACAAAGGGACTTCATCTCCGCCCAAATTTGTTTTCTGGAAAGCCCTGTGCCGTTTCGGGTGAGGAACACCTCGCCGGAGACGGTCTTTTGTTTTTTGGCATACTTCAGCAGCTTCCGGCACAGCTTGTTGGGCAGCAGGATGGTGCGTATCTTGCCCTTCAGGGAGATTTCCGCTTTTCCAAGATGGAGGGCCTCTACGGTGATATACTTGACCTCTGAGACGCGGATACCGGTGGAGCAGATGGTTTCCAACAGAAGCACCAGCCGCTCCCGGCCACTGGCCTGTGCGGTGGAAACCAGGCGCTCGTACTCCTCTCGGGTCAGCTCTTTGCTGTCCTCCCGGAACAGCCGCCGCTGGATGCGCAGGGTCTTCACGACGCAGTCGTGCCACCCCAAAAAGCCCAGGAACCGGTTGAGCGACACCAGCATGGTGTTGACGGTGCCGGGGCGGTAGTCTTTGCCGGTTAAGTGCTCTTTCCAAGAGGCAACCAGCTCTTTGGTGACGGCCTGCTCCCCGGCCCAAGCTGCGAAAGCCCGGATATGGCGCAGGTAGTTCTCGATGGTGGCGGGGGAACGCTCGTCTTCCTGGAGTTTCCCGGCAAAGGATGCAATTTGGTGGTTCGAAATGGTGTGTTGTTCCATATAAGATGGCCTCCTTAAAAATTGAGATGAGTACTATTGTATCGTGAAAGTGCCCATCTATACAAAGGCTCTCCTGAGATTGAGCTCCCAGGAGAGTTTTCAGAGTTTTCTTTTTTCAGATATTTCTTGTATCCTCCCCCCAGGAATGTGGTATAATGCTTCATTATACGGATACACGGATTGCGAAGTTCAACAGGAGAAGGGATATTTATGACTGGAAAGCGGAAAATCTTACTGACGGTGTTAAGCCTTTTGCTGGTGTGCAACCTGGCCTTTATCTGGGGGAACTCCCTGGTGAGCCGTTCCGACTCCCACGACCTCAGCGTGGGGGTGCTGGGCTTTTTGCCCGGATTCATCCGGGACTTGTTCCCCAACCAAGAACAGCTGGTGCACATTGTGCGGAAGATGGCCCACTTTACCGAATTTGCCTGCCTGGGCGGGCTGTCCTGCGGGCTGCTGGCCACGGCACGGACCGTGAAGCTGCACCCCTTTTTCCACGTGTGGGCGGGAGGCTTTTTTGTGGCTGCCATCGATGAAACCATCCAAATCTTTACGGGCCGGGGCTCCCAGCTCCAGGACGTGTGGCTGGATTTCGCCGGGTTCTCCGCGGGGCTGCTGGCAGTGCTGCTGATCCGGGCCCTTGTCCTGCGCTCCAAACCGGAGGAATCCCCCAAAGAGGTGGACAATGTCATAGCCTTTCCAAAAGGCCACGATGCGTTCAAACACTTACATTCCTCTGGGAAGTCCTGAGCTGATAAAAAAAGAAGAACTTCGGAAACTCTTTGGAGAATCCGAAGTTCTTCTTTTACTTTTCATGAAGGTGTGATATATAGGCAGGAGCGAGGGCAATGGTGTGGTAAAAAAAGTTGACAGCTTTTTGTCGATAGATAGAAAAAGGCGATACCTGGTTGCAAAAACCAAGTAACGCCAATTTTTCTTGTCGCACCCTGAACGGCAGCTACCCTGTGTCAGTAATGTTCTCATACTGTCTTATTGGAGGCTGCCATGGGGGTGCCTTTTTTATATCTGTATGTTATTGCTTCTCGCCTTGGGGAGGAGGCCGCCATTTTGGAGGGGATTTTGTTGGAAAGATTCGAGACCCTCCTCTCCCCCATCCTAGGGCTACGCCTCGTTCTGGGGGAGTTTCTCCAACAGGGCCTGGGCCGCCTCCCTGGGGAACTCCGGAGTGGGTGGGTTTTCCAGCAGCTGCTTCAACAGGTCATGGGCGTTCTTGCTTTGGGGCAGCATATAGCCGGACTCCCGGTGCAAGTCCTCCTGCACCAGCCGGGCCGAGCGCTCCACCGCCTTGAGCAGCCGGTACAGCCCCGGCGCCTGGACAACTTGAGCCAGCTGCCTTGCCATTTGCTCCTCTCGGGCCTTGTTTCCCGTGAGGGCTTGGGCCTGCGCCAACACAGACAGCTCCTTCTTCTGCTGGGGAGGGTACTCCACCGGCACCATGGATATGGCCCCGCTGGGACACGCCCCAGCGCAAACGCCGCAGCCAATACACTTCGTCACATCGATGACGCTGTTCTCCGTATCCGTTGCGCCCACCGGGCAGACATACAGGCACAGGCAATCCTTGGTACACAGGCGCAAATTCCGCACAGCCAGCTTTTTCATAGGGCCTTCCTCCCTTCCACTTTTTCAAACTTCCAGGCGGGCACCTTGCACACCGGGCAGAGATCCGGCGGAACGTCCCCCACGTAGACAAAGCCGCAGACCGTGCACACCCACACCTGGGTGTTCTTGAGGAAGTCCTCCCCCTGGCGCAGATACTGCTCCAGCAGGGAGCGGACCATGGTGGTCACTTTCTCTCCCCACACGCGCACCCGCTGGCTGCCACGGTCCCCTGCCGCCTGGGCGGCTGCCTGGTAAACGGGATAGCCCTGGGCCAAGTCCTCCTGGAAAAGGGCAAGCAGCTGAGCTACGGAAGCGTCCGGCTCTTGAGGCGCCAAACCGGCAAAGTACGCCGCCAGCTCCTGGAAACAGGCCTCTTCTTCGGGGTGATACTGTTTCTCGCACCCCCGGGCCAAATTGGAAAAAACTGCCGCCAACTCCCCGGGGGTCAGGGGGCGCAGCTCCTCTGCCTGGACCGGCTCCCCGCTTATGGCTGGCGCCTCCCCTCCTTGGGGGGTAAACAGGCTTTTGGCAGCCTTGCAGATGGGACACTGCCAGGTCTCCGGCAGGCTGGAAAAGGCTGCCTTCTCTTGGGCCTCGTCAAAGACGTAGCCACACACAGGACATACAAATTTCATCGCACTGCTCCTCTCTCCGATTCTGTGGATATCCGGTTTCATGAAGCCGGGCGCACCAGGGGCTGCGTCTCCCCTGCCGGCGGCCATTCCCCCAGGAAATCCGCGAGCTTATCATGGGTGAGGGTACGCGGCTTTCCGGCGTACAGCGTAGACAGCGGGAAGCGGCAAGAGTATTCCCTCCAGGGATTTGCCTGGGAGGAACGTCTTGCTGTGTTTTGGCTTGAGAAGCCCAAATCATTGACACAATGCAACCAGGTGCACAGGCTCATGCGTTCCTTGCCTTGAACTCCTCGCCCCAATTCCACATGGCGTCCAAAATGGGCTTTAGGCTTCTGCCCAGCTCTGTGAGGGAGTACTCCACCCGGGGCGGCACCTCGGCAAAGACCTCCCGGTGGACCAGGCCGTTTTGCTCCATATCCCGCAGCTGGGCGGTGAGCACCTTTTGAGACACGCTGCCTATGGATTTTTTCAGCTCCCCAAAGCGCTTGGTGCCGGGCATCAAGTCCCGGAGGATGAGCACCTTCCACTTGTCGCCTATCAAGGTGAGAGTGGTCTCCACCGGGCAGGCCGGGAGGGATTTCACATCTACTTTCGCCGCCATCTCGCAGCCTCCTTTTCCCATGGCGGCCCAATGGTTACCATTTGGTAACTACCGCACAATTTTGTGCCTACTTTACAGTTGGGCCCTATGGGTTTAGTATAAACGCGTAGCCAGGGGAAGTCAAGCCCAAGGGCTCCTCCCCTGGAAAAAATGCAAGGAGGAACTTCTATGTCATTGAAGAACCTGTTCCACAAAGAAGCCCGCGAGAAAGCGGCTGCCGCCGCCTGCGGCACAGCC
>FR893662.1 GCA_000435395.1 Firmicutes bacterium CAG:94
CGCCGGCCTCCAGGGCGTCGCTCATCACGGTGTCCTCGTCCAGGCCTTCCCGCTCGATGGCGATGACGCCCTTCTTGTTGAACATGAAGGACACACAGCCGGTGGTGCCCAGGTTGCCGCCAAACTTGTCGAAAGCGTGGCGCACATCGGCGGCGGTGCGGTTCCGGTTGTCGGTAAGGGCCTCCACGATCACGGCCACGCCGCTGGGGCCGTAGCCTTCGTAGGTGACGTTCTCGAAGTTGTCGTTGTTGCCCTCGCCGGCCGCCTTTTTGATGATCCGGTCGATGTTGTCGTTGGGGACGTTGGCAGCCTTGGCCTTGGCGATGGCGTCCCGCAGGCGGGAGTTCGCCGCCGGGTCGGCGCTGCCGCCCTCTTTTACGGCCACGGCCAGCTCACGGCCAATCTTGGTGAAGATTTTCGCCTTGGCGCCGTCGGCCTTTTCCTTTTTCCGCTTGATGTTGTTCCATTTCGAATGTCCTGACATGTTTCAACCGCCTTCAGTCTAAGTATTCTGCGGGGTATCATATCACATTTTTCCCAGAATTTCAAGAGCGATTGCCCGGGCCGCGGCCTGCGCCCCGGCTTTTCTCTCGCCGCCCCGGTCGGTGGCGTCCCACACGGCCCAGGCGGAGAGGGTGGTGTTCATCACGGAGAAGGCCCGCTCCAGCTGGTGGGTGCACACCTTTACGGCGAATTCGTCCTGGGAGCCCATGGTCAGCAGCAGCACGGCCTGGCGGTGCTTGGGGATGGGCGGCTTCTTCCCCAGGGCGAAGCGCGCCTCGAAGTACCGCTGGGTCCTGTCCAGCCAGGCCTTCACCGGCGCGGGGAAGGAGAAGTTGTACACCGGGCTTGCCACCACCAGCAAATCGCAGGCCCGCAGGGACTTGTCCAGGGCGTCCAAATCCGGGTAGGCGCAGCGCTCCTCCTTGGCGCAGGCCTTGCAGCCGGTGCAGGGGTGGGGATTTAGCCGGTACAGGTCCGCCACCTCCACCTCCCAGCCGCCGTGGCGGCGGAAGCACTCCAGGAAGCTTTCCAGCAGCTGGGCGGTGTGGCCATGGCTGTGGGGCGAGCCAAAGAGCACCAGGGCTTTTTTCTTGTGGAAAAGGGACATGAGGGACCTCCTTTTCAAAAATGCCCAGTGCCTGGGCTGTCGATTCGCGCCGGGGGCCGAGCGAAGCGAGCGTAAAGTTTTTTGATGAAACTTTTTTACAAAAAAGTTTCGACCTTGCCCTTATAGGCGCGCAGCGCACAAAAGAAAGCTAGGGAAACAGCGAAGCGTTTTTCCCGGACGGTAGCGCACCAGGAAGGTGGCTTCCCAGGAGCTGGGCGGCGAGCCAGCGGCGTGCCCTCTCCGTCATGCCAAAGGCATGACA
>FR893663.1 GCA_000435395.1 Firmicutes bacterium CAG:94
CGGAATTCCGGGCTTTTTTCGCGTTTTCAGGGCCAAAAAAGGCCCGTCACGGCGTGACGGTTTTGAATGAAACCGCACCCGTCTGAAGGGATTCGAACCGACGTAAAACCATAAACATTCTTATTTTAGACCCAGTGAAGCGGGAGCGGCGATAAACGCGGCTCCCGTTTTTTTATTCCCCACAACAAAATATTTTTTCCAGGGCGATCTGAAGAAAATCAGGTCGCCCTTTTTCTATTTCCGATGAAAGGAGAAAGCCCATGCCCCTCTTCACCACCAAACCCACAGACCAGCTCTTTGAGCGCTTCATGAAGCACCAGCCAAATTTCAAGCCGAACGCTCCAGAGGCCGACCGCATTCAGGCCGAACTGGACGCAGAAAAAGAAAGGAAGGAAACACACGCCATGATTTACCAAGATGAACGCCACGAACACACATTTGAGAAAGAGGTTTCTATGCGCCCGGACAGCGTCAGCCGGGCACTGCTGGCTGCCCTGTACCTCCTCACAGCGGACAGAAACCTGTGGAGCCAGGTGCGGGACCACATCAGCCTGCGCCGGATGTATGTGGAGGATATGCGTCCCAAGAATCTCACGGGGACCAGCTACGTCTACTTCGCCGCCGCTAAGGACATTTTGAGCGGCACTCGAAATATCCAGCTCATGGAGATCGCAGACCCGGCGCTGCTCTCCATGAAGTCCTACATGATTCTCTGCACCGCCCTGGCCATCCGGGCCTACGGTGTAGAGCGGGCCAGCCGGATTCAATTTGAAGCAAGATGGGAGTGATATATTTGTTGTACCACAAGGACTTTGTAGAACGTATGAGAAATCAATATCCCCCCGGCACCCGGGTGGAAGTTGTCTCCCTTTGCAATGAGGAAGAACACTTGAAACCTGGCATGAAAGGCACCGTGGTAGGTGTGGATGATCAGCCCGCACTCCTGGTGAACTGGGACAACGGCAGCAGCCTTTCCCTTCTTATTGGGAAAGACCACTTCCGGGTGGTGCCCCAGCAGGAGGAATCCGGCATGACGATGAACTAACCCTACTTAACAATCAACTGACAAAGGTGGTGATGACCTATTCAATCCATTATTCCCTGGGTGGGCGGCAAACAGGCTTTGTATCCCACCATTTTGCAACGGTTTCCCCCTGGTTTTCGCAACATGATGTATGTGGAGGTGTTCGGGGGCGGGGGTTCCGTCCTTCTCAACAAGGAGCGCTCCGTCCGTGAGGTGCTCAACGACGCCAACGGCAACCTCATCAACCTCTATCGAGTTGTCCGGGAGCATCCAGAGGAGCTGAAAGACCGTTTGCTCTACGTACTCCACAGCCGGGAGGACTTCAAAATTGCCCAGCGACGGCTGGCCCAGTTCGCCTACAAAGATGACATTCTGCGGGCGGCGGATTTTTACCAAGTCGTCCGCCAAAGCTACGCTGGCAATGGGAAGCAGTTCAGCCCCGTGGCCCGGAGTATGTGGGCGGGGTTTCCGGCCATCGACCGAGTCGCCGGCAGGCTCCAGGGCGTCACCTTGGAGAAAGAAGATTTCGGCGTTATGTTTCAAAGGTATGATTCGCCCACGACCGTCTTTTACATCGACCCGCCCTACTTTTTCACCGAGGACTACTACCCTGGCAACATTTTCCTGCGGTCAGACCACCAGCGGCTGGCGGCCATCCTGCTGAATGCCGAAGGTCTCTGGCTGCTGTCCTACAACCTGTGCCCGGAGGTGTTGGAGCTGTACCAGCAGCCCGGCATCCTCATCGAGGAAGTGGACCGCATCAACAACATGGCCCAGCGGTACGAGGGCGGGGCCGTCTACCAAGAAGTGCTTATCTCCAACTACGACACCAGAAAGTCTGCCCAGGCACAACTGCATCTCTTTGAGCCTGCGGCGGAGGAAAGGAAAATACTATGGAACGGACTGTATTGAGAATTTTAGGCAAGAAAGGCAGGACTACCATCCCCTGGCCCATCCGGGCGGAGCTGGATTTCTGTCCGGGTGACGTACTGCTGTTCGAGTCCGATCCGCCCGACCGGGTGGTCATCACCCGGCTGGAAGTGTACGAACCGGAAGAAGTGGAAGAACCAGACCTCACCGGCGACATCTTTACTGAGGAATTTCACCGCCTGCCCCTGAGCCAGCAATACCGGCTGCTGGCTTCCCTGTTGGCGGATTTCCACTTACAGTGAGAAAGGAGACGTTATGGCAACCAGAAAAGAACCTATCGACATCGAATACGATGAACCCCAGCAAGAGGCTGTGTCCGATGCTGTGGAATCAAACGACCCCTACGAATCGCAAGACCCCGCAGACTGGGTGCCGCCCATGACGGTACGGATCTATCCCATCTCCAAGCCCAGGACCAAGCTGCTGGCCACCGCCAACGTGAACATCGCCAAGAGCTTCGCTGTCCAGGGGTTCCGCATCTACGACTCCAAAAATGGCCTGTTCGTGAAGGAACCCCAGCGCAGCTACGTCAAAAACGGCACGGAGATGACCGCCTCCGTGTTTTTCCCCGTCACCAAGGAGGCCCGGGACGCCTTGTACAGCCAGATTCTCAACTCCTACGAACTTGTCATGGAGCAGCAGGAGCGCCAGCACCCCAACCAGAAGGACGAATTGGAAGAACTGTTGGAAGACGGCGATTTGCCCTTTGCACAACCTTATGAAGCGCCCCCTCCCCCTATG
>FR893664.1 GCA_000435395.1 Firmicutes bacterium CAG:94
ACGAACCCGCTGCAAATCTCCGCGGCCTGGGCCGGGTCGCCCCCCGCGTTTTGATAGTCGATTTTCACCTGGCTTTCATCGCAGCCCCACTCCTCCAGGCGGCCCATAAAGGCCTCCCGCAGGGAGTTCAGCGCGGTGTGCTCCTTGTACTGCACCAGGCCGATTTCATACGTCTCCTCCACCTGGGACACCTCGGGCGAGGCGCTGGGGGAGGGGGCTGGGGCGGGCTCCTGGGTGGAGCACCCCGCCAGAGAGGCGCACCCTAAGGCTAGGCACAGCAAGGCGCTGCAAAGTCGTTTCATCCGTGTTTCCCCCTTTCTGGGATAGTTTCCGTCCTTTTCCGAAAAAGCAAAATTCCCGCAGCCCCTTCCGAGAGGCCGCGGGAATCCTTTTCTTTGCCATGGGCCCCCGGGGGACCCGCTTTTCCTATTCCTCTGCTTTTCTCATTAAAACACACAGAGGCGCCTTTGTCAAGGGCTTTGGGCTTTACTCCACGGACTGGTCTTGGTACACCAGGGGCAGCTTCTCCAGCAGGGTGTCCACATCGCTGCGGCGCACAATGCCGTTGTACCCGCCGTTGAGCAAAGCGGCGTAGCGCTGGTCTTGGCCCTCGGCCACGCAATAGGTGATAACGTCCGGGTCGCTGCCGTCGAAGTACTCAAAGGTGATTTCCAGCACCAGGTTCTCCGCGTCGTAGGTGGCCGCGTCGGTGGAGAGCACCGCCTGGGACAGCACCATCTGGTAGAAGGGCTGGTAGTTCTCATAGTCCACCGACTGGCCGTCGCCGTTGGTCACCACCAGGTCGTACACCGTCTTGTCCTCGGTGGAATCCTCCTCGTTGACAACCTGCTCCACATCAAAGCGGTACTCGGTGCCGTCGGCCACCCGCATGGTCAGGGCGCTGACGTTGTTGATGTTGGGCAGCCACACGTAGCTCATGCGCAAATCCATCAGCCCGGCCTCTGCCCAGGCGTTCACCGAATCCCCGGTGACTTCGTACACCAGGTCGATGTCGTCGGCAATCAGGTAGCGGTTGCCGCTGGAATTGGCTTCGCTCACCGCCAGGGTGTGCTCCTCGCCGTTCATGTCAAAGGTGATTTGGGCGTAGGGCTCGGCCAGGCCGTACTGCTCCAGGGTCTCCTGGGTGCGGCCGGCGGCCACCACGGCCTGGGCGGAGAGGCTCTTTAAGGCAGTGGCAATCTCCGTTAACGTGTTTGTGCCGGATTCCGCCATAACAGGCTGGGTAATCAGGTAGCTGCTCACCTTGCTGGAATCGTAATCGATGACAATGGGCTCTGCGGCATTGGCGCCGGAAAGCTCCATATGGTAGAGGACGTCCTCCAATGTGCTGGTAGAGCTGGAGCCCTCGCTGTCCACTGTTTCCTCCACCCGGTCCGCCACAGTGTAGACGTCCGTCTCGAAGAAGTAGAAGGGCGTCTCCAGCAGGCCGCTGGAATAGGAGGCGGTGATGTACACCACGCCGTCCTTCAACAGGTAGCGGCCGGAGGTCTCGCCGGCTTCATTGCCCATTACAAAGGAATCGCTGGTACCGTCGGTATACTGGATATCCACCTTGGCGGCGCCCACGCCGGAGAGGCCGAACTGGGCCAGGTCTTCCTGCTCGCCCAGGTTCTTGCTGGCCTCAATGGAGACGGCCATGTTCACCGCGGCGGTCACCTGGGAGATATCCACGTCATAGCTCTGGTAGCCGTCAATGGTAAAGTCCACCGAGGTGCTGCTGGAAGAGCTCTCCTCCGAGGAGCTGCTCTCCTCGGAAGAAGTGGCGGTGCCGTCGTCCACAGGCACCATCACATAGCTGGCGTTGGGGTTCTCCACGGTAACGGTGGCCACCTCGCTGGTTTCCCGGTCGGTGACCATTTCGGAAGCCACCAAGGAGCTGCTGGAGGCGTCCTCGTCCGCTGCGGGCTGGGTAAGCAGCAGCACAGCCGCGCCGCCGCCCAGCACCACCAGCACCGCCAGCATGATGATGAGATAGCGAATGTTCTTTTTCATAGGCTTACAGGTGCCTCCTCTTCAGGAAAATCACCAAGCCGCAGGCCAAAATGGCCACCGGGATGACAGCGCTGAAGATGATGCCCCACATATCCATGGTGCTGCGGGTGGCTGTAACATCCATCTCGTTTGTCTGCACCCGTTCGGTCAAAACGGTGACATTGCTGCCGTCGTTGCCGGTGAGGTACAGGGTAAGGTCTGTCACAAAGGAGCCGTCGCTGAAGGCGTTGCTCATAAAGGTATCCAGGAACACGTAAGAGGAGCCGAACATCACCAGGCTGCGGGTGACAGAGGAGCCGTCTACCTGCACATACTTGCTGGAGACAGAGGCCACGGTCTGGCTGCTGGTGTCGGGGTCGGCGGCCTGCTCCTCGGTGGTGTCTTCCGTCACCACATAGGCGCTGTCGCTGGTGGTCCACAAGTCGTAGGTGGAGATGCCGTTGTTGGCGTCAAACAGCTTGGTGATGGGCGCGCTGTAATAGGACACCAGCCGGTCGTAGGTGTTTCCGGAGAGGTAGTCTTCCGAGGGGTCCACCAGCACGCCGTAGGCGTCGGCCAGGGCCATGCGGTCGGTATTGGTCTCGGCCACAACGCCCTCTTCCACGCGGATGCCCCACTCCTCCAAGAAGGCCTCATAGTTGGGCATGCTGCCCTGGGTGGGGTTCGAGGTGGCCAGCAGCGTCAAAGCCTCGGGGTTGGTGGTGTTGTTCAGGTATTCCCGCAGCTTGTCCACTTCCGCCTCGGAGTAGTCGGTGGTGGGGGTGGGCAGCATCAGCACCTGGGTGCCCTCGGGGATGCTCTCGGTGAGCAGGTCAATCTCCTGCACCTCAAAGTTCTGGTCCTCCAACATGGAGATAAAGCTGGCCATGTTATCCGAGGTCAGCATCTCCCCGTGGCCGGTGGCGATGGTGAACACAGGCACGTCCTCCATGTTCACCAGCTCCAGGGCGCCGGCCAGGGCGCTGTCCACCATGGAGTAGGTGTTGTAGCCGCCAGTGGTCTGGTCCTGCTCAATGGTGAACAGGTCGGTGACGGTCAGCACACGGTGGCGGCGCTCGGTCTGCACCATCACCTTGCCGGTGCTCAGGTCTTCATCGGCGTACTCGCTGATAAAGGTGGGGTTGGTATCGGGGTCCACAAACTCCACCTTGATGTGGGAGTTTGCCTCTGCCAGGCGCCGGGCCAGGCTTGCCACCTGGCTGTATTCCAGGCCGTAGCTGGAGTAAATCTGGTTGTTCTCATAGGCATCCTCGCTGCCGATGAGGTAGATGGTGGTGTCCTCGTCAATGCTCTGGGCAATCTCAATGGCCTGGTCGGACAGGGTGTTCAGTCCCTGGGCGGTCATGTCGATGTCCATGGAGGGGAAACGCTCGGCCAGGGCGGAAACCACCACGTTGAGCACAATGACAATGGCCACAAACACCACAGTCATCAAAGTGGCCATGCCGCCCCGCTTAAATTTGTTGGAGCGAAAGGGGTTCTTCCCCTTTTTGGGGGCCGGCTTTTTGGCCCCGTTCTGCTTTACTTCTGTCTGTTTGGTTTCCATAGTTCGTTTTCCTCCTTAGCTCCAGCGGCGGCTCTCCACCTTGCGGGCGGTGAGAAAGACAAACACGGCGACAACGCTGATAAAGAAAATCACGCTGGAAATGCTGAACATACCCTGGGTAAAGGTGCTGTAGCGGTCGTTAAAAGAGAACCACTGGATGGCCGTGCTGAGTACCTCGTTGGAGACAACAGAGGCCAGGGAATCCATATACATCAGCAGCACGGAGATGATGAAGGTGCCAATGGCGGCGATGATCTGGCTCACCGTCAGGCTGGAGATGAACACGCCAATGGAAATCATGGCGGCGCCGTAGAGCAGCGCGCCGATGTAGTTGCCGATGATCTCGCCCCAGGAGGGGGTGGAGAAGGTGCTCATCACAATGGCGGGCAGGATGCCGCCCAAGGTGGTGGCCACAAAGTACACAAAGCAGCAGGCAAAGAACTTGCCCAGCACAATGGCCGTAACGCCCACCGGCGCGGTGAGCAAAGCCTGGTCGGTCTTGTTCTTCTGGTCGTCGCACATGCTGCGCATGGTGATGATGGGGATAATCATCATGCTGAAGCTGAACATGGTTCCGAACACAGAAGAGATGTAGCTGGAAGAGCTGGTGAGCATGGCCTGGTAGTACCAGAAGCCGTACAGGGCCATGAGCACAGAAACACACACGTAGCCAACAGGGGAGCTGAAATAGGAGCGCACCTCGCGCTTGAAAATGGCTTTCATTTACGCTTCCCCTCCTTTCTCAGAATCCTCATCCGTTTCCGGGGCCCCGTCCTCGCCGGCTTCCAGGTCCAAATCCTGGTCAGGGTCCAGCTGGGGGGCGCCGCCGTCCTCATCCTCCTGGCTGGGCAGCAAGGCGGCGTCGGTGCTGGTCAGCTGCAGGAACAGGTCCTCCAAGGTGAGGTCGGTGTTCTTCAGGGCCAGCATGGGCCAGCCCTTGCGGGCCATCAGGGCGAACACATCCCGGCGGATGTCGTTGTCCGGGGTGGATTCCACGCTGACTTCGAACACGCCCTTCTCCTTTTCGCCCAGGGAGTAGGCGTCCACCACGCCGGGCACGTTCTGCAGGGCGTGTACCATTTCCTTCTCCGGGCCCTCGGCGCGCAGGATGAGCCGGTGGTCGGGGGAGAGGTCGTGGGCCAAGGTGTCGGTGGCGCCGTCGGCCACAATGCGGCCGTTGTTGATAACCAGGATGCGCTCGCACACGGCCTGCACCTCGGGCAGGATGTGGGAGCTCAAGATAACCGTGTGGTTGCGGCCCAAGTTTTTGATGAGGGTGCGGATTTCAATAATCTGCTTGGGGTCCAGGCCCACGGTGGGCTCGTCCAGAATGAGCACCGGGGGGTTGCCAATCAAGGCCTGGGCAATGCCCACGCGCTGCTTGTAGCCCTTGGACAGGTTGGCAATAAGCCGGTTAAAGACGTTCTCGATCTTCACCAGCCGGCAGATTTCCTGGATATGCTGCTCCCGGGGGAGCTTGGCCTTTTTCAGCTCGTACATAAAATACAGGTATTCCTTTACCGTCATATCCATGTACAGGGGCGGCAGCTCCGGCAGGTAGCCAATCATCTTTTTCACCTCGCCAGGCTCCTCCAGGGTGTTCTTGCCCGATACAGTCACCTCGCCGGAGGTGGCGGAGAGGTAGCCTGTGATGATGTTCATCGCGGTGGACTTGCCAGCGCCGTTGGGCCCCAGGAACCCAACAATGGTGCCCTCCTCGATTTTAAAACTCACGCGGTCCAGCGCCAAGTTCTGGCCATAGCGCTTGGTGAGGTTCTTGACCTCTATCATGTCCGTGATTCCTCCTGTTTCCGTCGTTTAGCCGGGCGGCCTCCTCGGAAGGCCCCCAGCGCCGTTAACTTTACCATAGTACCGCAAAATTGCCTGTTTTGCAAGGGTTTTCCACCCAGGCACCATAGATTTCCTACAGTTTACCCCAGTTTTGTGAAGTTTCCGTGAAGGGAAGGCGAAATTCCAGGCGGCGGGCGCCCCCCGAAACCCATAGCGCGGACGCGCGCTAGCCTCTCCCACAAGCGCGGCGTTAAGCCGCC
>FR893665.1 GCA_000435395.1 Firmicutes bacterium CAG:94
GAAGGAAGACCGGCCCTGGCGGGCCGCTCAACGAGTTTGCCTTGGGGCCATAGGCCCCATTTTGGCGAAAGGGTACGCCAAAACCGGCAAACGTCGCCCGCCTCGTGCTTTAGCTCGCGAGCCTACCGCTTTCGTTGAGGCTAACTTTACTTACAGCCTCCGTTTACATCTGTCGCTCTCGGCGGGAAAAACTCGCTGGTGGGGAAGTCGATGCGGCGGAAGAGCTCGCAGGGGTTGTCGCTGGAGGCCACGCACTCCTTCTCGGGCACGCAGAAGTCGTAGGCGGGGATGAGCATTTGCACGTTGCGCACCATCTGCACGATGATGAACAGCCCAATGGTGACGTACACCGTGTTCTTCTGGGGGCAGCTGTCGAAGTCGCCGCCGTAGCGCTGGCAGATGCTCTCGGGGATGCGGCAATAGGGCTCGCAGCCGCAGGCGGAATGCTCGCACAGCCGGGCGGAGAGGGCCACAGGCTGGGCCACCTGCACTGTGGCTTTGGGCAGCACCCGGGCGTCCTCGGCCTGGACGTCGTCTATGGAGCAGCCGGAGGTGAACAGCTTCACGTTGCCCTCGCTGCCGTAGAGGACCACCTTCTTGTTGAAGATGGCCACGCCGTTGATGGGCACCGGGCAGGAGGCCGTCCCCCCGAACAAGTCCAGGCAGACATCGAAGAAGAAGGTCATGTCCACGGAGTAGAAGCCCTTGTTGAAGGGGATGGGCTGCAGGTCGATGTACACGGTGATGACGTTCACCTCCCGCACCCGGACGTTGGTGGCGCTATCCACCAAGGACTGCCGCGCGGCGGGGAACAGCACCCGTATATCCTCGATACAGTCCTTGTCAGAGCAGGAATCGTACACCCGCTGGGCATCGATGCAGACGGCTTCTTTAAAGTATTCCTGGCAGCCGTAATCGGCGGCGCTTTCGTTTTCAGCCATAGTATCTCCTCCTTATAGGGATTTCCTTCCCATGATATGTGGCGGAGGGGATTTGGTGCCCCGTACCTGGAGCAGCCACGTTACGGGGTGCAGCGAGTCCACTCGCCCCTGCCGTCTCGGGTGATGCAACCCAGCGGGCCGCGTGGGTGCACCGGACCTATGCCAGTTTTTTACAAAAAATTCTTGTGTTTTTTACAAAACTATGGCATGATACCTTTAGACAACACTTGCTCTGGGAAGGATGAAGTTTCATGTCTAGCGGCGAAAAAGCCTCCTCACAAAAATTTACCAAGGCTGAAAAGAGCTGGATTCTCTACGACTGGGCCAACTCTGTTTACGCCACCAACATCATGGCCGTGCTGTTCCCCATCTACTTTGGCAGCGTGTGCGCCGCCGCAGGGGCCGATAACCTGGTGCTCTGGTCTTATGGCACCTCGGCGGCCACCTTTATCACCGCCGTGCTGGCGCCCATTCTGGGCTCCTTGGCTGACCACAAGGGCCACAAAAAGCGCCTGTTCGTGGCCTGTTTGGTTCTGGGCGTGGCCTTTACGCTGTTCTCCGCCCTGACCGACGACTACCGGGGCCTGCTGGTGGGCTACGTCATCAGCCACATCGGCTTTTCCGGCTCCTGCCTGTTCTACGACGCCTTTTTGACCGACGTCACCACCCGGGAGCGCATGGACCGGGTCTCCGCCTGGGGCTACGCCATGGGCTACATCGGCGGCAGCACCATCCCCTTTGTGCTGGCCATTATCATCCTCTTTGTCATGGGCATGGAGAACCCCGTGGCCTTTAAGCTGGTGATTCTCCTCACCAGTGTGTGGTGGCTGGTTTTCTCCATCCCCTTCTTGAAGAACGTCCACCAGGTCCACTATGTGGAGGCCAAAAAGGGACTGCTGCGCTCCACCTTCCGGAACCTGTGGGCCACGGCCAAGGACATCTTCACCCACAAGCGGGTGTTCCTGTTCATCATTGCCTACTTCTTCTACATCGACGGCGTGAACACCATCATCTCCGTGTCCACCTCCTACGGCACCACCTTGGGCCTGGACACTGTGGGCATGATTCTGGCCTTGCTGGTCACCCAGGTGGTGGCTATGCCCTTCTCCATTTTATTCGGCAAGCTGGCCGGGAAGGTGGGGTCCATCAACCTGCTGTGCGGCGCCGTGGGGATTTACTTTGTCATCACGGTGGTGGGGTTCTTCATGGGCTTCAACATCGAGCAGAACACCGGCAGTGAAAGCGCCCTGGCCCTGTCCCAGGGACTGTTCTGGTGCATGGCCTTTTTGGTGGGCACCGTGCAGGGGGGCATCCAGGCATTAAGCCGCAGCTACTTTGGAAAGCTGGTCCCCGCGGACCGCTCCAACGAGTACTTCGGCTTCTTCGACATCTTCGGCAAGTTCGCCGCGGTGATCGGCCCCCTGCTTGTGGGGCTGTTCACCCAGTTCACCGGCCGGGACTCCATTGGGGTTATCAGCCTGGCCATCCTGTTCCTCATCGGCGAGGCCATTCTGCTGGCAGGCAGGAAGCGGCTGTTCGGCGAGGAGAAGCAGGGATAAAAAACGAAACAGGCAAGAAAAAGGCCGCCCGAAAGGGCGGCTTTGGTTTGTTAAAAGAGCTTCTATGGGGGAAAGCAGCCGCAGAAACGGGGCCTGTGGCCCCTGTCTGCTAGTTCTGCTTTTCAGCCGCTAAGCGGCTTTTAAGACCGTGGGGCGCTGCCCCACACCCTGCAAGCTTTTTGTAAAAAGCTTGAGCAAAAACTTTACTTTTTTCTTTCTTAGACACACCCGGGCCGCCCAAAAGGGCGGCTTTCCTTTTGCCGGGAGAACCTCACAGGCCAAGGCAGCGGCTGGCGCCAGCACGCGCCCGTATCACAGCTTCTCCAACCTGGCGAAATTGGCGAACAGCTTTTTCGTGCCCACCTTCTCAAAGGCAATCTCCAGCAACGTATCGTTGGCCATTGGGGTGGCGGAAAGCACCATCCCCTGGCCGAAGGTCTTATGTTTCACGGTGTCGCCGGCCCGGTAGGTGCCCGCGGGGGTGGGCTTCACCGGGTGGGGCTTGTATAGGGGCTGAGGTTTCGCCGCGGCGGTGGGGACACTGGGACGGGCCGCCCCGGTGGGCACAGGCCTGCTCCAGGTGCGGGACTGGCTGCGCTCCAGCAGCTCGCTGGGGATTTCCTCGGCAAAACGGGACAGCCGGTTGCGGTTGGTGGTGCCGAAAATCATGCGGCTTTCCGCGTGATAGAGGTACAGCTCCTCCCGGGCGCGGGTGATGGCCACGTAGGCCAGGCGGCGCTCCTCCTCCACCTCCTCGGGGTTGTAGAGCACGGCGCCGCTGGGGAACACCCCCTCCTCCCAGCCGGGGAGGAACACCACCGGGAACTCCAGGCCCTTGGCGGAGTGGATGGTCATCAGCACGGCGGAATCGGCCCCGGCGTCGTAGTTGTCGATGTCCGTGAACAGGGACACCTCCTCCAAAAAGCCCGAGAGGCTGGCCCCTTCCCCGGCCTCCTCCTCGTACCGCTGGAGCATGGAGGACAGTTCCTGGACGTTTTCCACGCGCTCCTCGGCCTTTTCCGGGTCGTCCTGCTTGAGGTATTCCAGGTAGTCCAGGCGCTCCACCAGCTGGGCGTAAAGCTGGCTGGGGGCCATGCCCTCCTGGTTCATGCCCATCAGGTCATCCATCATCTGGACAAAGGGCGCCGTTTTGGCGGCGGCCCGGGCGATGGCCGGGAAGTCCTTGGGGTGGCTCAACACGGTGTAGAGGCTCTCCCCCACCTGCTGGCCGATTTCCCCGGCCAAATCCACGGTGCGCTCGCCAATGCCCCGCTTGGGCACGTTGACAATGCGCCGCAGCCGGATTTCGTCGGCGGGGTTGTTGATGACACTCAAGTAGGCAATCATGTCCCGGACCTCTTTGCGGTCGAAGAAGCGGGTGCCTCCGATGATGCGGTGGGGGATGCCCTGCTTGGCGAACATGCGCTCCAAGGCCTGGGACTGGGAATTCATCCGGTAGAGCACAGCGAAGTCCGAGAACTTCCGGCCCTTGGACACCCCGTCCAAAATGGCCTTGGCGATGCGGTCGGCCTCGTCCTGCTCGTTTTCCGCCAGGTGCAGGCCGATTTTCGCCCCAGGCCCTGCGGCGGTCCAAAGGGTCTTCCCTTTGCGCTCCTGGTTGTTGGCGATGACGGCGTTGGCGGCGTCCAGGATGTTCTGGGTGGAGCGGTAGTTCTGCTCCAGGCGCACCACCTTGGCCCCGGGGAAGTCCTCCTCGAAATGCAAAATGTTCTCGATGGTGGCCCCCCGGAACTTGTAGATGCTCTGGTCGTCGTCGCCCACCACGCACAGGTTGCCGCTGCGCTGGGCCAGCAAACTGACAAACCGGTACTGGGCGTGGTTAGTGTCCTGGTACTCGTCCACCATCAGGTAGCGGAAACGGTTCTGGTAGTACTCCAGCACGTCGGGGCAGGTCTCGAACAGGCGCACGGCGTTGACGATGAGGTCGTCAAAGTCCATGGCGTCGGCATCGGCCAGGCGGCGCTGGTAGACCCGGTAGGCCTGGGCCACCTTCTTCAGGCGGAAGTCGTCCCCGGCGCCGGCCTCGAAGTCCTCCGGCGTGGTGAGCTTGTCCTTGGCCCGGGAGATTTCCGCCAGGGCGCCCCGCACAGACAGGGCCCGCTCGGGGATATCCAAATCCTTGAGGACGTCCTTCATCAGGCGGCGGCTGTCGTCGGTGTCGTAGATGGTGAAGTGGGAGGTGTACCCCAGCCTGTCCCCATCCCGGCGGAGGATGCGGGCGCAGCTGGAGTGGAAGGTGGAGGCCCACACCTCGTCGCCGCCCTCGCCCAGCATCTGGCACAGGCGGGCTTTCAGCTCCCCGGCAGCCTTGTTTGTAAAGGTGATAGCCATTACACGCCAGGGCGGGCAGGGGGCCACCCCAAGCCTGGAGCGGACAATGTTTGGCAGCTCGCCGTCAAGGAGGTAGCCTTTACACAATTCGACATCCTCTGGGGTGAGGTCTTGGCTCATCAAAGGGCTGTGGTAGGCCTGGCCATAGCGGACGATGTTGGCAATGCGGTTGACCAGCACGGTGGTCTTGCCGCTGCCGGCGCCGGCCAGCACCAGGAGGGGGCCTTCGGTGGAGAAGACGGCCTCTTGCTGGCGGGCGTTCATGCGGGAGAAGTCCCGCTCCATCACCTGGCGGCGCAGGGAAAGCAGTTCTTGGTTGGTCATGGTTGTCACGGGACCTTTCTTTGGTAAGTACTATGGTAAAGGAATTGCGTAGCGAAACGGGGGCGAGCGCTGTTGAGGCGGGCTCCTTTTTTCGAAAGCCGCGGCCTGGCCCAAAGGGAAAGGGCGCGTGGCAGCCCAGCGCTCTGCCAGCTATTATACCCTACTTCCCCCTGGAAAGCAATGGCGGAGTGTCCCCGGCGCGGGGCGTTTGACAAGCTGGGAAAATCCTTGTAAACTAATAGAAATACACTCCGGAAAGGACGATGGCCATGAACACGGAACAGGCGCGGGATTTGCTGGCGGAATGGGCCAGGCAGGGGCAGGAGGCGGCCCCTCCGGCGTGGGAGGAGCTGCCCGGCATCCCCCTGTACATGGACCAGGTCATCCTCTACCTGGGGGAAAGCCTGGAGCTGTTCCAGCGGGAGGGCAGCAGCCTGCTCACCAGCTCTATGATTAACAACTACGTGAAAACCGGGCTCATCCCCCACCCGGACAAGAAAAAGTACACCAAAGAGCACCTGGCCGGGCTGATGGCCGTGTGCATGCTCAAGCAGGTGCTGCCTATCCAGGACATCAAGGCCCTGTTCTCCGGCGGCATGGACCCCCACACCTACGCCCTGTTCCGCCAGGCCCACACCGAGGCCTTGGCGGAAACCTGCCGCAGCCTGGAGGAAACCTGCGCCAGCGGGGCGGACTTGAAACAGGCGGCCCTCCTTTTGGCGGCGGAGGCCAACGCCAAGCGGGCCGCGGCCCAGCGCATCCTCTCCCTGCTGGGGGAAGACGTGCCGAAAAAGCCCAAGGAGAAGGGGGAAGGAAAGGGGGGCAACCCATGAAAACCGGCGTGAGCACCGCCTGCCTGTACCCCCTGGAGCCCGAGCGCTCTTTGGACTTGCTGCTACAGCTGGGCTACCGCCGGTTTGAGGTGTTCCCCAACTGCATGGAGGAGCTCTCCCCCGCCTACCTGCGGGACTTAAAGGGCCGGGCGGACGCCTACGGGGCGGAGTTTGTGTCCCTGCACCCCTTCACCTCGGCGATGGAGTCCTCGCTGCTGTTCGGCGACTACCCCCGCCGCACCCGGGAGGCTTTCGACTTCTACCGGCGGTACATGGCCGCGGCGGCCTATCTGGGGGCGAAATACGTGGTCATCCACGGCCAGCCCCAGGGCCATGGGAAGCTCCCCGACGAGGGCTACTGGCAGCGCTTTGGGGAGCTGTACCGCATCGGCTATGAGGAGGGGGCCTTCCCCGCCCAGGAGAACGTGCGGCAGCACCGGGGGGCTGCGCCTGCCTTCATCGCCGGGATGCGCCAGTATTTGGGGGAGGACTGCGCCTTTGTGCTGGACGTAAAGCAGTGCCGCATGGCCGGGGTGGAAATCGGGGACATGGCCCGGGCCATGGGGCCGCGGCTTCTGCACGTGCACCTCAGCGACGGCGCGCCAGGGCGCCCCTGCCTGCTGCCTGGCGCCGGGGAGATGGAGCTTACTCCCTTCCGGCGGCTGCTGGAGGGGCTGGGCTTTGGGGGCGTGGTGGTGACAGAGGTCTACCGGGACAGCTTTTCCCAGGTGAAGGAGCTGGCAAATTCTCTCTCCTACACAAAAAAAGCCTTTGAAACGCCCATTTCCTGACAAATTTCTTGCTTTTGTCGGACAATCTTTGGTATAATAGAGGATAGAGAAAGAAGTCCGTGGCCCAAGGGCCGCTGGAGGAACGCTAGCAGGAGGTGCTTTGCTTTGAAATGCCCCTATTGTGGTTATATTGAAAGCCGCGTTATTGACTCCCGCCCCACCGACGAGGGGGAGCGCATCCGCCGCCGCCGGGAGTGCCTGAAATGCGGCAAGCGCTTTACCACCTATGAGGTGATAGAGAACGTGCCCATTGTGGTGATTAAGAAGGACAAATCCCGGGAGACCTTTGACAGGAACAAGCTGTTAAACGGCCTTCTGCGCGCCTGCGAGAAGCGGCCGGTATCCATGGACACACTGGAGCGCATTGTGGACGAGATAGAGAACCTGCTGCAAAACTCCCTGGACAGGGAGGTATCCTCCCAGCGCATTGGCACCTATGCCATGGAAAAGCTGAAGAACGTAGACGAGGTGGCCTACGTGCGGTTCGCCTCGGTGTACCGGCAGTTTAAAGATATCAACAGCTTCATGGAGGAGCTGTCGAAAATTATCAATAGCAAGAAAGAGAACTGATGCGGAGTGCCTCCGCTGTCAATTCGCGGTGCGTGGCCGCACGGGACAATTCGCGCCAGGGGACGGCGGCTAAACGCCGCTCCTGTGCAAAAGGATAGCGCACGTGCGCGGCGGGGGCTGCTGGAAAAGCCCTCTCCGTCATGCCTTTGGCATGACACCTCCCCCAAAGGGGGAGGCGAGACTTG
>FR893666.1 GCA_000435395.1 Firmicutes bacterium CAG:94
TGTCCTCCGGCGTGGACAGCAGCTATGTGGCCTGCTCGGCCCATGTGGACAAGACCTTCACCGTGGGCTTTGACAACGGCACCAAGTACAACGAAATCAGCTACGCCCAGGAGCTTTCGGAGCAAATCCCGGTGAAGAACATCAGCCACATCATCACCCCCGAGGAATTCTGGGGCAACTTTGGGAAGATCCAGTACCACATGGACGAGCCCCTGGCGGACCCCGCGGCGGTGGCCCTGTACTTTGTGTGCAACCTGGCCAGCCAGCACTTGAAGGTGGTGCTCTCCGGCGAGGGCGCCGACGAAATTTTTGGGGGCTACAACATCTACAAAGAGCCCCTGGAGATGCAGTGGTACGACAAAATCCCCTTCCCCCTCCGCAAGCTCATCGGCAAAATCGCCGGGGCGCTGCCTGCCCACCGGGGATTGAACTTCCTGGTGCGCCGTGGCAAGCGGCTGGAGGAGCGCTTCATCGGCAACGCCTATATGTTCACCGAGAAGGAGCGCCAGGCCCTGCTGAAGCATCCCACCGGCGCCCCGGCCCCCGAGGCGCTGTGCAAGCCCTATTACGACATGGTGCGGGACAAGGACCCCGTCACCAAGATGCAGTTTGTGGACCTGAACATGTGGATGGTGGGGGACATCCTCTTAAAAGCGGACAAGATGAGCATGGCCAACTCCCTGGAGCTGCGGGTGCCCTTCTTGGATAAGAAAATCATGGCGCTGGCGGGGCGCATCCCCCTGAAGTACCGGGTCAACGAGGAAAACACCAAGTACGCCATGCGCAAGGCGGCCCTGCGGCGGATGCCGGAGAAGTGGGCTGGCAAAAAGAAGCTGGGCTTCCCGGTGCCCACCCGTGTGTGGCTGAAGGAGGACAAGTATTACAACATCGTCAAGGAGGAATTTTTGGGGGAGAACGCCCAGAAGTTTTTCCACACGGAGAAGCTTGTCAAGCTGCTGGACGACCACAAAAACGGCAAGGCGGACAACAGCCGCCGGGTGTGGACGGTGTATACCTTCTTGATTTGGTATAAGCAGTTCTTCGGAGAAGAGACCCGCGAAGCGGCGTAAAAGTTTTCGCGGTACGTCCGCAGG
>FR893667.1 GCA_000435395.1 Firmicutes bacterium CAG:94
CTGAATGACAGAGATTGCATAGGTGGAAAACAGACTGCATCCAAATTGCCCAAGGCTGAACATGACAAGGAGTATGATGTAAATACCAAGAGGCCCTACAGGTAAGAGAAAAGCAATTCCTGTTGGAATAAGGCTAAGGCCAAGTCCCATAAAGACAAAGGCCAGCCAGTGCAAACGGAATTTCTGCGCTGTAATTCCCACAAAAAGACTGCCCAGCACAGCGGCTACACCCATAACGCTCTCTGCTGCTCCGTAATGCTTTGCGGAGAGTCCAAGAACAGTCCGCACCAGGTAAGGAAAGCCGACCACCACGGTACCGGCTACAAACAAGCTGGCCAGGGCTGCAAGCAGGAGCAATTTGAGGATACCCGGCTGCTCCCGGCGCAGGAAGTGAATACTGACGGAGAAGTCCTCTCTGATGATCTCCCGGACGCTCATAGTGACTTCCGCCTTCTGATAGTCCAGGCGAATGAAGCACTCCAGAATGGCAGTGAGGAAAAAGCAGACCACCGTTCCCCAGAGGACCGGAGTAAGTCCAAAAGCAGCGTAAACCAGACTGCCCAGAAACGGAGTGATGAGCCCAGCAATGGCCTGTACTTGATTTACCGCCGCATTGCCTTTCATCAAATTGTCTCCGGAGAGCATCTGGGGGATGCAGGCCTGTACCGTGGGAGACTCAAAGGCGGCTAGGACAGACAGGATCACCAACAATGCACCGATGACCCAAATATCATGTCCAAAGGGCAACACCAATCCCGCGACCAGCACAGTGAGTCCGGAGAGGGTGTCCAGCCCTACCATGATGTTACGCCGATTGGCTCGATCCGCCAGAATACCGCCAAAGGGTGACAAGAGGATGGTAGGCAGCATAGCCACGGCCAACAAAGTCGCAAAAATGGACGCCGATCCAGTCTGCTCCAACACATACATGGAAAGGGCAAACTTTAGGGTGTAGTTGCCAATGAGGGAACTGACTTGCCCCAGAATTAGAAAAGTAAAATTGCGGGTAAACAGTTTGTCTTTCATTTTTTCTTCCTCCGAAAACAGATCGCAGTCAACACATCCCCTGCCAAACCGACGGCACTTAATCCTGCACACCACACC
>FR893668.1 GCA_000435395.1 Firmicutes bacterium CAG:94
CGAGATGAGCGGGGAGAAGGGCAGCCTGCTGGACGGCATGGGCGCCATAGAGCTGCGGGCCCTCTACCCCGGGGAGACGGTCATCCGGGCCCAGGCGGAGGGCGTTCCCCCAGTGGAGCTGCAGCTTCTCGTCACCGGCGACAGCCCTTGGGACGGCCGGGAGCTGGTGCCCCTGCCGGCGCCGCCCAGCGTCATGGGGCCGCCCCCGCGCCAGGCCTTGGATGAGATTGGCCTGTACCGCCCGGTGTTCGCCAGCGGCGAGGAACCCCAGTGCCCGGCGAAAAACGTCACCGACGGCCAGTGGGAAACCTGCTGGAAGCCCGCCTCCCCAGAGGCCGGCCAGTGGGTGATGGTGGACCTGGAGGGCACCAAGGACGTGGAGGGCATCCACGTGGTGTTCCGGGGGATGGTCCAGCACGCGGTGGAGGTGGCCCTCTCCCACACCCGGGAGGATTTCCGGACCATTTACAACTCCGGCGAACGCCCCGCCGTGACGGACGTCTCCCTGGACAACCTGGGCCAGCAGGCGCGGTTCATCCGGGTGCGCTTCCCCGGGGAGGCCACGCCCATCTGCAAGATAGAAGTGTTTGCCTGAGAGATGCAAAAAAGCTGCCGTGAAACCACGGCAGCTTTTTCTATGCTTACGGTTACGGTTGGGCGGGGGGAGCTTCCACCGAGCCGCCCTCTTTTAGGGAAGCGGCTAAGGTGATGGTCATGGGGGTGGCGTCCTTGCCGCCGGAGAGCTGGTCCAGCATCAGCCGGGCGGCCTGGAGGCCAATCTGCTCCAGGGGCTGGCTGACAATGGTCAGCGAGGGCCGGAACACCCGGGACAAATCCATGATGTTGTCAAAGCCCACCACGGACATCTCCCCGGGGATTTGCACCCCCCGCTCGTTTAAGGCGATGAGGGCGCCCAGCGTCAAATCGTAGTTGGTGAGGAACATGGCGGTCATGCCTGTGTTGGCTTTCAGCAGCCGCCGGGCCTGGCGGTAGCCCCCCTCCAAGGTGAGGTCGCACCGGCGCACCAGGCTCTCGTCGTACTCCACGCCGTATTCCTCCAAAGCGTCCCGGTAGCCCCGCAGGCGCATTTGGGCAGTGTGCACCTCATCCGAGCCCACCAGCACCCCAATGCGCCGGTGGCCCGCCTGGAGCAGGCGGCGCACCCCCAGCCGGGCGGCGCCCCGGTTGTCGATGAGCACGCAGCTGGCCACGCCGTTTAAATCCTCCAAGGGGCGGTCCAGCAGCAGGATAGGCACCTTCTTCTCCACTGCGGGGCGCAGGTGGCGGCTGCTGCTGCCAATGGGCACGTTGATGATGCCGTCCACCTGTTTTTTCAGCAGGAAGTCCACGGAGCTTGCCTCTTGTTCCAGGTTGTTCTGGCAGTCCGTCACAATGACGCTGTAGCCGTTTTCCTGGAGCACCCGCTCGAACACGGCGACAATCTTCATGTTGAACAAGTTGGAAATCTCCGGCAGCACCACGCCCACCGTGCGGCTCTTTTTGGATTTCAGCCCACGGGCGTATTCGTTCACGTGGTAGTCCAGCTTTTTAATGGCCGCCTCAATAGCGGCCCGGTTTTTTTCCCGCAGGTTGCCGCCGTTGAGATATTTGGAAATGGTGGCCAGGCTCAGTCCCGTTTCCCTGGCAATGTCTTTGATGGTAGCGGCCATACAGTGCCTCCTTTTTCACAGAAAAATTAGGAACGTTTCTTCCTGTATGTCAAGATAACACAGAATTGCCCCTGTGTCAAATGGAAAAAAGGCTTGACAAAACCTGGGGCTTGTGGTAGGCTGTGCTTATAAAGTAAAACGTTTTGTTTTCTGGTTTTTCCACCAGCCCGGCCCGTTGGGAGCGCTGGGGCCCCTGTGAGCCAGGAACGTTTTATCCCTAACCTAGAGGAGTGAGTATCCATGCCATTGACAACAACCGTTTCGATGCTCCGCAAGGCCCAAGAGCAGGGCTTTGCCGTGGGCGCCTTTAACGTGGAAAACATGGAGATGGCCCAGGCCATCATCAGCGCGGCCGAGGAGCTGCGCGCCCCTGTGATTTTGCAGACAACGCCCTCCACCGTGCGCTATGCCGGCACGGGGATGTACGCCGCCATGGTGGCCGCCCTGGCCCAGGAGGCCAGCGTCCCGGTGGCCATGCACCTGGACCACGGCGACAGCTTTGCCCTGTGCGCCCAGGCTTTGCGCTCCGGCTACACCAGCGTGATGATTGACGGCAGCAAGCTGCCCCTGGAGGAGAACATCGCCTTAACATACAAAGTCAGCGAGATGTGCGCCGCCGTGGGCGTCCCCGTGGAAGGGGAGATTGGCCGTGTGGGCGGCAAGGAGGACGACTTGGAATCCGACGGCGGCTACACCATCCCCGAGGAGGCCGTGCGCTTTGAGAAGGAGAGCGGCCTGTTCAGCATGGCGGTGGGCGTGGGCACGGCCCACGGCTTCTACAAGGAGAAGCCCCAGCTGAACAAGGAGCTGATTACCACCCTGCGGGGGATGCTCCAGGCGCCTATGGTGCTCCACGGGGCTTCCGGCCTCTCCGACGAGGATGTGAAGGACTGCATCCGCCGGGGCATCTGCAAGGTAAACTTCGCCACCGAGCTGCGGGCCGCCTACACCGAGGGCGTCAAGGCCGTGCTGGCGGAAAACCCCAAGACCTTCGACCCCAAGGCCTACGGCAAAGAGGCCCGCCAGCGGGTGAAAGCCTTGGTGATGGAGCGCATGCTGGTGTGCGGCTGCGACGGGAAGGCCTGACTATGAAAACCGCGTTATTAGGCATTGACGTGGGCACCTCCGCCTGCAAGGTGGCTGCCTTCGACTTGGAGGGCCACGTGCTGGCCCAGGCCGCCGAAAGCTACCCGGTGCTCTACCCCCAGCCGGGCTGGGCGGAGCAGGACCCACAGCAGTGGTGGGAGGCCGTGTGCAAGGCCCTCCGGCGGCTGTGGGAGAGCGGCGCCGTGGCCCCCGGCGAGGTGGCAGGCGTGGGCATCGACGGCCAAAGCTGGAGCGCCATCCCCCTGGATAAGGAGGGCCGGGCCTTGTGCAACACCCCCATCTGGATGGACACCCGGGCGGGCTCCCTCTGCCAAGAACTGGAGGCCCGTGTGGGCGGCGAGAAGATTTTCGCCTGCAGCGGCAACCCCTTGTCCGCCTCGTACACTTTGCCCAAGGTGCTGTGGTACAAGGAGCACCTGCCCCAGGTCTATGAAAAGGCGGAGAAGGTGCTCCAGTCCAACGGCTATTTGGCCTTCCGCCTGACAGGGGCCGTCACCCAGGACAAGAGCCAGGGCTATGGCTGGGCCTGCTACAATGTGGCCCGGAACCAGTGGGACATCCCCCTGTGCCAGGAGCTGGGCGTAAAGCCCTCTTTGCTGCCGGAGATCGTCTCCTGCAGCCAGGTGGTGGGGGGCGTCACGCCCCAGGCGGCCCAGGAGACGGGCCTGCTGGAGGGCACCCCTGTGGTGGCCGGCGGCTTGGACGCTGCCTGCGGCACCTTGGGGGCGGGGGCCATCCACCCCGGGGAGACCCAGGAGCAGGGCGGCCAGGCAGGGGGCATGAGCCTCTGCGTGGACAGCGCCCAGGCCGACCCCCGGCTGATTCTCAGCGCCCACGTGGTGGAGGGCCTGTGGCTCCTCCAAGGGGGCACGGTGGGGGGCGGCGGCGCCTTGAACTGGTTCGAGCGGGAGTTCGCCGCCGCCGAGCGCGCCGCAGCCCAGGAGCAGGGCGGCAGCTCCTTCCAGCAGCTGGACCGGGAAGCGGAAGCCGTCCCTCCAGGCTGCCAGGGGTTGGTGTTCCTGCCCTACCTGGCTGGGGAGCGCAGCCCCCTGTGGGACATCCACGCCAAGGGCGTGTACTACGGCATCGACTTCTCCAAGACGCGGGCCCACTTTGCCCGGGCATGCATGGAGGGCGTGGCCTACTCCCTGCGGCACAACCTGGAGGTGGCCCAGGAGGCCGGGGCCTCCGCCGGGACGCTGCGGGCCATGGGCGGCGCCGCCAACAGCCGCCTGTGGACCCAGATAAAGGCGGACATCACCGGCAAGGCCATCCAGGTGCCCGCCTCGGACGCCGCCACCTCCCTGGGCGCGGCCCTTTTGGCCGGGGTGGGCGTGGGCGCCTACCGGGACTTCGACCAGGCGGTGGCCGCCACGGTGCGCGTCACCCGGGAGCACACCCCCAACCCAGAACACCGGCAAGCTTACGAACAGGGCTACCGGCTGTACCGGCAGCTCTACGAGGATTTAAAAGATACCATGCGTAAGGAGGCACTCTAACAATGAAAGCAGCAGTTTTGCACGGCAACGAGGATATCCGCTACGAGGAGTTCCCCACCCCAGAGACATTGCCCGGCACGGTGAAGGTACGGGTGCGGGCCACAGGCATCTGCGGCAGCGACGTGCCCCGGGTGCTCCACCATGGGGCCCACTTCTACCCGGTGGTGCTGGGCCACGAGTTTTCCGGCGACGTGGTGGAGGTAGGCGAGGGCGTCACCTCCGTCCAGGTGGGGGACACCGTCTCCGGCGCGCCCTTGCTCCCCTGCATGAAGTGTGACGACTGCCAGCAGGGCAACTTCTCCCTGTGCAAGCATTACAGCTTCATCGGCAGCCGCCAGCAGGGCAGCTTTGCCGAGTACGTGGTGATGCCCGCGCAGAACGCCATCCAGTACGACCCCTCCATCCCCTACGAGCAGGCCGCCATGTTCGAGCCCTCCACCGTGGCCCTCCACGGGCTGCTGTGCAACGGCTACCAGGGCGGCGGCTACGTGGCCATTTTGGGCTGCGGCACCATTGGCATTTTCACCTTGCAGTGGGCCAAGATTTTCGGCAGCAAGAAGATTGTGGCCTTTGACATCGACGAGGGCCGCCTGGCCCTGGCCAAGCGCATGGGCGCCGATGAGGCCATCAACACCGGGGAAGAGGGCTACATGGAGCGGGCCAAGGCCCTCACCGGCGGCCACGGCTTCGACTATGTCTTCGAGGCGGCGGGCAACCCCGTCACCATGCACATGGCCTTTGAGGCCGCCGCCAACAAGGCACGGGTGTGCTTCATCGGCACCCCTCACAAGGACATGAGCTTTACCCCCGCCCAGTGGGAGCTGATGAACCGCAAGGAGTTCCTCCTCACCGGTAGCTGGATGAGCTACTCCGCGCCCTTCCCCGGCAAGGAGTGGACCCTCACCGCCCACTACTTCGCCACGGGCCAGCTGAAGTTCGACCCCGCCTTCATCTACAAGACCTACCCCATGTCCCAGGCGGCGGAGGCCTTTGCCGAGTTTTACCACCCCGAGCAGGTCCACGGTAAGATTATGCTCGTCAACCCGTGAGGCCCGCCATGATTTTAACCGTTACTTTAAACGCTTCCATCGACAAGCTGTACCTGGTGGAAAAGCTGGCCCCCTACAGCGTCAGCCGGGTGCAGGAGGTGGTGAACACCGCCGGGGGCAAGGGGCTCAATGTCTCCCGGGTGGCCGCCTTGGCGGGCGGGCACGTCACCGCCATGGGCTTTGTGGGCGGCTATAACGGCCAGCTCTTCCAAAGCCTGATTACCACCCCGGGCATCGCCCCGGCCTTTACCCAGGTGCAGGGGGAGACCCGCTGTTGCATCAACGTCCGGGACAGGGAGACAAACCAGAGCACCGAGTTCCTGGAGCCTGGCAACCCCGTCTCCCAAGGGGAGCTGGAGCGCTTCCTGGCGGACTACCAAAGCCAGCTGGGGCAGGCGGAAGTGGTGGCCATTTCCGGCAGCATGCCCAAGGGCGTGCCGGGGGACTTCTACGCCACCTTGTGCCGCCTGGCCAAGGCGCAGGGCAAGAAAGTGATTGTGGATTCCAGCGGCAGCGCCCTGCGGGAAGCTTTGCCCGGCGGCCCGGATTTGGTCAAGCCCAACGACGAGGAGCTGTGCCAGCTCACAGGCCAGGACACCTCCACCGTGGAAGGATGCATCCAGGCGGCCCAAAGCCTGCGGGCGCTGGGCGCCGGGGCCGTGGCTGTGTCCCGGGGGAAGGACGGCGTGCTGGTGGTCTCCCTCCAGGGGGTGTACCAGGGCCGGCCGCCCCGCATCCAGGTGGTGAACACCGTGGGCTGCGGGGACAGCATGGTGGCAGGCTTCGCCACGGGCTTTGCCCAGGGCTGGGAGCTGCCCCAGGCCATCCGCTACGCCGTGGCCATCTCCGCGGCAAACGCACTGACAAAAGAAACCGGCTGCTTCCAACCGGAGGACCTGGAGCGCTTGCTGCCCCAGGTCACGGTGGAACAGCTGGAGCACTAAAAAATCTACCAGAGAAAGAAGGAAATTCCATGGCATGGATTGACCCCAAGAAAGTACCCAAGCGCACTTTGTTGAACGGCCAGCAAATCCCCTGCATCGGCATGGGCACCTTTGGCTCGGACCGCTTCACCGCCGAGCAGATTTCCGCCGCTGTGGCGGGCGCCATCCGCCCGCCGCTGGGGCGGGCGCCATCCGCTGCGGCTACCGCCTGTTTGACTGCGCCTCTGTCTATGGCAACGAGGACCAGATTGGCCAGGTGTTCGCCCAGGCCTTCCAGGAGGGCGTTGTCAAGCGGGAGGAGCTGTTCATCGCCTCCAAGGTGTGGAACGACATGCACTGGCAGGGAGACGTGCTGCTGTCTTTGGCCAAGACCCTGAAGGACTTGCAGCTGGACTACCTGGACGCCTACTTTGTCCACTGGCCCTTCCCCAACTATCACGCCCCCGGGTGCGACGGCGATTCCCGCAACCCCGATTCCCGCCCCTTTAAGGTGGAGGACTTTATGACTACCTGGCGGCAGATGGAGCGCCTGTACGACATGGGCCT
>FR893669.1:0-865 GCA_000435395.1 Firmicutes bacterium CAG:94
CATAGAGGGGCACAGCGGCAAACGGGGTGGCCTGCAGCGTCCGGGCGCCGGTGTTGCGCACCGTCACCAGCATGACCTCCAGGTTGTCCGAAAGCGGGCAGAACAGCGTGACGCGGGCGGTGATCCCCAGCGGGCCGGAGGTGCGCTCCACCGTCTGCCACATCAAGCCGGCCTGCAGGCGGCTGTCCTCCTGATCTGGGGTGAATTTTTGGGCCTCCTGCCCGGCGGAAGTGCCGGTGCAGGACCAGGCCTGGCCGCCGCAGCGCAGCCAGAAGTTGCGGCTGGCGCGGTTGTCGTGCAGATTTTCTGCGCTGACCGGCTCCAGCAGAAACGTCTCCTGGTCCAGCTTGGCATCGCCGCCCAGGCCGGGGGTTACGGCGCTTTTCATGCCGGTATCCGACGCCAGCGGGAAATACAGATAGCTGACATTCTCCGGCCGGTTTACGGCGAAGCTGCCGCTTTCCTCCAAAAAAGGCATGTGAGACAACGCAGCCACTCCTTTCCTTTTATTTGTTTTTCCCATTATACCGGTCCAACAGGCACGCAAAAATCAAAACGTTGTGCAAAAATGGCAGAATCATGACCATAGTTTCACAGAAGCTCCAAAATTCGGTCAAGAATTTGATATTTTTTTGAATTGCTAATATATTGGCGGCAGGGTTAGCCCCTATAATAAAGTCACAGTCCGACAGGGAGAACATAAGCCCTGTCCCCGCAAGATCACAGGGCACAGCCGCAGCAGTTTGGCCGCGGCAGCCGCGCCCCCAGACAAGGAGGAAAAACCATGAAGAAACCTTACTTGCCGGCGCGATGGCCGTCGCTTCCATCGCTGCGCTGCTGGCCGGGTGCGGCGGTAGCGGCAGCA
>FR893669.1:892-4568 GCA_000435395.1 Firmicutes bacterium CAG:94
GCCAGGCCGCCGGGGATGCCACCGCGAATACCGCTTCCGCCGAGGGCCAGGTCATCAACATCTATAGTTGGAACGATGAGTTCCGCACCCGGCTGGAAGCCGTCTACCCGGAGGTTGACCACACCTCGGACGACGGCACCGTGACCTACTTAAAGGACGGCACCGAGATCCACTGGGTCATCAACCCCAACCAGGACGGCGTCTACCAGCAAAAACTGGACGAAGCTCTGCTGAACCAGGCCACCGCCGCGGCGGACGACAAGATTGACATCTTCCTGTCCGAGACCGACTATGTGTATAAGTACACCGACGCCGACGCCGACGTGGCCATGCCGCTGACCGACCTGGGCATCGACCCTGACACCGACCTGGCCGACCAGTACCCGTTCACCAAGACGACGGCCTCCGACCAGAACGGCGTGCAGCGCGGCTCCACCTGGCAGTGCTGCCCCGGTTTGCTTGTCTACCGGCGCGACATCGCCAAGGACGTCTTCGGCACCGACGACCCCGCCGTGATCGGCGAGAAGGTCAAGGACTGGGACACCCTCAAGCAGACCGCTGAGGAGCTCAAGGCCAAGGGATACTTCACCTTCGCCTCCTACGCCGACACCTTCCGCGTGTATGGCAACAACGTCAGCCAGCCCTGGGTCACGGCGGGCGAGACCACCGTCAAGGTGGACCCGCTGATCATGGACTGGATCGAATCCTCCAAGGAATGGCTGGACGCCGGCTATCTCGACAAGACTGTCAAGGGCCAGTTCAACGATGACTGGAACAAGGCGATGGGTTCGGCCTCCAAGGTATTTGCCTTCCTGCTGCCGCCGTGGGGCATCGACTTCACGCTGGCCCCCAACTGGGACGGCGTCGATGGCACCTGGGCTGTGTGCAACCCGCCGATGACCTACAACTGGGGCGGTTCCTACGTCCACGCCTGCACCGGCACCGACAACCCCGAGCATGTCAAGGACATCATCCTGTCCATGACTGCCAACAAGGGTAACCTGATCAAGATCTCGAAGGATTACCAGGACTTCACCAACACGGTCAGCGGCATGCAGGAGGCTTCCACCGACGACAGCTTTGCTTCGAGCTTCCTGGGCGGGCAGAACGCCTACGCCTACTACGCCCCGGTGGCCGAGAACATCCAGATTGCGCCGCTGTCCGCCTATGACCAGGGCTGTGTGGAGCTGATCCAGAATTCCTTCAGCGATTACTTCCAGGGCAACGTGGACTTTGACCGCGCCAAGGAAAACTTTGAGACTGCCATCAAGGAGCGCTACCCCGACATCACCGACGTGCAGTGGCCGGAATGATCTGACTGTCTGTTTTCCACAGATAAAAGCTGCCGTGCCGGCACCCCCGGTGCGGCAGCTTTTGGGAAGGCAGTTTTGTAAAAAGGAACGGTGACCTATGAATAAGAAACCAAAACATTTGAGCTATGCCAAATGGGGCTATCTGTTTATCCTGCCCTTCTTTATTGCATTCTTTATCTTCTCGTTCATTCCGCTGCTGGATACCGTCCGCTACAGCTTTTTTGAGTATTACCGCTCCGGCATCAAGGAGGTCGGGCCCAATTTTGTGGGCCTGGCCAACTACAAAAGCCTGCTGGATTCCGACATGCTCAAGTACGCGGGCAACACGCTGATTTTGTGGCTGATCGGCTTCATCCCGCAGATCGTCATCGCGCTGCTGCTGGCCAACTGGTTCACCGATATGCGGCTGAAACTGCGCGGCAAACAGTTTTTCAAGGTGGTCATCTACCTGCCCAACCTGATTATGGCCTCGGCGTTCGCCATGCTGTTCTTCGCGCTGTTTTCCACCAACGGGCCCATCAACTCCATCCTCATGTCGATGGGGCTGACCAAGACCCCCATCGACTTTATGGGCACCGCTTTTGGCACCCGTTCGCTGATCGGGTTGATGAACTTTTTGATGTGGTTCGGCAACACCACCATCATGCTGATGGCCGCCATCATGGGCATCAGCCCCGACATCTTTGAGGCGGCGGAGCTGGACGGCTGCGGCAGTGTGCGGCGGTTCTTCTCGATCACGCTGCCGCTGATCCGCCCGATCCTGGCCTACACGCTGATCACCTCGATCATCGGCGGGCTGCAGATGTTCGATGTGCCGCAGATCCTGACCAATGGCCAGGGCAACCCGGACCGCACCTCCATGACGCTGATCATGTTCCTGAACAGCCACCTGAAGAGCCGCAACTACGGCATGGCCGGCGCGCTTTCGGTCTATCTGTTCATTGTCAGCGCAGTGCTGTGCTTCTTTGTCTACCGCATGACCAACGGCAAGCAGGACGGCGGCGCCCCCAAAAAGAGCCGCAACCATAAAGGAGGTGCCAACGCATGAAACACAAACGGACCAAAGTGGGCGAGACAATCCTTGCCTACGCCGTGCTGATCGTGCTGTCGTTTTTGTGCCTGTTCTTTTTCTACATCCTGCTGGTCAACGCATCCCGCTCCCACGCGGAATTGCAGCGGGGCTTCTCCTGGCTGCCCGGCGGTTATTTCCTTGAAAACCTGAAAGCGGTTGCCACCGACGGCAACTTCCCGATGTTCAAGGGCATCCTGAACAGCCTGATCGTCTCCACCTGCTCGGCGGCGCTGTGCACCTACTTTTCGGCGCTGACGGCCTACGGGCTGTACGCCTACAACTTCAAGTTCAAAAAGCTGGCGTTCACCTTCATCATGGCCATTCTGGTCATGCCCACCCAGGTGACGGCGATGGGCTTTTTGCGCCTGATGACCAACATGGGCCTGTACGATACGCTGTGGCCGCTGATTCTGCCCTCCATCGCATCGCCCTCGGTGTTCTACTTCATGTACAGTTACCTCGAATCCTCGCTGCCGCTGTCCCTGGTGGAAGCCGCCCGCATCGACGGTTCGGGCGAGTTCATGACCTTCAACCGCATCGTGCTGCCGATCATGAAGCCGGCCGTGGCCGTGCAGGCTATCTTCTCCTTTGTGGGGTCGTGGAACAACTACTTCGTTCCCGCCCTGATCATCCAGTCCAAGGACAAGATGACTGTGCCTATCCTGATCGCCACGCTGCGCGGCGCCGACTATATGAACTTTGACATGGGCAAGATCTACATGATGATCACCGTGGCCATTGTGCCGATCATCATCGTGTATCTGCTGCTGTCCAAGTACATCATCGCCGGCATCACGCTGGGCGGCGTCAAAGAGTAAACCGTATAAAGGAAACCGTATTCCGTCCCGGCGCAGGGCCGGGCGGCAAACCGCCATAGCGTGCCAACCTATGGCGGTTTTGCTTTGTCTCCCCTTTGATTGGCAAATAAGGAGTTTTGTTATGGAACAACCGTTTACACACAGCGGCACCCGCGACCCGGCCCCGAGCCCACGGGAACAGGAGAACGCCGCCCTGGCCCGCCAGGCGGCCGCCGAAGGAATCGTCCTGCTGAAAAACCGCGGTGTGCTGCCGCTGGCACCCGGCGCGCCGGTGGCGCTGTTCGGCGCCGGCGCCGGGCGGACAGTCAAGGGCGGCACCGACTCCGGCGATGTGAACAACCGGGCCAGCATCTCGATCTGGCAGGGGCTGAAAGAGGCCGGCGTCCCGCTGACGAGCGAGGACTGGCTGACCGACTATGAGGCCCGCTATACCCGCGCGCGGGAAGACTGGCGGGCGCAGGTGCCTGGCCGCC
>FR893670.1 GCA_000435395.1 Firmicutes bacterium CAG:94
CTGATCCAGCCAGTCCTCTATGTTCGCCGGTATGCTGTTGTCCGCATGGTAGGCCATCACATAGGCCACGTTCTCAAAAATCTCCAGGTCCTCGATCTGCAGCTCCTCACCGTTTTCCGTCTTTCCCCTATAGGATTTTTCCAGCTTGGACAGATCCTTGAAAATATCCCTCTTAAACTTCGCCCGATACAGGCGGGGGATCGTGGCAGAGGAACGGAACGGCACCTTCTTCCCGCTGATTTCTATCTCACGCTTGATCATACGCTACCTCCCTGACCAGTTGTTTCTTCCGGTTCATCTTCAGTCGGTGTGTACACTGCCTTATACCAATTCGCATAAGTACCGGCATCTGTTGTATCGCCGGTTCTGGCCTTGACCAGCCCATCGGAACGGGGATCGGCGGTAATGGACAGTGTCTCTGTACCCGGTTCAATCGTATCTTCCTTCGTTTCCGACTCGATAGACGGGCGGGAGGCAGAACAGTTATACAGCACATGACGGATGGCGTTCACATCCCCGTCAAATTCAAAAAGCAGGGCAAATTTCACACTCTCGCCGACTCCACTGTTTTCGACCAGCACCCCTTTTGCATCCAGCTTCTCCTGAAGGATCTCCGTGCGGAACCACTCCGGGATCAGGGCAATCTCCAAATCGCCGCTGTAACCGTTATTGGTCACACTACGGAAGTAAACAATACCATCCGCATAGAATGGGCTGGTTTCACCCTCTGCATCCAAGCTGATACTCACTGCGCCGGGGATTGCCTTCGGCTCCGCATACGAAAAGGTGGTCGTGCCATCGGAATCCGTCTCGGTCAGCTTTGCAGCATGGACATTTTTCAAGTTATACTTCACCTTGTTTCCCATGAAAATCATACCTCCATTTCAAATGAGTAGAGGACTTCATAGAGTTTTTCGCTCTCGATCCAGACCTCTGTTTTGTCATAAAAAATACCGTGCGTATCCAGCACGGCTTCCAGCTTCTGCTCGACAGACAAATCTTTGCTGTCTGTGTACAGTTCGATATTCACACTGCTGACCTTCAGATAAACCTTCCCATCTGCGGAAAAGTTATCGCTCTGGGGCAGAAGGTAGCAGATGAACGGAGGATCGGGGGATTCCCCTTCCGCAAAGTGGTCATAGGCAAAAGGGATGCCCGTTTCCTCCAAAAGTTTCACCAAATCATCCATTTGTCAGGCTCCTCTCAATCTCACGCTCCAGCTGCTCAATTCCAGCCTCTTCCGCAGCAGCAATGTGGGGCCTTGCAGCTACCCGGCCACCGCCACGCTTCGCATGGCCATACTCCAGCAGATGAGCAAGCTGATACCGGTTCCGTGAATGCACGGTTACCTGTAGGGCATTGGAACTTTCCTTTGTGGTTTTCACAGCCCAGCTTTTTGCGTAGTCCCCGGTATTCCTTGGTGCGCTGGCTTCAATATCCTTCCGGACAGCCGTACCTGCCTTTTTCACCGCTTCCTTCATATCCTCCGTGGCCAATTCTGCGTACTCGTTCAGCTGCTCCATTACAGCAGCGGAAAGCTGGCTGATAGAAATTTTCCTTCCCATCGCTACCGCCTCACTTTCTCACAGGACAGCTTGATACTCTTGCGCCTGTAGTTCATATGATCCACAGCGGCGATGTTGTAAAGCTCCCCATTGAATTCCACCCGGAAATGGGTACTATCAATTTCAGCCGCCTTTTTGCACCAGCGGATCGTAAATGCTATAGTAATCTAAATCACACATTGGCGGCATATACGACACCACCGGCAACAGGGGTTCTTCCTCTATGTACCCGGCTGC
>FR893671.1 GCA_000435395.1 Firmicutes bacterium CAG:94
GGGGGCCACCCTCTCTGCGCTGGCCGTCCGGCCGGCGGGCGGGCCTGCGCTGCTGGTCCTCTGGCAGGGCCTTCTTCATGGAAAGGCTGATTTTGCCCTCCTCGTTGATGGAGAGCACCTTGACCTTTACCGTCTGCCCTTCGGTGACAAAATCGCGGATCTCTGTGACAAAGGTGGGGGCGACCTCTGAGATGTGCACCATGCCCGTCTGCCCGCCCTCAAAGCTGACAAACGCGCCAAACTTGGTGATACCGGTCACCTTGCCCTCGTAAATTCCTCCAACCTCAAGCTGCATAATAAAGCAAATTCCTCCTCGGCTGCGCCGGATGTAAAATAAAGTACGGCGAAAGGCGTCAGCTGCCGCCGCCCACGTCTACAAAGACGCGCTCGCCGGGCTTGGCGTAGTCCAGCTCGCTGCGGGCCTTGCGCTCGGCGTATTCCGCCACGCCGCTGTTGTTCTCCAGGGAATTCTGGATTTCCTCGTTGCGGGCTGTCTGGGTGCTGAGCTGCTCCTGCAAAGAGGCCAGCTCCTCGCGCTTTTCCCCAATTTGCAGCTGCTGCCCCACCAAGGACACCAAGATGAACCCGGCAAAGCACAGCACCGCAAATTTGAGAAGGAGGCTTCCCTTATACTTTTCGATTTTCAGCTCTCGCACAGAGCAAGCCCCCTTTCCTTCTCCTACAGCCCGGGAAACGGCTCCCGTAGTATGCTTTATTATAACCCGGTATACATAAATTTTTCAAGTCTTTTTTCTCGGTTTTTTCAGCTTTTTTCCTGTTTTTTTGCCAGGATGGGCCCGGGTGGCCGCCCCTTGCCGCAAATGCCCCAGCGGGATGCCCGCCCATCTGCCCAGAAGGGAGCAAAGCTTCCCAAAAATTTTACGAAGCCGGCCTATCCCCCAGCGGGCCAGGGGGCCAAAAGCCGCCACCACGCACCAGGCGCCCAGCCCCTGGAGGGCGGCCTGGTACAGGCGCAGGCGGCCGCTGTCCACCGCCAGGGCGCACAGGAACACAAAGCCGCCGCACAGGCAGCAGAACAGCACATCCACCAAAGCGGTGCCCAGTTTCTTCAGGCCCAGCAGCTGGGACATCCCCTGGAACAGCAAAAAGAGGCAGCCCAGGGCCGCCCCGGTTGCCAGGCAGAACACCGCCACGGGCAGCGCCTGGCCGCTCATTTGAACAGCCTGCCGAAAAAGGAGAGGGCCGGGCCGTTCTCCGTGTAGGAGATGGCGGCCACCTTGCCCCGGGCCAGCAGCTCCCCAGAGGCGGAGTCCAGGTTCTCGATGTGCAGGCCCTCCCCTTTGATATGCAGCTGGCCCTGGTCGGTTTGGGCGGTAATCAGCTCCTCGCTGAAAAAGTCCACCCGGGAGACGCCGGTGGCCCGCAGGACGGCCCTATCCTCGAGCTGCAAGCTGTGATGCCGCAGCGGTTTTTGCGCTTCTGCCATAGACACATACCCCTTTTGTTTCGTCTGGGGATGTATACGCGGCAAAAGGTGAGATTATTCCTCCAGCATGCGGTACATGTCGGGGGCCTGCTCCTTTTTGGCGTACTCCAGCACGGAGAGCACCTCCGCCTTAAGGACGCGCTCGCCCAGGTGGAGCTCCAACACGTCGCCCTGCTTCACGTCGTAGGAAGCCCGGGCCACCTTGCCGTTTACCAGCACCCGGCCGGCGTCGCAGGCCTCGTTGGCCACGGTGCGGCGCTTGATGAGGCGGGAAATTTTGAGATATTTATCCAGTCGCATAGAAAAACCTCCTTTGGTTGAAGCGGCATGAAAAAACGGACCCGGATAGGCTCCGGGCCCGCTGAAACGCCAAAATGCTCTTACTTGCCGTTGACAGTGTCCTTCAGGGCCTTGCCAGCCTTAAAGGCAGGGGCCTTGGAAGCGGGAATCTGGATTTCCTGGTTGGTGCGGGGGTCACGGCCGGTGCGGGCGCCGCGCTCGCGGACCTCGAAGGTGCCAAAGCCGACCAGCTGGACCTTCTCGCCCTGCTTGAGGGACTCGGTGATGACATCGATGACGGCGGTGACAGCGGCGTCAGCGTCCTTTTTCGTAATTTCAGCCTTAGTGGCGACTTCGGCAATCAATTCAGACTTATTCATTATGAGACAACCTCCAAAAAATATTCTGCGTCGCGGGGCGTTGCCAAACACCGGAAAAGCCCGGAAAATCTGGGCGAATCCGCCATTTCCCCCGCCAAAAGTCTATAGCATTTGCAATGATATCATATCCATCCCTGTTTTTCAAGGGTTTTCGCAATTTTTTGTCCCTTTGGCAAAGATTGGAGGTCGCTTTTCCGGATGCCCCGCAACAGCAGCAGCGCCGCCAGGTACAGCCCCGCCCCAAAGGCCACGGCGGCCAGCAGGGCAGCGCCGTCCCCCCACCGGCCGCTGGGCAGCAAAGGCCCCAAAGCGCCGTAGGCCAGCCGGGCGCCCATCCCGCACAGCAGCGCGCAGGCCAGGGGCCGCAGGAAGCTGCCCAGCCAGGAGAGGCGCACCCCGGTGGCGCGGCGCAGACACCCCAGCTGGGCCGCCGCCAGAAACAGGTAGCTCGCCAAGGTGCCCAAGGCGGCCCCTTGGATGTTCACCTCTGGGATGGCGCAGAGGAACCAGTTGGCGGCCAGCTTCAAGGCCATGGCGGCCACCAGCAGGCGGACGTTCCACCCGGCCTTGCCCACTGCTTGCAGCATGCTGGAGAAGGGCCCACACAGGGAGGAGGCCAGGGAGGCAATCCCCAGCAGCGCCAGGGAGCGGGCCACAATGGGGGTGGACTGGCTCTCCCCGTAGAACAGACGGGCGATGGGCTGGGCCAAGGCGGCCATGCCAATCCCCGCCGGGAAGCAGAACAGCGAGGTGACGCGCACCACGGTTTCCATGCGGCCGCGGAGCTCTGTCTGGCTGCCCCGGGCCCAGGCGGAGGTGACACTGGGCAGGGCGCTGGTGCCAAAGGCCTGGGTGATGCCCGGCACCAGCAGGTAGATGGTCATAGCCAGGGAGTAGCAGCCGTACAGGTAGGTGGGGATGGCCTGGATGTCCCGCTGGTAGGCCGCCGGGATTTGCCCCTGGTACACCTCCAGCAGCCGCTGGGGCTCTGTTTGGAGGATGGCGCCCACCCGGCTTTGGAGGAAGGTGGCGTCGATGAGCCCTGCCAGGCTGGTGGTGAGGGAGGCCAAGGCAATGGGCACGGTGATGGCCCACAGCCTGCGGCGGGTCTCCCCCTTGCCCCGGGCCGGCGGGGACTGGCGGTACAGCCGGGGCACCGTGCCGTCCCCGTGAAAGCGGAACCGCAGCGCCAAGTACAGCAGGGACACCAAGGAGCCCGCCGTCACCCCCAGCAGCGCCGCGGCGGCTCCCAGCGAGAGGGTGAAAAACAGCGCCTGCTCCTGGGAATCGGGGACAAGGCCCAGCACCGTGCCCTGGGCTGCGTACTCCCCCTGGAAGAAGGCCACCGCCCACCAGGCCGCGGCCAGACCCAGGGCCAGCTTCACGGCGGCCTCCAACACCTGGGAAAAGGCGGTGGGGACCATATTCCCCAGGCCCTCGTAATAGCCCCGGTACACAGAGGCGGCGCAGGCCAGCAGCACAGCTGGGGCCAAGGCAAGCATAGGGGCCAGGGCATAGGCCGCCCCTGTGACCCACCGGCAGTACAGGGGGGCCAGGCAGGCCATGGCCCCCAGGCCCAAGGCGCCCACTCCCAAAAACAGGGGCATGGCCACCTGCTTGACCTGGCGGGCGTCGTTCCAGCGGCCCAGGGAGCTGCTCTCGGACACCAGTTGGGCCACGGCAAGGGGGAAGCCCGCTGTGGCCAAGGTGAACACCGGCCCGTAAAAGTGGTAGGCCAGGTTGAACAGGCCAATGCCGTACTCCCCGATGGCGTAGGTCAAGGGGACTTTGAACAGCGCGCCCAGCACCTTCACCACCGCCATTCCCGCTGTGAGCACCAGCGCCCCGTGGAGGAAGCCGTGGCGCTTCCCCCGCTGTCCCCGCATCTGGGCCATGGTTTCATCCTCCTTTTTCCTGTGGCTTCTCCCCTATGCGTATGCGGGGGCGGGGCGGGATATTTTCCCGGGCGGCCTTTCTTACAAAAATATAAAGATTCCTCTTTCGTCTTGACTTTCATTTTATTAAAGCCTATACTTAATTTATCGAAAGAATGATTTGGAAAGGAGGGGTAGCCGTGGGAATCCAAGTGGTGCCGGAGTGGATGGCGGAGCTGGAGGAGGAGGACGTGGCCTTTCTCAAGAACTTCCTGCTGTGCTCGGGCTCCCTCAAGGAGATTGCCGGGCTGTATGGGGTGACGTACCCCACGGTGCGGCTGCGGCTGGACAAAATCATCCAAAAGGTGCGCCTGGGGGAGGAATACGCCGGCGACCCCTATGTGGCGCTGATTAAGCGGCTGGCCTTAAACGAGAAGCTGGACTTCGACACGGCGAAGCTTCTCATCACCGAGTACAAAAAGCTGAAGGGAGGAACTTGAGATGAGCATTGTGGCAAGCGTGTTCCTGTGGATAATCCCCCTGCTGGCGGTGGCGGCGCTGGCGGCGGGGCTGGTGGCCTTTTTCGTGGTGCGCCGCAACGAGCGGCGGAAGCGGGAGGAATTCCAGCGGCGGCAGGCCCAGGCGGCCCAGCGGCGCTCCCAGGAAAAAGAGCTGGAAAAGATGAAAATCGACGACCTGTAAGGCGCAAAAAAGGGCGGTCCCCCAGGGGCCGTCCTTTTTGTATGGGCTGTGTGATTATTCCGCTTTTTCCTCGTCGGGGGTCAGCTTGGCGCCGCAGCTGCTGCAGTAGGAGGCAGTGATGGGGCTCTGCTTGCCGCAGGAGGGGCACACCACCTTGTTCTGCTTGTCTACCAGCTCCTTGGTGAGGATGTTGCGCTGGTTGACCAGCTCGTCGATTTCCGCCATCTTGCCCACGGACTCGGCGTCCTCCGCCAGGGCTTCCCGGCAGTTTTCGTACACATACTCGCCCAGGGCCTCGTAGCGCTTGCTGATTTCGGCGTTGAGCTCGGCCACGTTAAAGCGCAGCTTGGAGACATCCACAATCTGCCCGGCCTTTTTGCCCACGGCCTCGGCGGCTGTTTTGGCGTTTATCACCACATCATCTAAAATTCCCATGGTTGTTGTCCTCCTTTTCTCAAATGCGTGTTGGGGAAGGTTTTTCCCACTGGTTTCATTATACCCTAGTTTTGGAAAATGTCAAAGCATTTTGCCTTTCAAATCACTTACAATTCCCTTACTTTTTGTGTTTTTGGTGAAAAACCTTGGCGCTTCCCGCCGGAAAAACAGGAAAAACTCCCACGCGCGGGAGGCTTACCCGGGCTGCTTGGGGCCCAGGAACTCCCGGAGCATGGAGTTCTCCGGCACCAGGGAGGCGCTGATGGGCTCAAACCGCATAAGGCGGGCCTCTAAATCCCGGGCCTTGCGGTAGTAGGGGCTGTCCTCGGCGATGGCCCGCAGCAAGGGGATGGCCACGGTGCGCATGACGCAGGGCTCGTAGATGTGGATGGAGTTGACGGTGTAGTCGGCGGAAAGGCGGTAGGGCCGGATGTAGCGGTCCTCCCCCTCCACCACCTGGTCCCACATGGAGAGGGTGCGCTCCGGGGTGGTGTCCCGGAACTGGACGTCCCGGACGATGCGGCGCACCAGGCGCAGGTCCATGGGGGAAATCACGTCGCCGTTGGCGGATTTAATCTGCTGCTTGACGCTGACGTAGAGCTTAACGCAGCTGCCCTGGGGCAGCTCCCGGGTAAAGAGGGGGTTCAGGCCGTGAATGCCCTCCACAATGACGATGTCCCCCTCCCCCAGCTGGTACGGGCGGGGCTGGCCGGTGGGGCGGCCCAAGGCGAAGTTGTAGCTGGGCACGGAGAAGCGGCCGGTGGTGATAATATCCAGCAGGCACTGCTTGATGGCCTCCACGTCCAGGGCCTCCACCGACTCGTAGTTGTACTCCCCGTCCGGCAGCCTGGGGGCCAGGCCCACGCCCCGGTAGAAGTCGTCCAGGGAGACGATGTAGCTCTTGGCGCCGTACTGGGTGAGGTAATCCCGGAGCAGATGGGCGGTGGTGGTCTTGCCGCTGCTGCTGGGGCCGGAGAGCATCACCACCCGCACCCCCTGGTGGTGGGAGGTGATGTTCCGGGCGATGTTCTCCAGGTGGTCGTGGTAGGCGTCCTCCACCTCGTCAATCATCCGGGCGGGGTCGCTTACGGCGGCGTCGTTGATTTGCTCCAGGTGGTTGATATACTTAACGTAACCGCTGGCGAAATTGCTCATAAAGCGCGGTGACACCGTCCTTCCGTTGTAAAATCTCTGGGAACCGGTTGATGTACTCCAGGGGGAGCTTGAAGTTGAAGATGCGCTCCAGGCGGCCGCTGTAGGGGTCCTTCACCTTGGAGACACCCCCCGCCCCGCAGGCGATAACCGTGTTGGACTCGTCCATGGTGTAGATGTTGTACCGGCAGATGGAGCCGGGCTTGGCCCAGCCGGTGTTCTCCAGGTTGCCGGCCATGCGGGTCTGGCGGTAGAGGTAGTAGGGCTCGAAGCCCTCTTGGGTGAGGCGCTGGATGGAGTAGTCCACCATGGCGGCGGCCTCTTGGGCGTTGCTGTGGGCAGACAAATCCCCGCCGGGGGAATTGAGCCAGGCGGAGCGCTTGATGGCCAAAGAGTGCACCGTCACGTTGGAGGCGCCCAGCTGGATGACGCCGTCCAAGGTGCGCTGAAAGCTAGTTAGGTCGTCCCCGGGCAGGCCCACAATCAGGTCGGCGTTGATGTTGGAAAAGCCCAGGCGCTGAGCCAGGCGGAAGGCCTCCACCACGTCCTGGGCGGTGTGGCGGCGGCCGATGTTGCGCAGCACCTGGTCTGACAGGGACTGGGGGTTGATGCTGATGCGGCTGATGTCCGCCTCCCGCAAAGCCAGGAGCTTCTCCTGGGTGATGGTGTCCGGGCGGCCGGCCTCCACGGTAAACTCCCCGCAGCGGGAGAAGTCGAACACCTGGCGGATTTTCCCGCACAGGGCGGAGAGCTGCTGGGCGCTGAGGGTGGTGGGCGTGCCCCCGCCGATGTACACCGACACCAAAGAGAGCCCCAGGTCCTTTGTCACCTGGGCCACCTTCTCAATCTCCTCTAAGAGCAGCTGGAAGTAGGGGTCCATCAGCTTTTTGGCGTGCTCCATGTCCTGGGACACAAAGGAGCAGTAGGCGCACCGGGTGGGGCAGAAGGGGATGGACACGTACAGGCTGAAGTCGTTTTCCCCCAAGGCCTCCACGGCAGGGCCCTGGGCCCGCAGGACCCGGTGGGCCAGCTCCGCCTTGGGGGGCGTGACGTAGCAGTGGCCCTGGAAGTGGGCCAGGCCCTCCTCCTCCCCCCGCTCCTCCACGTACTGGCGCAGCAGCTTGACCGGGTGGATGCCTGTGAGCATCCCCCAGGCGGGATGGTTGCCGGTGAGCTCCACAAAGGCGTTGTAGAGCAAGTCTGTCATGGAGTACTCCTCCAAGGCAGGGGCGCCGGCCTGCCGGGTGAGGGCGCGCTCCCCGTCGGAAACCGTTACCTGATAGGAATACGCGCCCGGGCCGCCCTCTATGACGGCCCAGGCCCAGGGGCCCTCCCCCGGGCTGGGGGGGCCGGGCTGGTCCCAGGCCTCCACTTTTACAGGGCTGTAGGGGAAGAACAGCCGGCACAAATTTTCACATTCATAGCGGTAGGAAGAACCGCTGAGGAATAGCTCCATGGGATACCTCCCGAGGTAGTTTTTTCGCCCTCAGCTCCGGTCGATGGAGATGACGCCGGGAATCTTGCCGAGGCGCTCGATGATATTTTGCAGCTGGGGCAGGCCGTTGATGGAGATGGTGGCGGAGATGATGGCGTTGCCGCTGCCCCGCTCCTGGCGGGAATTTAAGGCGTGGATGAAAATCTTCATGTTGGAAAGCTGCTGGGTCACGTCGGCCAGCAGGCCGCCCCGGTCCACCGCCAAAATGTGCAAGGTGGACTTGAAGTCGTCCTTCACGTCCCCGGCCCAGTGGGCGTTGACCCACCGCTCCGGCTCGGGGCACTGGGTCAAATCCCGGGGGACGTTGGAGCAGCTGCGCTTGTGGATGGACACCCCAAAGCCCCGGGTGATGAAGCCGATAATCTCATCGCCGGGCAGGGGGTTGCAGCAGCGGGAGAACTTGATAAGGCAGTTGTCCATGCCGTCCACCAGCACGCCGCTGGCCACCCGGCCCTTGGGCTCCGGCGTGGTGGGCGGGGGCAGCTCCTGGGGCTGGTCGGGGGAGGCGCTCTTTTGCAGGCGCTGGGCCTCCTCCTTGATGCGGGGCAGCACCTTCCACAGCTGGATGCCCCCATAGCCGATAGCGGCGTAGAAGTCGTCCTCGGTGGCGCAGTTGTGGCGCTTGCCCACGCTCTCTATCATGTAGTCCATCAGCTCGCGGGTGAGCTGGATGTTGCTGCGCTTGAACTCCCGTTCCAGCTCGGCCTTGCCCTCCACGATGTTCTCGTCCCGCTTCTCCTTTTTGAACCAGGCGCGGATTTTGTTGCGGGCCTCGCTGGTGCGCACCAACGTGAGCCAGTCCCGGTTGGGGCCCTTGCCCGCCTCTTTGGTGGTGAGGATTTCGATAATCTCGCCGGTTTTCACCTTGTAGTCCAGGGGGACGATGCGCTTGTCCACCTTGGCGCCAATCATCCGGTTGCCCACGGCGCTGTGGATGGCGTAGGCAAAGTCGATGACGGTGGAGCCCAGCGGCAAGTTGATGACGTCCCCTCTGGGGGTGAACACGAACACCTCCTCGGGGATGAGGTCGCTTTTGATGGAGTGCACCAAATCGGTGACGTCCTCGCTTTCGGCCTGGTTTTCCAGCATCTGGCGAATCCAGGCCAGGCGGTCGTCCAGGGCGGCATTGTCGGAGTCCTTGGCGGACATGCCCAGCTTGTACTTCCAGTGGGCGGCGATGCCGTACTCGGCGGTGTGGTGCATCTCCCAGGTGCGGATTTGCACCTCGAAGGGGACGCCCGCCTTGGTGATAACCGTGGTGTGCAGGGACTGGTACATGTTGGGCTTGGGCATGGAGATGTAGTCCTTAAACCGGTTGGGCAAGGGCTGGAACATATCGTGGATGATGCCCAGCACGTTGTAGCAGTCCTCGATGGTGTCCACAATGACGCGCACGGCGAACACGTCGTAAATCTCGTCGAAGGCCTTGCCCTGGATGAACATCTTCCGGTAGATGCCATAAACGCTTTTCACACGGCCCTCGATGTACACGTCGGGGATGGACACCTCCACCCGGCTGCGGATAAGGGCCTTGGTGTCCTCGATAAACTGCTTGCTGCTGTTGCTGCGGGATGCCAAATCGTCCTCAATCTCCCGATAGGCCAGGGGGTCCAGGTACTTTAAGGAGACGTCCTCCATGTACTCCTTGACGGTGCGGATACCAAGGCGGTGGGCGATGGGCGCGTAGACCTCCAAGCACTCCACGGCCTTGTCCCGCTGCTTTTGGGGGGACATATACTCCAAGGTGGAGAGGTTGTGCATCCTATCGGCAAACTTGATGATGATGACGCGGATGTCCTCGGCCATAGCCATGAGCATCTTCCGCAGGTTTTCCGCCTGCTGCTCCTCCCGGGAGGAATAGGGGATCTTGCCCAGCTTTGTCACGCCGTCGATGAGCAGGGCCACCTCTTTGCCAAACTGCTTTTGGATGTCCTCCAGCGTGCAGTCGGTGTCCTCCACCACGTCGTGGAGCAGGCCTGCCATCACCGACTGGGAATCCATGCCAAGGCCCACCAGAATAGCCGCCACAGACAGGGGGTGGATGATGTAGGGCTCCCCCGAGCTGCGCTTCTGCTCCCGGTGCTTCTCCTCGGCCAGGCGGTAGGCGGCCTCAATCTGTTCCCTATCGTACTCTTTGCCACTTTCCGCGATGATTTTCTTTAGCTCCTCGTAGGTACTGATTTGCACCACCAATGCCATGGCGCTTCCCTCCTTTTATCCTTGCTTTCCCACCAAGGCCTCTGCCCGCTGGAACACGGGGGAGGCGAATATATCCACCTTGCCCTGGGTGGGCAGGATTTCCGCGCTTTTGCGCTCCTCCCCGCCCAGCAAGGCCACCAAACGGCGCTCTTGCAGCATGTCCAGGCACAGCAGCAGCTTGCCCAGGCTGAACCCCGGCAAGGCCGCCGCCAAGGACTGCGCGCTGAACCCATCCCCTTTTAGGGAGACAAGCTTGCGATACAGGGCGGCCAAGTCCTGGCGGGTGGGCAGCAGCTCCGCCCCCTCCTGGGGGGACAGGGGCTCCTGCCGCTGAAGCTTCTCATAGAGCCGGTAGGTGTGGACGCACTGGTCCATGTCCAGGCCGGAGAGCTTTATCTCCCGCACGCTGACGGTGAGCTGAGGCTCGCCCCGGAACTCCTTGGCCTCCAAAGTGACGGCCAAGTCCAGCACCTCCCCCGGGACAAAGGGGAAATCCTCCGGCTTGGTGCCAAACTTCATGCAGCTGATGGTGACGCCCTTTTTGGCGCAAAGCAGCCGCAGGTGGTTGCCGCCCCCCACAGGGACAATCTGCTGGAGCTCCATGCCGTAGAGGCCGAACAAGGGCTGTGGGTTGCCGCTGCCGTAGGGCTCCAGGGGGGCCAGGCTTTGGGGCATCTCCGGGGAGAGGGCCGCGGGGTTCAGCTTGCAGTCGATGCGCAAAACCTGGGCGGGCATCTCCGGGCACGTTTTGGCGGCGTACTGGTTGATGCGCTCCCGGAACAGGGGGACGTTCTCCGCTTTTAAGGTGATGCCCGCGGCCATGGGGTGGCCGCCGTAGCGCTCCATCAAATCCCCGCAGGCGCACACCGCCTGGAAAAGGGAGAAGCCCTCCACACTGCGGCCGCTGCCCTTGGCCATGTCCCCGTCGGTGGAGATGACCATGCAGGGCTTGCCAAAGCGCTCCGTAATGCGGGAGGCCACAATGCCAATGACGCCGTGGTGCCAGCCCTCCCCGTCCACCACAATGACGCGGCTGTACAGCAGGGCGGGGTCTTTCTCGATTTTCTCCACGGCCTCTTGGGCGATTTGCGCCTCCACCTCCCGGCGGCGGTCGTTGTCCTCGCAAATCTCCTGGGAAAGGGGGGAGGCCTCCTCGAAGGAATCGCAGGTGAGCAGCCGCACCGCCCGCTCCGGGGCGCCCATGCGGCCGGTGGCGTTGATGCGGGGAATCACTGTAAAGGCCAGGCTGGTGGCAGTGGCCGCCTTGCCCCCCATGCCGCTTTCCTCCATGAGGGCGTCCACCCCGGCGCGGCCCCCCTGGGCCAAGATGCGCAGCCCAGCCTTGACGATGGCCCGGTTCTCCCCCAGCACGGGGACCACGTCCGCCACGGTGCCCAGGGCCGCCAAATCGGCGTACTCCTCCAGCACCCCGGCGGTGTCGCCCCCCTCCAGGGCCATCACCAGCTTCAGGGCCACGCCCGCGCCGGAGAGGTCCTTATAGGGGCCGTGGTCGTCCTGCTGGTAGGCGTCCACCACGGCGCAGGCCTGGGGGATGCGCTGCTGGGGGCGGTGGTGGTCGGTGACCACCACGTCCATGCCCAGCTCCCGGGCGCGGTCCACCTCCGCCACAGAGGCGATGCCGTTGTCCACGGTGATGATCAAGGTGACGCCCTCCTGGTGGAGTGTCTCCACGGCGTGGAGGTTCATGCCGTAGCCCTCCCCCTCCCGCTGGGGTATGTAATACATCACGTCGGCGCCCACGGCCTCCAGGTAGGTGAACAGGATGGAGGTGGCGGTGACGCCGTCGGCGTCGTAGTCGCCATAGACAGCGATTCTCTCAAAGCCCTCAATGGCGCGGTGGATGCGCTCCACCGCCTTGTCCATGTCCTTCATCAAAAAGGGGTCGGAAAGCTGCCCGCCGGAGAGCAGGTCGCGGATTTCCCCCTCCTCCGCAAAGCCCCGTATCTCCAGGAGCATGGCGAGGAAAAAGGGCAGGGAATACCGCTCCGCGATTTGGGCCGCCCGCTCCCGGTCGAGAGGGGCCACCTCCCACTTTTTTAGGTTCACCGGACATCTCTCCTTACTGCTGGCCTTTGCTGGCTGCTTGAGCTTATATTTTATCATTTTTCCCCAGAATATGCAAGGTGGGGAAAAGGCTTGCTTTTGGGGCATAATTCTGTCATACTGGGGAAAACTGGAAGCACCGGAAAACAGGGAGGGATTTACGTGAAAACACTGTATTTTGGCGGCGCCGTTTTGCCCATGGACCGCCCGGGGAAAGCCCAGGCTCTGGTGGTGGAGGATGGGAAAATCCTGGCGGTGGGAGCGCTGGAGGAAGTAGAGCCCCTGGCCCAGGGCGCCCGCCGGGTGGACTTGGAGGGCCGGGCCTTGCTGCCCGCCTTTGTGGACGGCCACAGCCACATCACGGCCCTGGCCCAGACTTTGGGGCTGTGCCAGCTCTCCGGGTGCGGCAGCCTGGAGGAGATGGGCCGGCGGATGAAAGCCTTCCGGGAGCGGTGGGCCATCCCCGCCGGGGAGTGGGTCATCGGCTTTGGGTACGACCCAAACGACCTGCGGGAGGGCCGCCATCCCACCAAGGGGGAGCTGGACGCCGCCCTGCCGGACTGCCCGGCCATGGTCACCCACGCCTCTGGGCACATGGGGGTGGTCAATTCCCTGGGGCTGCAAAGGCTTGGCGTCACCGCCGGCACCCCAGACCCGGAAGGGGGCAGAATCGGCAGG
>FR893672.1:0-954 GCA_000435395.1 Firmicutes bacterium CAG:94
TCGGTGACGCCGTCGTTGTTGGGGCCATAGTCCGTGTCGTTGTAGTCGCTGGCTCCCACCGGCGCTTCTGACGCTTTGGGCGAGGGGGACACAGCAGCGCCGTCGTCCTCCACCACCACGGTGGAGCCCAAGGACAGCCCCTCCAGGGCATCCTGCGCGCTGCGGCTCATGTCCTCCAAAAAGTCCTCCCGGGGCTCCTGGGAGTCATCGTCCAGCTCCAGCACCACCCGGCGGGGGTGGCCCTCCACTTCCTCTACAAAGTAGCCGGCCGCGTGGCTTTCCTCCAGCCGGCCGCGTGGATTTCCTCCACCAGCTCCTGGACTACCACCTCGCAGTCCTTGCCGATGTAGTCGGGGTAGGCTTCCACAATCTCCCGGCCGTCCTGGTTATCCCCTTCCAGGGCCACCACCTTGCCGGACTGGTTGTAGTGGATTGCGATTTCCGGGTTCACCCGCAGGGTGAGCACACCGGCCGTGACGCTGCTCTCTTGGGGCTGGGCGCCGCAGCCGGTGAGAAGGGCCGCCAAAACAGCCAGGGAAGACGCCGCCGCTAAAATCTTTCTTCTTTTCATGGTTAATTTCTCCTCTCGTTTGTGTGGCTTTGTTTTGCCTTACATCCGTAGAATACGGGGGCGGAGAGGGAAAAACGGGGTGGCGGAACAAAAAATGGAAAAAAGTTCCAGCCATGGAAAAGGCCCCCGCGCCGGGCGGGAGCCTATCCTCAATCGTCATCGCCAGTATCGTAGCCGGAATCTCCCCCATAGTTGGAGTCCCCGCCGTAGTTAGAGCCGCCGTCATAGCCGGAATCCCCGCTGGGGGCTTGGGGCTGTGTCTGGGCAGGCGGGGCGTAGTCGGTGACGCCGTCGCTGCCGGGGCCGTAGTCCGTGTCCTGGTAGGCGGCCTGGGGCGCCGGTGTGGCGGTAGGCGCAGGGGTGGGCGTTGGGGAAGCCGTGGG
>FR893672.1:983-1488 GCA_000435395.1 Firmicutes bacterium CAG:94
GTCGCGGTAGGCGCTGGCGGGGGGGTGGGTGTGGCCGCTGGCGTGGCCTGGGCCATGGTCTCCACCTCCTCCTGGGAGTAGTGCACCACCTGCACTTCCACGGCCACCCGGCCCTCCAGGTGGTGGGTCACCTCGTCCCGCAGCTCCATGCCATACTCTTGGAAAAGGCTTTCCTCCGGTGTGTCGATGGAGAAGTTCACCGTGCCGCCGTCCTCCAAAAAGCCCATGTCAATGGCGCGGTCCACCAGTTCGTCTGCCACGGTCAGGCGGTCCTTGCCGGTGTGGTCGTAGCCCTCCAGCAGCAGGACGCCGTCCCGGTTGGTGCCGGTGAGCTCCACCACGTCCCCGGCGTGGTTCAAATCCATCTGCACCTGGGGGTTGATGGTCAGGTAGATGGAGGAGTACACATCCACCGCCTGGTGGTACAGGGGCAAAATGACGGCAAACACCAGGGCTGCGGCAAGCGCGGCCAGCCCCGCCGCCCCGCCGCCAATCCAGGGCAGCA
>FR893672.1:1496-7805 GCA_000435395.1 Firmicutes bacterium CAG:94
CCCCGCCGCCAATCCAGGGCAGCAGCTTCAGCTTGGGGGCGGGCTCCTCCAGCAGCACCGGGTCGAAAACGGTCTGGCCCACCTCATAGCGGAGGTTGGCCGCCTTCACAAACCGCCCCTCTTGGTCCAGCAGGACCGCGTAACTTCTGCGGCATTCCATCACCAGATAGCTCACTGGGCTTCGCCTCCTTCCATCACCTGGGCCAAATGCCCCCGGATGATTTCATACCCGTTGGTGTAAATCAGCAGCAGGGCCACCAGGTATTTCCGGTGGCGCTCCAAGGTTTTCCGCTCCACGCCGCTGCCGTCGGAGAGCTTCGCCAGGGGCAGCTTCTTCCCCTGTACCAGCTCCTCCAGCAGCCAGCTGTTCTCCCGGGCGTAGGCCAGGGCCTTCCGGCAGGCCTGCAGCGTGCGCTGCTGCTTGGGGCAGTTGTCCGCCACGTCGGACAGGCTGACGCCAAAGCTTTCCATCTGCCGGGAAAGCTCCTCAATCTCCTGCCGGGTGGCCTGCCTGTGGGCGGATTCCGCGGGGTGGTCCCGCTCCTCGGGCAGGGTCTCCCCCAAAGAGGCGCTTTCCTCCCCGGCGGCGGGCGCGTCTAAGGACACTGTCTGCCGGTGGCGCCGCTCCTTGCGGGCGTAGTCAATCAGGCGGCTGCGGATGAGCATGGAGGCATACTTTAAAAAAGAACCCCTGTGCTTGGCGTAGCCGCCAATGGCCTCATGAAAGGCAATCATGGCGATGCTCAGTTCATCGTCCCGGCCCTCCTCGGGCGGGCGCTTTAAAAATTTCGCCGTCTCCGCCCGGATGAAGGGGAGGTAGTCGCCAATGAGCTGGTCTGCCGCCTGCACGCTTTCCTTGGCCGCGTACACTTGTTCTAAAATCCCATGTTCCTCATTCATAATACCAGACCTTCCTACTGGTAGAATACGGGGCAGATGTAAAAAAAGCGGGGTCGAAACCAACTTTTTTTTACAGAAACCTGTATTTCCAATCGTCACCAGTGTACCGGATTTTCCCCAAAAGGGAAACAAGGCCTTTGTTAGAATCAGGTTAGGATTGTGTAAAATATGCGCGTACCCTGGGAAGGGGGGTGGGAAAGCCTTTTTCCCCGGGAAAAGTCTTTTGCCTGGGGCAATGCCTTTCCCATTCCAGACGGGAGCAGGCGGAGAAAAAACGGCGGGTCTTTACACATGTTTTTCTTCCATTTCACCTGGGCTGCCCTGAACCTGGGGGAACTTTCCTGTATACTGTACATGGATAGTCCAGCTGCGCGGGGACAGCCTCCCAGCCAGCAAACGTGAAACAGGAGGAATTTACCATGAAGCACAAAGCAAAACGCGCCGCTTCCCTGGCCCTGGGCCTTGGCCTTGCCTTGCAGCTGGGGACCGCGGCTTCCGCCCAGGGGGTTCCCACCGGCGGCTATGAAAACGGCACGGCAGCGCTGAACCTGACCCAAATCGCCCGGTACAGCGCGGGCCAGTACAACGTGGATGGCGGCGTGATGGAAATTGTTGCCTACAACCAGGCGACGGAGTGGGCCTACGCCATCAACGGCCAAAGCGGCAAGCTGGCGGCTATCCCTCTGGCGGGCCTCACCGCGGGCGCCCATGTGGAGGAGCTCACCGGGACGGAAATCGATGTGAAAGCGCTGGTGGAGGCGGAGGACAGCACCTTCCAGTACGGCGACATGACCTCCGTGGCCATTTCCCCGGACAGCACCACCTTGGCCGCCGCCCTCCAGGCCCAGGGCTCCAACGACGCCGGCCGGGTGGCCCTGTTCACCTGTGAGGAGGACGGCACCCTCACCTTGGAGGCTTTGGTGGAGACCGGCGCCCAGCCTGACATGGTCACCTTCGCCGGGGACGGCGTGGTGCTGACCGCGGACGAGGGCGAGCCCCGGGAGGGCTACGGGGAAGACATCGCCGACCCCAAGGGCTCCGTCACTGTGGTGGATGTGGAAGCCCAGGAGAGCACCGTGGTAGACTTCTCCGCTTTCGACAGCCAGCGGGACCAGCTGGCCGAGGATGGCATCGTCCTGAAAAAGGGCAGCGCCCCCTCTGTGGACCTGGAGCCGGAGTACATCGCCGTCTCCGGCGGCAAGGCCTATGTGACCCTCCAGGAGAACAACGCCATCGCCGTGCTGGACATCGAGTCCCAGGCCTTTGAGGGCGTGTACTCCGCCGGCTTTGAGGACCACAGCACCACCGCCATCGACCTGGACAAGAAGGACGACGCCTACGACCCCCAGACCTATGAGAGCCTGCTGGGCATCCGCATGCCCGACGGCATCGCCGCCTTCACCGTGGAGGGCACCACCTACCTGGTCACCGCCAACGAGGGCGACGCCCGGGAGTGGGGCGACGAGGACCAGGGCACCTTCTACCTCAGCGAGGACGAGCGCGACTTCGGCGAGGAGGGCGTGACCTCTCCCACCGGCGCCATCACCGCGGAGAACTCCGGCCTGGAGGGCAAGGTGGTCTTTTTCAAGACCGAGGATTTCGACGGCCTGGACCCTGAGAAGGATTACGTGTTCGGCGGCCGCAGCTTCACCGTGTTCCAGGCCACCGAGAACGGCCTGGAGGAAGTGTTCACCAGCGGCGACGATTTCGAAGCCCTCACCGCCCAGTACGTGCCCGAGTACTTCAACGCCTCCAACGACAACGCCGTGCTGGACGACCGCTCCGGCAAAAAGGGCCCTGAGGCGGAAAGCGTCACCGTGGGCACGGTGGACGGCAAGACCTACGCCTTTGTGGCCCTGGAGCGCACCGGCGGCGTGATGGCCTACGACGTCACCGACCCGGCTGCCATCACCTTTGTCAACTACGTGAACACCCGTGACTTCGGCACCACCGTGGAGGGCTCTGAGGAGTACGAGGACGGCGAGCTGGACAAGTGGGTCACCGGCGGCGACGTGGCCCCCGAGGGCCTGCTCTTCCTGGACGCCGCCTCCAGCCCCAACGGGGAGCCCCTGCTGCTGGCCGCCTGTGAGGTCTCCGGCACCGTGGCGGTGTACCAGCTGGGCAGCGAGGACTTGACCGTCCTGCCCTTTACCGATGTGAACAACGGCGACTGGTTCCTGGCGGCGGTGCAGTATGTCTACGAAAACGACAGGATGGCCGGCACCAGCTCCACCACTTTCCAGCCGGAGGTGAACCTGACCCGCGCCATGGCGGCCCAGGTGCTCTACAACCTGGAGGGCCAGCCCGCAGTCACCGGCGACACCACCTTCACCGACGCGGCTGACGCGGGAGACTGGGCTGTGAAGGCCATCACCTGGGCCGAGCAGACCGGCGTGGTTGCCGGTATTGGCGACGGGCTGTTCGACCCCACTGCCAATGTGACCCGGGAGGAGTTCGCCCAGATGATGTACAACTACGCCAGCTACAAGGAGTACGACCTGACCCTGGAAGGGGACCTCAGCCAGTTTGAGGACGCCTCCGCCATCAGCAGCTGGGCCGAAACCGCCATGAGCTGGGCCAACGGCAGCGGCCTCATCAACGGCCACGATGACGGCACCATCGACCCCCAGGGCACCACCACCCGTGCCCAGGCTGCCAGCATCCTCATGAACTTCGACCAGAACGTCGCGGAAAACTAAAGCAGAACCCAGGGGGCCGGGAGCGATCCCGGCCCCTTTTGCGCGCCCTGGAAAAAGCACTCGCTGCCATTTTCCGGGAAATCCCCAAGCAATGGGAAGACCCACCCACAGGCGGCGTGGGGCAAAATCCGCCCTACAAAACCATTCCCCCAAGGGAAAACCCCCGGCTGCTGTGAACCGCCCCAGATTGTGCGGACAGTAAAAAAAGCCCCTGATGTAGGATAATAGACTACATCAGGGGGGTCACTGCCCGTTTTACCGGGTTTGGTTCACTTCCATGGGTTTCTCTGCTTTATTGGGGCTTCTCCGCCTCTTGCGCTTCCTGCGGCGAGGGGGCCGGTTCTTCCGCCGGGACCACAACGGCCACCGGGGCAGGGGGCTCCTGGCTCTCCGCGGCCACTTTCCCGCCAAGCATGCCGGAGAGCAGCGCCTTGATGTCGATGCCCATGCCCTGGGCAATGCCCTCGGAAACCTGGGTGGTGCCGTTGATGATGTCCTGCAGCAGCTTGGCGCTGTTGCCCTCGCCGTACATGGTGATCTTGTCCACCTTGGAGAGGGGCTGGGCCACATTCTTGGCAATCTCCGGCAGGGCGTTCATCACCATCTCAATGACGGCGGCCTGGCCGTACTTCTTCATGGCCTCGGCCTTCTTGTCGATGCCTTCGGCCTCTGCCAGCGCCTTGGCCTGGATGGCCGCCGCCTCCGCCTTACCCACAGCGGAGATGCCGGCTGCCTCCTGCTCCTTGGCGAAGCGGGCGGCCTCCGCCTGCTTTTTCACAGCCTCCGCTTCCTGCTCCTGCTCGTAGCGCTTGGCCTCCGCGTCCTTCTGCCGCTGGAACAGGGCGGCCTGGGCCTCCTGCTCCTTCCGGTAGCGCTCGGCGTCCGCCTTGGCCCGGATTTCCGCGTCCAGGGCCTGCTTGGCCACCTCTACCTCTTGCTTTTTCAGCTCGGCTTCCCGGGCGGTCTTGGCGATTTCCGCGTCCACCGTGGCCGTGCCGATGATTTTCTGCTGGGCCTGGTTTTGAATCTCGTAGGCGGCTTCCGCCTCAGCCTTCTTGGTGTCGGCGGTGATTTTCAGCTCTGCCCGCTTGATTTCCAGCTCGTTCTGCTTTTGGGCAATCTGGGTTTGGGACTCCACCTTGGCGTCGTTGGCGGCCTTGTCAGCGTTTGCCTGGGCGATGGCCACGTCCCGGTCCGCCTGGGCCTTGGCAATGGCGGCGTTCTTCTTGATGAGGGAGGTGTTCTCCGCGCCCAAATCTTGGATCAAGCCGTTTTCATCCTGGACGTTCTGGATGTTGCAGGAGAGGATTTCAATGCCCAGCTTCTCCATGTCCCGGGAGGCCTTCTGCATCACCTGGTCGGAGAAGGAATCCCGGTCGGTGTTGATTTTCTCCAGGGTCAGGGTGCCGATGATTTCCCGCATGTTGCCCTGGAGGGAGTCCTTCAAATCCATGGCGATGTCGTTGCCTTTCTTGTTCAGAAAGTTTTTCGCCGCCAGCCGGATGCCGTTTTCCTCCGGGGAGATGCGCACCTTGGCCACCGCGTCCACGGATACGTTGATGAAATCGTTGGTGGGAACGGACTGCTCTGTCTTAATGTCCACCGTCATCTGGCCCAGGTACAGCTTGTCCAGCCGCTCCAAAAAGGGGATGCGGATGCCCGCCTGCCCAATGAGGATGCGGCTGTTTTTCCGCAGGCCAGAGATGATGTAGGCCTGGTCCGGCGGCGCCTTCACATAGCCCATGAGCAAAATGACGAGAATCACAAGGACGGGGATGATAATGGGGAGGTAGGGCAACAGAAATTCCATGCTAAAACACCTGCTCTTTCTTCCTGTTTCGGGGATGTAACGTTAACGGGCCTTTCATGCTTGCCGGTTTCCGCGCCCCCCTTCTTGCTGTTGTTTGTCCAAAATGCGCTGGGCAGCCTCCAAGGACTCCCGAAGCGCCTTTTCATTGCTCTGCTGCAGCCGCTGCAAATGGCCGGCCAAGTCCTCCTGCATGGAGAGCAGCGCCTTGGCCGTCATCTGGAACTGGCCGGCGTCCTCCCCGTGGGAGAGCCGCCAGTCAAACCACTTCCGGTAGCGCTTCCGCTCTTTGGGCAGCATAAAAACCAGCAGGCCGTCCCGCTCCTTCCCGTGGGGGTAGTAGGTGGGGCTGTCCACCTGCATCTCCCACTTTTCCGGGGCGGCGTTGTACAGGGCCATGATTTGCGCGAAAGTCAAAAGGAGAATCTCGCCGTTTTTCGAGCGCTCCCGCAAATCTTTTGGTTCCCGCCGCAGGATGTGGAGCGACAGCAGCACCAAGACCGCGGCCAACGCCACACAGCCCGCGAGGACGCCAAAGGTAACCTGGGTATCCATACCAGTCCTCCCGTGCCAAGAACTGTCTCCAGTATAACGGAAACAGGGAAGGATTACAACACTTCCCGCTGTGTTTTTTAGAGTTTTTTTACAGGTAATTCCGCTGTGACATGCCAAAAAAGGAAATCCCCAGCATTACGCCAGGGTTTTCTTGGATTGCGCCGCCGCGCCGTCCTGTGGGATGTTGCGGACCACCTTCCGGTCCACCCGCCGCAAAATCCATTCCTTTTATCTATACTACAACATAGCGGATAAGCATTTGCACTTTTCAAAGGCCGGGTCTATACTGAAACTAAAAGAAACAAGCGGTGGCGCTTCCCGGGGGAGAGGCTCGCGGGGAATGCGCCC
>FR893673.1 GCA_000435395.1 Firmicutes bacterium CAG:94
GACTGGGTGGAGGAAAAAGAGGCCGCCGCCACAAAGGAGAGCACCACCGTCCCCACCGGGTTGGGAGCGCCGGACGCCGCCAGCCAGGATGCCACCCCAATCACGAGGATGCGGGCCAGGTAGACAAAGAAGGTGGGCGCCGCAGACACCGCCTGCCGGTGGAGCGTCATGCCATGGGCCGCCTGGTTGACCTGCCGGTTCTTTTCCTGCACCTGCTCCAGCCGGCGGGCGCCAAAGCCGAAAATCTGGATATCCCGCAGGCCGTAGACGCTCTCCAGCACCAGGGATTTCATCTCCCCCAGCCGGGTGCGGTACCGCATGCCCATTCCCCGGCCCGCCTTTACAGCCGCCAAGGGAAACACCACGCTGACCACCAAATACACCGGCAGCAGTACGGCAGCGAACAGGGGCTGGAACCACAGTGCCAGCCCTAAGGTCACGCAGGGCAGAAGAATCACGGTGAACATGGGGCCGATGGTGTGGGCGAAGAAGAATTCCACTGTTTCAATATCAGACACCGCAATGTTGAGCAGGTCGCCCTTCTCCCGGTCCATCAGGCAGGCTGGCGCCAGCTTCCGGATGGTCCCATACAAATGCACCCGCATGCTGGCCAAAAGCCGGTAGGCCCCCGCGTGGGAGACCACCCCTTCGATATACCGCCCCAAAACGATAAGCAGGGCGGAAAACCCCATGAGTCCGGCGTACCCCCAGGGCGGGCCGCCCACCATTCCGGCGCAGGACAAAAGCAGCAAGGCGCCAAAGCCCATCAGCCCCATTTGGGAAAGATTCCCCACAACGCTGGCCAAAGTGGAGACCCACAAAGTCCCCTTTACCGGCCCGGCGATTTTCAGCAGCCGCCTTGTCATGGCGAGGATGGAATAGGCAAATCGTTTACCCATGGCAGCACTCCTCCTCTCCCTGCTGCTCCAGCTGGGCCTGCTCCTCCACCAGGCGGCGGTAGAGCCCCGGCTGGGCCATCAGCTCCCGGTGGGACCCCCGCTGGGAAACCTGCCCTTTCTCCAGCACATAGATCACGTCCGCATCCCGGATGGTGGAGAGCCGGTGGGAGATGATGAGCAGCGTGCGGGTTTGGGCCAGCTCGCCGATGCAGTTCCAAATTTCCTGCTCGCTGTCCCGGTCTACGCTGGAGGTAGCCTCGTCAAAGAGGATGTACTCCGCCCGGCATAGCAGCGCCCGGGCAATGCCCATCTTCTGCCGCTGGCCCCCAGAAAGTTTTCCCCCAGCGTCCCCCACAAAAGTGTCCAGCCCTTCCGGCTGGGACAGCACCCACTCCTTGAGACGCACCTGATCCAGAGCTTCCAGCAGCTCCCCATCGGTGGCGCTTGGGGCGGCCATGCGCAGGTTCTCCCGGATGGTTCCGCTGTACAGGCTCACCGTCTGGGGCACCAAGATCACCCGGCGGCGCAGCTCCTCCGGGGTAAGGCTGACCAGGTCCCGGCCCTCCAACAGGATGCGGCCTTTCTCCCAGTCGTAGAAACGCATGAGCAAGGAGGCGATGGTGGACTTCCCGCTGCCGGAAAGGCCCACCAGGGCCGTCACCTTCCCCTTGGGGATCTCCAAGGACACATCCCGCAGGGCGGCCTCCCGGCCTTGATAGCCAAAGGACACATGCTCCATGCGGATGCCGGGATAGGGTTCCTTCTCTACCGGCAGGGCGGGGTCGTAGGGGCGGGTGGTGTCGATGGCCAGCAGTTTTTCCACCTTGTCCGCAGCGGACACACCTGCCAAGGCAGAGTGGGTGGCGTTCATCAACTGCCGCACCGAACCGAAAAATCCAAAGGACAGCAGCAGCACCATCAGCCCGCTGGAAAATGGGATGGCTCCCGCGGCTAGCTGCCCGGCAGCGATGCAGGTGGAAACTGCCACCGCCCCGTAAATCAGCCCATCGGTGAGGAGAAAGGAGGAGAAGTTCACCTTCATCACCTCCATGATTTTGTCGTTGAAGTTTCGGGACTTCTCCGCCAGTACCGCCTGCCGGTGGCCGTCTCTGCCAAAGAGCTTAAAGGTGGTAATCCCTTGGACGCTCTCCAAGTAGTAGCCGGTCAAATCCTCCATGGAGGACCAGTATTGGGTCTTCAGGGTTTCAATGTGACGGCGGAAAATGTTGTTCACCGGCAGCAGCAAAAAGGAGACGAGAAACAGCAGCACTGCCGGAACCAACGACACCCGCCACAGCTGAAAGAACAGGTAAATAGGCGCCAGCAGGCTGTAGAACAGGCCCGGCAGGTACTGGCTGTAGTAGACCTGCATGGACTCCACTCCGTCCACGGAGGAGGTGATGGCGGACACCGGGCCGATTTTCTCCACGTTACCCACATCCAGCTCCAGCACTTTGGAGAAAATCCCCCCACGGAGCGTCTGCCGGGCCTTTGCGGTGCAGCGGTACTGGGCCTCGCCGGTAAGCAGCTCCAGCAGGAGCATGATTACAGCCGTCAGCAAGGCGGAGGCGACAGCCCTGGCCCCATCTCCGGCCGTCATGGCTGGGGATGCCACATTGCCCAGAAACCCGGAGATGATCCGGGCAAAAGCGGCAAGGCCCACCAGCACGGCCAGCTTTAAGCCTGTGATCAAAAAAATCCACCTCCACAGGCCTTTTGCCATGCGGAGGAGCGTTTTGTTTAACAGAAGCATACTACCCCTTCTTCCCTTGGCGCCGCGTTCCAGCCCAGGAAATGGCCCAAGGGTGGAATTTGCAACAAGTCATTACCCTTATTATAGTTAGTTGTTACTAACCTGTCAAGAGTTTCCGTCCCACGCACAGGACGGCCGGTTGCTTTTGCCCCCCTTTAGGTCAGTTTAATCTTATTTGTTCAGGTCGTATTCGCTTTTCATATCAAACCATACTTCTTTCAATCATCGTTCCTGGGCGTGGCCCTTTTCTGTCTGCTTTTCTTTCTCATAGCCCATGATACGGTCCACATTGCCCTTTTGGCTTAATGATAATAACAGCTTCCCAATCATCCTCCATTGTGGATGTCAAAGCCATATGGCACACCTCCCTCTGGGCAACAAGTTAGCTAATGCGCCAGCCCTCAGCCTGCTCACGTATCTCGATGAACCGCCGGTACAGCCCGCCCTGGGCCATCAGCTCCGCATGAGTGCCCTGCTGGACGATGCGGCCGTCCTCTACCACCAAGATCTTGTCGGCGTGCTGGATGGTGGCCAGCCGGTGGGCGATGGCGAGGATCGTCTTTCCCTTGGTCAGGGCGGACAGGGCCTGCTGGATCAGGTGTTCATTCTCCGGGTCCACGCCGGCGGTGGCCTCGTCCAAAATCACGATGGGCGCATCCTTCAAAATCGCCCGGGCGATGGAGATGCGCTGGCGCTCGCCGCCGGAGAGGGTGGAGCCCCCCTCCCCGACCACCGTGTCATACCCATCTGGCAGGGACATGATGAAGTCATGGCAGCAGGCGGCCCTGGCAGCGGCCACCACCTGCTCATGGGTCGCCTCGGGAC
>FR893674.1 GCA_000435395.1 Firmicutes bacterium CAG:94
GAACAGGCCCTTGCCGGCCGGGACTACGACTTCGTCATCGGCTCTATCCACAACATCCGTGGGTATGAGGATTTCTTTTTCCTGGACTACTCAAAAATAGAGCGGGGCTTTATCGATGCGCTGCTGGAAACCTATTGGCAGGAGGAGCTGGAGGTCATCCGCTGGGGGAAGTTCGACTCCCTGGGCCACCTGACCTATCCCTTGCGGTATATCCAGGGCGACCACGCCATCCCGGTGGATTTGTCCCGGCACAGCGACGCCATCGACACCATCTTCCGGGCGCTGCGTGACAGCGGGAAGGCCTTGGAGGTGAACACCTCCGGCTACCGCCAGAAGATAGGCCGCCCCCTGCCGGATTTGCCCTTGGTGCGCCGCTACCGGGAGCTGGGCGGGGAACTTATCACCTTGGGCTCGGACGCCCACAGCACCGCCGATTTGGGCCGCGGCATCCAGGAAGGCATGGAGATGCTGCGGGAGGCGGGCTTCCGTTACTTTGCCCTGTACGAGCAGCACAAGCCCATTTTGCTGCCGTTGGAATAATCCCAGGGGCCGGGCCGCCTTTTCGCCGGCCGCCGCCCTATACTTTTTTTGAAGGAGGAACTACACATGGCTATGGAACAGCTCTTGGAGCTTTTGCAGGAACAGGCCACCCTCACCCCCGCGCAGCTGGCCTCTATGCTGGGCGAGCAGGAGGAGGACGTGGTGAAAGCCATTAAAAAATACGAGAAAGAGGGCATCATCAAGGGGTACCACGCCGCCATCAACTGGGAGCGCACCGAGGTGCCCCGGGCCACCGCCCTTATCGAGCTGCGGGTCACCCCCCAGAAGGACACCGGCTTTGACGAGATTGCCGGCCGGGTGATGAACTTCCCCGAGGTGGAGAGCGTCTACCTCATGTCCGGCGGCTACGATTTGGCCGTCACTGTCACGGGCAAGACCATGTCCGACATCGCCATGTTCGTGGCCAAGCGCCTGGCCCCCATCGGCGGGGTGCTTTCCACCGCCACCCACTTTGTGCTGACCAAGTACAAGGACGGCGGCGTGGTGTTTGCCGATGACTATGAAGAAATTGACGAGAGAGGGAGCAACCTTTGTGATTGAATATGATTCTTTGGTAAACCGCACGGTGCGCCGGATCAAGCCCTCGGGCATTCGGAAGTTCTTCGACATCGCCAACGAGATGGACGACGTGATTTCCCTCTCTGTGGGCGAGCCCGATTTCCACACCCCCTGGCACATCCGGGAGGCGGGCATCGAGAGCCTGGAGAAGGGCCGCACCAGCTACACCCCAAACCGGGGCTTCCTCAAGCTTCGGGCGGAGATTTCCAACTTTATCGAGCGCCACTACCACGTGAAGTACGACCCCCAGGACGAGGTGCTGGTCACTGTGGGCGGCAGCGAGGCCATCGACCTGTGCGTGCGCACCTTGGTGGAGCCCGGAGACGAGGTCCTCATCCCCGAGCCCAGCTTTGTGTGCTATGTGCCCATTACCGAGATGGCAGGCGGCGTACCGGTCATCATCGAGACAAAGCCGGAAAACGGCTTCCGCCTCACCGCCCAGGAGCTGGAGGAGAAAATCACCGACAAGACAAAGCTGCTGATTCTGCCCTATCCCAACAACCCCACAGGGGCTGTCATGCGCCGGGCAGACTTGGAGGCGATAGCCCGGGTGGTGGAGCGCCACAACCTGCTGGTGCTCTCCGATGAGATTTACGCCGCCCTCACCTATGGCAGCGAGCCCCACACCGCCTTCTCCGCCATCCCCGGCATGCAGGAGCGGACCATCTTGGTCAACGGCTTTTCCAAGTCCCACTCCATGACGGGCTGGCGCATGGGCTACGCCGCGGGCCCCAAAGAGATTATCTCCCTGATGACGAAGCTCCACCAGTTCGCCATTATGAGCGCCCCCACTATGAGCCAGTACGCCGCCATTGAGGCCATGAAAAACGGCGACGACGACATCGAATACATGCGGGGCCAGTACGATATGCGCCGCCGCTTGATTGTGGACGGCTTGAACAATATGGGCCTGAAATGCTTTGAGCCCGAGGGCGCCTTCTACGTGTTCCCCTCGGTGAAGAGCACGGGCCTTACCTCCATGGAGTTCTGCGAGCGGCTCATCCGCTCCCACCGGGTGGCGGTGGTGCCCGGCGACGCCTTCGGCGCCTGCGGCGAGGGCTTTGTGCGCATCTCCTACTGCTACTCCACCAAGCACATCATCGAGGCCCTGGAGCGCATGGAAGCGTTCCTCAAGGAGCTGTAAATGGGCGGGGAAAAGGTATGGCTCTCCCGGTGCGGCGGCTACGCCTCGGAGGAGCTGCTGCGCCAGATGGAGGAGGCCTTCACCGCCCTGGGTGTGTGGGAGGAGATTCGCCCCGGCATGAAGGTGGTGCTCAAGCCCAACCTGGTGATGAGCTCCAAGCCGGAGGCGGCCATCGCCACCCACCCGGCCTTGGTGGCCGCTGTGGGCAAGTGCGTGCAAAAGGCCGGGGGAGAGGTGCTCATCGCCGAGAGCCCCGGCGGCCCCTATACCCCCGCCGCCATGAAGGCCATCTTCCGGGGCTGCGGCTACACGGACATGGCCAAGGACTGCGGCTTTGCCCTGTACACCGAATGTAAAAGCCGGGAGGTCACCTTGCCCCGGGCCCAGCGGTGCCGCCAGCTCTCGGTGGCGGAGCCCTTCCTCACCCGGGACTACCTCATCGACCTGTGCAAGCTGAAAACCCACGGCATGGTGGGCTTTTCCGGGGCGGTGAAGAACCTGTTCGGCGCGGTGCCCGGCCTGCAAAAGCCGGAGCTCCACTGCCGCTTCCCGGAGAAGCAGCCCTTCTCGGAGATGCTGGTGGATTTGTGCGATTTCCTCCAGCCGGATTTGTGCATCATGGACGGCATCCTGGCCATGGAGGGCAACGGCCCCACCGGCGGCCAGCCCCGGAAGATGGGGGTGCTGGGGGCCAGCAAAAGCCCCTACGCCCTGGACGTGTGCGGGGCTTCCCTCATTGGGATGAAGCCGGAGAGCGTCCTCATGCTGAAGGAGGCCAACCGCCGGGGCCTGGGGCCCCTCTCCCCGGAGGAGTGCCAGCTGGTAAAGGAGCCGGTGGCCCCCCTGGCCCAGCCGGACTTTGTCAAGGCGAAGGCCTCCAGCACGGACTTTATCGACCGGCTGCCCAGCTTTTTGCGGCCGGCGGCCAAAAAGATAGCCACCCCCACCCCGAAAATCCGCAAAAAGGAGTGCGTGGGCTGCGGCAGGTGCGCCGAAAGCTGCCCCCAGCACACCATCCAAATCCGGGAGGGGAAGGCTGTTATCGACTATAAAAACTGCATCCGCTGTTTCTGCTGCCACGAGATGTGCCCCAAGCACGTCATCGACATCCGGCGCTGGAGCGTGCTCCACTTTTAGTGCACGCTTTTTCGGACAGCGGCGCGTGAAGGAACGGAGCGACCGATGAAACTGAGAGCATACGCCAAAATCAACCTCACCCTGGACGTCACCGGGCGCAGGGAGGACGGCTACCACACCTTGGACACGGTGATGCAGACCGTTTCCGTGTGGGACGAGGTGGAGATCAAAAAAATCAACAAGCCGGGCATCCGGCTGTTTTGCAACCGGGAATACCTGCCTGTGGACACCAAAAACACCGCCTTCCGGGCGGCGCAGTATTTCTTCGAGCGCTGCGGCATCACCGGGCAAGGGCTTTCCATCCACATCCGCAAGTACATCCCCAGCCGCGCCGGCATGGGCGGTGGCAGCGCCGACGCGGCCGCGGTGCTCCACGGCCTGAACCAGATGTTCCACGCGGGCCTGCCCCAGCAGGAGCTGGTGGAGCTGGGCGCCCGGGTGGGGGCGGACGTGCCCTTCTGCGTGGTGGGCGGCACCTGCCGCTGCCGGGGCATTGGGGAGCAGGTGGAGCCAGTGTCCCCTTTACCGGACTGCTGGCTGGTGCTGTGCAAGCCCCCCGCGGGGATGAGCACCCCCCGGGCCTACGCCTTGATAGACCAGTTCCCCCTCTCCCGGGCGCAGGCCACGGAGAAGATGGTGGGCCTGCTTTCCGCCGGGGATTTGCGCCGGGTGGCCGGCGGGCTTTCCAACCGCTTTGACGAGACCATGAAGCTCCAGCAGGTGCGGGAAATCAAGCGGGTGATGGGCAATTCCGGCGCCTTGGGCGCCAGCATGACCGGCAGCGGCTCGGCGGTGTTCGGCATCTTCGACAGCGAGGCCGCCGCCCGGGCCTGCATGCAGCAGCTGGAGGGCAAGGGCCGCCTGTACCTGGCCCGCCCCCTGTCCCGCAGCTGGGATTACGCCCCAGAGAAGTGAACGGAAAAACGGACAAATAAAAACAGCCCTGGGATTTCCCGGGGCTGCTTTTTCATGTGTTCTCCTCCGACTGTACCAAAAACCGTGCAGTGACTTTCGCGCCGCCGGCGGGGCTGTTTTCGATTTGCAGCGAGCCGCCGTGCTTTTCGCAGAGGGAGCGGCAGATGTACAGCCCCAGGCCAAAGTGCAGCTCCCCTTGGGGGGAGAGGGACTTGTCCGCCCGGTAATAGGGCTCGGCGGCCCGTTTCAGCGCGGCGGGCGGGAAGCCTGGCCCGTCGTCCCCCACGGTGAGAGAGAGCCAGCCATCCTCCAGCGCGGCTCGGACCCACACCTGTTTTTGGGCGTAGCGACCGGCGTTGGAGAGAAGATTTTCGTACACCTGGAACAGCAATTCTGTGTCCAGAAAAGCGGACCCATCCCCCTGGCTGGAAAAGGAGAAATCACCTTTTCCCAGGATTTCCCCGGTCTCCCGCAGGTGGGCGCACAGGGAGGAAAAGGGGACAGTGCTTTTCTGGGGCCTCACGTCCTCCAGGCGCTGCAGGGAGTTCATGCTCTCCACATAGCGCTGCAGGCGGGTCAGGCTGCGCTTCATGGTCAAGACGGTGTCCACCGTCTTCTCCGGGGACAGGTCCCCGGATGGCAGCGCATCCAGCAGCAGGTCGCTGTAGCCTTGCAGCACCGTCAGAGGCGTGCGCAAATCGTGGGAAAAGGCGGCGTTTAACCGCTTGCGCTCCTCTACGGCGTCCCACAGGGCCCGGTTGTTCTCCTCCAGGGAGGCTCGCATGGTCTCAAAGGACTGGCACAGCTTGCCCAGCTCGTCGGCACTGGGGGACTCCACGTGGAAGTCCAAATCGCTCTGTCCGATTTTCTGGGCAGCTTGGTTGAGGATGGCCAGGGGCTTTTTGATTTTCCAGTGGTAAAACCACCAGGCGTCCGCCAAGAACGCCAAGGCAGCCGTGATGACAAAGGCGCACAGGGCGATTTGCCACACGTTTTTGTAGAAAAACCGCAGGGGCCCCGCCGGGATAAACAAAGTGGGGGAGGTGGTTTCGATGGGGTAAATCTCCCCGGTGTCCGGGTCCACATAGGCGTAGGGCATGGTGGCCTCCACGTAGAGGACGGTGCCGTCTGGGGAAACGGAGTAGTATTCTCCCGTTTCCATTTCGTCGGCGTAGTAGGGGGTGATGTACTTGAGGTACAGGGCGTCCCTGGCCCATTCCAGCCCCCAGCTCTCCAACGCGATGAGGAGAAAAGCGCCCAAAGCGCACAGCACCGTGGTGAGCACCAGCGCCCACCGCAGGGATACCCGCTGGCGCCAGGGCGTCTTTTTCTGTCCGTTTTTTTGGACTGTTATCTTCACTGCCATTTGTACCCCACGCCCCAGATGGTGGCAATCCTATCGCCGCAGCCCGCCGCGGTGAGCTTGGCGCGGATGCGCCGGATGTGCTCGGCCACCACCGAGCTATCCCCCTCGCTGTCCCAGCCCCACACGGACTCGTAGATGCGCTCCCGCCCAAAGACCTGGGAGGGGTGCATGGAGAGCAGCTCCACAATGTCGAACTCCTTTTTGGCCAGGTGCACCGGCTGGCCGTCCTGGTACAGGCACCGGGCGCCGTAGTCGATGACAAGCCCCTGGTCGAACTTCACCTGGGCCTGGCCCTGGCGGCGCTCCTCCCGGCGCAGGTGGGCGGCCACCCGGGCCAGCAGCTCCTGGTTGGAGAAGGGCTTTAAGATGTAGTCGTCGCCCCCGGCGGCAAAGCCCATCACCTTGTCGGCGTCCTCAATGCGGGCGGTGAGGAAGAGGATGGGGCAGCTGACGAAATCCCGAATCTGCCGGCACAGGGTAAAGCCGTCCATATCGGGCATGTTCACGTCCAAGAGGATGAGGTCGGGCTTTTGGGAGCAGAGCTCCAGGGCCTCCTTGCCGCCGCAGGCAGCCAGCACCTGGTAGCCCTGGCGGGTGAACAGGTCTTGCAGCAGGCGGGCGATATCGGCCTCGTCGTCCGCCACCAAGATGCGGTATGCCATCGGGCTTCACTCCTTTCTCATAGGCCATAGGATAGGGGAAGAATTTCAACTTTTTCTCACCCAGTGCCTGGGCTCTCAATTCGCGCCTTGGGGCGGTGAGCTACGCTCACGCCTGTGCGAACAATTAACTCGCGTGCGCGCCGGGGGTGGGTGAAGTTCTTTGCCCAGCTTTCTCGAAAGAAAGCTGGCGGGTCTTTTGGATTTCAAGTGGGTACCAAGAGGGCGGCGCAACGGCCCGCTCTCCTTTGTCTTATCATTTCTGAAACTGGAAGAGGAATCTATCATGAACCAGGAAATCGATTTTCAGCCTGTCCTGCTGGGCAGCGACATCAACGTCTATGGCATGGCCCGCTCCTTCCACCAGGAGTACGGCGTCAAGTCCGTGGCCATTGGCAAGGGCATTTTGGGCCCCTGCACCGCCAGCAAAATCGTCACCGTGGAGGTGGTGGAGCCCAACCTGGAGGACGACCAGGTGTTCGTCAAAACCCTGCTGGACTTTGCCAAACGCTACGAGGGCAGCGGCAAAAAACTGCTGCTGGTGCCCTGCGGGGACAACTACATCAAGCTGCTGGTGCGCAACCAGGAGAAGCTGCGGGGCACCTATGTGTTTGAGTGCATCAGCGAGGAGCTGCTGATGCGCCTCTCCATCAAGGAGAGCTTCTACCAGGTGTGCACCGAGCACGGCTTCGCCTTCCCCAAGACCACCACCTGCTCCTATGAGAACTACAAAAACGTGGAGCTGCCCTTTGACTTCCCCGTCATTATCAAGCCCTCCAACTCGGTGGCCTATTGGAACTGCCGGTTCCCCCACAAGAAGAAGGTGTTTGTGGCCCAAAGCCGGGAGGAGTTCTCCGCCATTTTGGAGGCCATTTACTCCTCCAGCTACAAGGACCACCTGATTTTGCAGGAGTACATCCCCGGGGACGACAGCAACATGCGGGTGATGAACTGCTACTGCGGCCGGGACGGGAAGGTAAAGCTCATCGCCCTGGGCAACGCTTTGTTGGAGGAGCACTCCCCCGAGGGCATCGGCAGCTACGCGGCCATCATCAACGGCTACGACGAAAAGCTGAACCAGCAGATGAAGAATTTCCTGGAGGGCATTGGCTACGTGGGCTTTGCCAACTTCGACATGAAGTATGACCACCGGGACGGCACCTACAAGCTCTTTGAGATGAACCTGCGCCAGGGCCGCAGCAGCTACTACGTCACCGCGGCGGGGTACAACCTGGCCAAGTGGTTGGTGGACGACGTGCTCTACCACAAGGACATGGAGTGCACTGTGGCCAAGAACAAGGTGCTGTGGACCATCATCCCCCTGAAGATTATCTTCGACTACGTCAAAAGCGAGAGCGTGAAGGCCGAGGCCAAGGCCCTGATAAAGGCGGGCAAGGTGTGCCACTCCTACTACTACGAGGGGGACCGCTCCCTGAAGCGGTGGGTGCACTACAAGAAGAACCAGTTCCACTATTTTGAAAAGTATAAGCGCTACTTTGGAAACAAGGGGCTGCGAGATTAAGCACGTGGCCGTGCGGGACAATTCGCGCCTTGGGCAGCTCGCTGCCGCTCGTGCTCATCAAGAGGCCAGCGCACGTGCGCGGGGGTTGCACCACTGGCAATTCGCGCCTGTGGCAGCTCGCTTCGCTCGTGCTCATCCAAGGGCCTGTTCGGCCGCCTCCAAATCCTGGTTGGGCTGGCCCAGCTCGATGCCCCGGTAAAACCGGGTGCTCCCTCCCTGGGGGATTTCCAGGGCCATTTTCTCCCAGGCACGCTCCACCCGGGGGCGGTAGCGGTCGGGGAACTTCTGGCACTCGCAGTGGTCGGTGAGGGTGTGGGCCCACAGGCCCAGCTCCTGGGCGCGGCGGCGCATCTCCAGCACGGTGTCGTTCCCATCGGGGGAACAGCTGGAGTGGTTGTGGCAGTCACAGGCAAAACGATAACGCAAAAGGCGGCACTCCTTTCCGGCGTGGGGCGGGCAGGCAAGGCCCGCTTTTTTCAAGACGCCTGGGTTTATCTTACCACAATCCGCCCCAAAAGGGAAGGAAGAATGGGAAAAACTTGACAGGACGCCCCCTTTGGCCCATAATGGACGGGAAAGACCTAAGAAAGGATGGTTTAGGCATGGAGAAACAAGAAAAGGCCGTTATTACAGTGGTAGGCAAAGACATGGTGGGAATCCTGGCCAAGGTGTCGGGCATCTGCGCCGAGAAGGGGGTCAACGTGCTGGAGGTGACCCAGTCCATTTTGCAGGACATGTTCGTCATGGTGATGATGGTGGACATCACCCACGCCACCGCCGAGGTGGGCGATTTGGCCGACGAATTCGCCAAGCTGGGCGAGGAGAACAACCTGAAAATCCACGTGATGCACGAGGACATCTTCAACTCAATGCACCGCATTTAAGGGGTTGCACCCCGGGCAATTCGCGGCGGAGTGCCTCCGCTGTCAATTCGCGCCCATGGCAGCTCGCTTCGCTCGTGCTCATCGAACCACTAGCGCACGTCCGCGCCGTAGGCGGGTAAAGTTCTTTGCCCAGCTTTCTCGAAAGAAAGCTGGCGGGTCCAGCGCTTGACCGAGGCGGCAGCCGAGAAGGGGGGCAGCGCCCCCAAGGTCTTGGTAGCGTCAGCAAGCGCAGGAAAATAGGAAAATAGTCCGGTGGACTATTTTCCGTAAGAAACCCTCGCCGGGGGTTTCTTGATGGCATCTTCGATGCCACGGAGGTTTTCACCGCGCTCTCCTGTCACCCCGCCCCAAGCGTGTACCGCCCTTTGGTATAAGCGACGGCGGGGGGACACGGCTGTGTGCGGGGCGCTGGCTTGCCTCCCCGTCATGCCAGGGGGATGACACCCCCTAGCACGTTTTATTATAGAAGGAACGAAGGAAAGGATGATTCCCTTTTGAATACCAACGAAATTCTAGAGACAATCAACATGATTGACAACGAGGACCTGGATGTCCGCACCATCACCATGGGCATCTCCCTGCTGGACTGCATCGACCCCGATGTGCACAAGGCCAGCCAGAAGGTCTACGACAAAATCTGCCGCTACGCCCAGCACCTGGTGAAAACCGGCGAGGACATCTCCCGGCAGTACGGCATCCCCATTATCAACAAGCGCATTTCCGTCACCCCCATCGCCATGATTGCCGGGGCCTGCCCCACCGCCTCCCCCATCCACTTCGCCAAGGCTTTGGACAGGGCCGCCCGCACTGTGGGGGTAAACTTCATCGGCGGGTACTCCGCCCTGGTGCACAAGGGCTTTGGCCCCGGGGACTACGCTTTGATAGAAAGCATCCCCCAGGCCTTGGACGAGACAGAGCTGGTGTGCTCCTCCGTCAACGTGGGCACCACCAAGGCGGGCATCAACATGGACGCCGTGGAGAAGATGGGCCGCATCGTCAAGGAGACCGCCCAGCGCACCGCCGACCGTGAGTGCATCGGCGCGGCAAAGCTGGTGGTGTTCTGCAACGCCCCCGAGGACAACCCCTTTATGGCGGGCGCCTTCCACGGCCCCGGCGAGCCGGACTGCGTCATCAACGTGGGCGTCTCCGGCCCCGGCGTGGTGCGGGCCGCCATCAAAAAGCACGGCGAGGGCAAAAGCCTCACCGAGATTGCCGAGCTGATTAAGCGCACGGCCTTTAAAATCACCCGCATGGGCCAGCTGGTGGCCCAAGAGGCCAGCCGCCGCCTGTGCGTGCCCTTTGGCATTGTGGATTTGTCCCTGGCCCCCACCCCGGCCATTGGCGACAGCGTGGCCTACATCCTGGAGGGCATGGGCCTGGAGCAGTGCGGCGCCCACGGCACCACCGCCGCTTTGGCCCTTTTAAACGACGCGGTGAAAAAGGGCGGCGTCATGGCCAGCTCCAGCGTGGGCGGGCTTTCCGGCGCCTTTATCCCCGTCACCGAGGACGCCGGCATGATCGAGGCCGCCCGCTCCGGCTGTCTGACCCTGACCAAGCTGGAGGCCATGACCGCCGTGTGCAGTGTGGGCCTGGACATGATTTGCATCCCTGGGGACACCCCGGCGGAAATCATCTCCGGCATCATCGCCGACGAGGCCGCCATTGGCATGGTCAACTCCAAGACCACCGCCGTGCGAGTCATCCCCGCCGTGGGCCGCAAGGCCGGCGAGGAGCTGGACTTTGGCGGCCTGCTGGGCAAGGGCCCCATTATGGAGGTAAACCCTGCCAGCCCCGCGGAGTTCATCCACCGGGGCGGGAAAATCCCCGCGCCCATGCAGAGTTTGAAAAACTAAAGAGGGCACAGCCAAAAAGAGCGCTTTCCCGGCGCTCTTTTTTGTTTCCTTGGGGCCGGGCGCAATTCCCTGTTGACTTTTCAAAAAATGTGTTATAATACCAGAAAAACATCAAAAACCCATCTACACTTTTTTGGAAGCGAGGAATGCTATGAAAAAGAACCCCCGTCCCAAGCCCACCCGGGAGGAGCGCCGCCAGCGCGCCCGGGACATCCGCGCCCAGGCCAAGCAGGATGTGCGCAAGCACCCCCTTCTGTTCACCATCTATGTGGTGCTGCGTTTCCTGGTGCTGGCGGTGCTGGTGCTGGAGGCTGTTAAGGGCGATTACTACAACGTCTTTCTCTGCGTGCTCACCTTGGTGCTGTTTATGATTCCCACCTTTGTGGAGCACCGGCTGCACATCGACGTGCCAAACACCTTGGAAATCATCATCCTTCTGTTTATCTTCTCCGCCGAGATTTTGGGGGAGATCCAGGAGTATTACCTGCTGTTCCCCTTTTGGGACACCATGCTCCACACCATCAACGGCTTTTTGATGGCCGCCATCGGCATCGCCATGGTGGATATCCTCAACCGCTCGCGGAAGTTTAAGGTGCGGCTCTCCCCGGCCTTTGTGGCTTTGGTGGCCTTTTGCTTCTCCATGACCGTGGGGGTGGTGTGGGAGTTCTTCGAGTACGGCATGGACGTCTTTTTCCACACGGACATGCAGAAGGACACCTGGATAAACACCATCTACTCTGTCAGCCTAAACCCCGAGGGCCGCAATGTGGCCCAGCACGTGGCCGTGGACAGCGTGGTGGTAAACGGGGAAGCCTGGCCTGGCTACCTGGACATTGGCCTGCACGACACCATGAAGGACTTGTTCGTCAACTTTGTGGGCGCGGTGATTTTCTCGGTGATTGGCGCGCTGTACATCATGGGCCGGGGCAAGGGCTGGTTTGCCAAGAAGTTCATCCCCAGGCTGAAAGTGGACGAGCTGCCGCCCCCGCCGGAAGAGCCCGGCCTGCTGGAGCCCATCCCCCTGGAGGAGCCCTGGGACGAAAGCGAACCGCCCGAAGAAAACCAATAAATTACTATTCCGTCACGCTGCTTTAGGAGGTGTTCTCTCATGGAAACCATCATCACCACACAGCAGGGGGCCGTGCAAGGCGCCCTGAGCCAAGACCAGCAAACCGTCATCTTCCGGGGCGTGCCCTATGCCCAGCCCCCGGTGGGGGCGCTGCGCTTCCGCCGCCCCCAGGAACATGCCCCCTGGGAAGGGGTGCGGGACTGCACCGCCTTTGGGCCCCGCTGCCCCCAGGCCGACCTGGCCTCCATGGACTTCTACGGCAAGGAGTTCTACCGCGGCCTGCCCGACGACGAAAGCGAGGACTGCCTGTACCTGAACATCTGGACCCCGGCCTCCGCCACGGCCCAGTCCCGGCTGCCGGTGCTCTTTTGGATTCACGGGGGCGCCTTTCTGCACGGGTGCGGCTCGGAGAAGGAGTTTGACGGGGAGGGCTTCGCCAAAAAGGGCGTGATTCTGGTGACCATCAACTACCGGGTGAACGCCTTTGGCTTCTTCGCCCACCCCGCCCTGGAGGAGGAGACAGAGGAAGGCGTCTCCGGAAACTACGGCATTTTCGACCAGATTTTCGCCTTGGACTGGGTCCAGCAGAACATCACCGCCTTTGGGGGCGACCCGGACGCCATCACCCTGGCGGGGCAGTCCGCCGGCTGCATGAGCGTCCAGACCATCCTCTCCTCCCCCCTGGCCCGGGGCATGGCGCGGGGCGCCATCCTGCAAAGCGGCGGGGGTATCCAGGCGCTGCACACCACCCCGGGGAAGCAGGCGCTGTGGGAGGTCTCCCAGCGGCTGATGGACTACCTGGGCGTCTCCACCCTGGAGGAGCTGCGCCAAGTCCCCGCGGGGAAGCTGCGGGAC